>NZ_JAJJPG010000042.1:5122-26274 GCF_032907665.1 Intrasporangium sp.
GGGCTGGCCGGCTCGGGCCGCGATCGGGCGGGAGCCCGCCCAGCGGCATACGGCAACATCCGTCGTGCTCGGGTCGCGCGGTACGGCACCTTTGGCAAGGAACGGGACCAACTCGTTATCAGCAAATGCCGAATGTCCCCCCCATGAATCGGAGTAGTTTTCGCCCATCCCGCCGTTGGGAGTGAGCCGGGTCACACGAGGGTGGCCGGCCGCAATTCGCGCAAGGAGTCTTCGATGGCTTTGGGCTGGAAACTGCACGGGGACGGCAAGACGATGGGCCCCGACGACGTCGTCGCCCCCGACGAACGTCTCTCCTGGGGCAAGACGATCGGGCTGGGCGCCCAGCACGTCGTCGCGATGTTCGGTGCGACCTTCGTCTTCCCGATCGTCATGGGCCTCAACCCGCAGCTCGCGATCATGATGAGCGGAATCGCGACGATCATCTTCCTGCTCATCGTCAACGGGAAGGTGCCGAGCTACCTCGGCACGTCGGCGAGCTTCGTCGGGGGCGTGGCCGCGATCCGCGCCCAGGGCGGCGACTCGAGCACGGTCACGGGTGCCATCCTGGTCGCCGGCATCGTGCTCGCACTCGTCGGTGTGCTCATCCACTACATGGGCTCGGGGGTGCTGCATCGCGTCCTGCCGCCGGTCGTCACCGGCGCGGTCGTCATGCTCATCGGGTTCAACCTCGCACCCGTCGTCGCCGGGATCTACTGGCCGCAGGACCAGTGGGTGGCGATCCTGGTCATGCTCTTCACCATCGTCTGCGCGGTCGCCTTCCGGGGCTTCGTGTCGCGCATCGCCGTCTTCCTCGCCCTCGTCTTCGGCTTCGTCCTCTCGTGGGTGCTCGACAAGACCGCCGGCATGATCAACTCGCCGCTGCCCGGTGCGACCGAGGCGACGGATCACTTCCGCACCAACTTCGATGCGGTCGGGGCGGCGTCCTGGTTCGGCTTCCCACCCGAGACGATGATGGGTCAGGACGGCCGGGAGGTTGCGGGCTGGCACACACCGAGCTTCTCCGTTGCCGCGATCCTGCTCGTCCTGCCCGCCGTCATCGCCCTCATCGCGGAGAACACCGGCCACGTCAAGGCGGTCGCCGAGATGACCGGTCATGACCTCGACCCCTACATGGGCCGCGCCATCGCCGCCGACGGCGTGGGCACGGCGATCGCATCCTCGGTCGGTGGCTCGCCGACCACGACCTACGCCGAGAACATCGGCGTCATGGCGGCGACCCGTGTGTACTCGACGGCCGCGTACTACGTCGCCGCCATCGTCGCCATTCTCTTCGGTCTGTCGCCGAAGTTCGGCGCGCTCGTCGCGGCCGTCCCGGGCGGCGTCCTCGGCGGCATCACCGTCGTCCTCTACGGCATGATCGGCCTGCTCGGCGCCAAGATCTGGAAGGAGAACGGCGTCGACTTCGGCAACCCGATCAACCTCGTGCCGATCGCGGCCGGCATCATCATCGGCATCGGCAACGTCGAGCTGAAGATCACCGACGACTTCACGCTCGGAGGCATCGCCCTCGGCACCATCGTCGCGATCGCCGGCTGGCACCTGGCCAAGGCGATTGCCCCGTCGGAGCTGCGCGCCCGGGCGGAGGCGGCCGGCGGGACGATGATCTCCCTCGGGGAGGAGGAGGGGACCTACGGCGATGCCGACGGCGTCGACGACCTCTACCAGGCCGGCGAGCGCCCCGAGTCGCGCCGTTAGCACGGACCGCGGTCGCACGTGGGCCCCCGACTCGTTCGGGGGCCCACGTGCCGTTTGGGGCCACTCGACCTGAGGCGGGGGTGCGCGCCTCCGAGTCGAGTGGCCACGAATGCCCCCACGACCGCCCCAACTCCCCCGCGTTTGGGGCCACTCGACGTGGTGGGCGGGGAGCGAGCGGCGGATGCGCTGGCAAGTTGTGCCAAACGCCCAGACGCAGGGATGCACAAGAACCTCTGGTGCCACAGGGATCTGGAAGGCAGGATCGGTTCGGTGAAGCCCGCCCCCTTCGTTCACCACGCCCCTCGCTCGGTGGAGGAGGCCGTTGCCGTCCTCGCCGACGTCGGCCACGACGGCAAGGTCCTCGCCGGCGGACAGAGCCTCATCCCGATCCTCAACATGCGGCTGGCCTCCCCGGCCCACCTCGTCGACATCAACCGGGTCGACGGGCTCTCCGACGTCACCGTCGATGGCGGCTGCGTCCGCGTCGGCGCCCTCGTCCGCCACCGTGGGCTCGAACAGTCGACGGAGGCGTATGCCGCTCAGCCCATCCTTCGCCAGGGCCTGCTCAACGTCGCGCACCCCGCGATCCGCAACCGCGGCACGACCGTCGGGTCGATCGCCCACGCCGACCCGTGCGGCGAGATGCCTGCCGTGCTCGCGCTCACCGATGGCGTCGTCGAGGTCACCGGCTCCGCGGGCAGCCGTGACATCCCGTGGCAGGACTTCTTCCTCGGCACCCTCGAGACGTCGCTCGCGCCCGAGGAGCTCGTCGTCGCAGTCCGCTTCGGCTGCTTCGTCGAGGGGACCGGCACCGCCTTCCTCGAGTCGGCTCGCCGGTCCGGCGACTATGCCTTGGCCGGGGTCGGGGTCGCGGTGACCCTCACCGACGGGACGGTGTCCGGGGCGCGCGCTTCGTTCGTTTCTGTGACCGACGTCCCCTCGGTGCTCGACCTGGAGCCGTTGCTCGCCGGGGTCGAGCCGGGCTCCGGCGCCTGGGACGCGGCGCTGGACTCCGCGAGCGAGGCGGTGCGTGGCCACGTCGAGCCGGAGTCCGACATCCACGCCACGTCCGAGTACCGCCGGATGCTCGCGGGCGAACTCACCCGTCGGGCCCTCCGCGAGGCCGCCAACTCTGCAGGAGCACACCATGACTGACACGGCCTCGACCGAGGTCCTCCACGACGTGACGATCGTCGTCAACGGCATCGCGCGCTCCGCGTCGGTGCCGGCGCGACGGCTGCTGTCCGACTTCCTGCGCCACGACCTCGGGCTCACCGGCACGCACGTCGGCTGCGAGCACGGCGTCTGCGGTGCGTGCACCGTCCTCGTCGACGACCAGCCGATGCGCTCGTGCCTGATGTTCGCCGTCACCGCCCAGGACCACGCCATCACGACCGTCGAAGGGCTCGGCTCCCGGCCGGACGCACGCCCGAGCCCGACAGGCGAGCCGATGAACCCGGCCCAGCAGGCCTTCGCCGAGTGCCATGGCCTCCAGTGCGGCTTCTGCACGCCGGGCTTCCTCACGACCGTCACCGCCTACCTCGAGGAGAACCCGTCCCCGACGGCCGAGGAGGCCCGCGAGGCCGTCTCCGGCAACCTCTGCCGCTGCACCGGCTACCAGAACATCGTCAAGAGCGTGCTGCGCGCAGCAGAGCTGCGGGAGGAGCGGAAGGAGCCGTATGCCGCTGAGCCGACTCAGCAGCATACGACCAGTTCTCTTGTGGCTGAGGAGGACTCGGCATGACGACGCAGATGTTCGGGGCGCCCGTCAAGCGGCGGGAGGACCCACGGCTCATCACGGGCGGCGGTCGCTACCTCGACGACCTCGGCCACGACGCGCTGGAGGCGGCGTTCGTCCGCAGCCCCCACGCCCATGCGCGGATCGTCGACATCGACGTCGCCGACGCGATCGACGTCGAGGGGGTCTCCGCGATCTACGTCCACGAGGACCTCACCGGGCCGATGGCCGAGGCGTTGCCCCTCCTCATCCCGCACCCCACCCTGACCCACGGGCGGACCGCCTACGCCCTGGCGAAGAACGAGGTCAACCACGTCGGCGAGGCCGTCGTCATGGTCGTGGCGACGAACCGCTACGTCGCGGAGGACGCCTGTCAGCGGATCCGCGTGACCTACGAGCAGCTGCCCGTCGTCGTCGGTGTCGAGGCGGCCCGCGACGGCGAGCACCTCGTCCACGAGGACGTCCCCGGCAACGTGGCCGCGCACATGACCCAGCAGGTCGGCGACGTCGAGGCCGCCCTCGCCGCCGCCCCCCACACGCTGACGCTGGACCTCGACATCGAGCGGAGCGCCTCCATGCCGATGGAGGGCAAGGGGGTCTACGCCCGGTGGGACGACGAGCGCGACGAGCTGCGGATGTACTCGTCGACCCAGACCTCGACCGGCGTCCGCGCGGCGGTCGCGGCCCGGCTCGGGCTGCCGCTCGCCAAGGTCGAGTGCATCGCGCCCGACGTCGGGGGCGGCTTCGGCGTCAAGATCATGCACCCCTGGCCGGAGGAGATCCTCGTGGCCTGGGCCGCAAGGCTGCTCGGTCGGCCGGTGAAGTGGACCGAGGACCGGCGCGAGCACTTCGTGTCGTCGGCGCACGAGCGAGGTCAGCTCCAGCGCGTCACCGTCGGCTTCGACGACGAGGGCCGGCTGCTCGGCCTCGACGTCAAGCTCTGGCACGACAACGGCGCCTACACGCCCTACGGGATCATCGTCCCCATCATCACCTCGACCCAGCTGCTCGGGCCCTACAAGCCGGGCACCTACCGGGTCGAGTTCTGGTCGCTCTACACCAACACCGTCATCGTCACGCCCTACCGCGGCGCCGGGCGACCCCAGGGCGTCTTCGCCATGGAGCGCGCGATGGATGCGATCGCGGACTTCCTCGAGCTCGACCGGGCCGAGGTCCGGGCCCGGAACTTCATCCTGCCCTCGGAGATGCCCTACGACCACGGCCTGCTCTTCCAGGACGGCCGCCCGCTCAAGTACGACTCGGGCGACTTCCCGGCGAGTCTCGACAAGCTCAAGAAGCTCGTCGGCTGGGACGACTTCTCGGAGTACCGGGCGCAGGCCGAGGCCGAGGGCCGCAAGGTCGGCCTGGGGATCGGCTGCTACGTCGAGGGCACCGGCGTCGGGCCCTACGAGGGTGGTCACATCCAGATCGAGACGAGTGGGCGGGTCAACGTGTCGACGGGTCTGACGTCGCAGGGCCAGGGCCACGAGACGGTCTTCGCCCAGATCGTCGCCCAGGAGCTCGGCGTCCGCATCGAGGACGTCCACGTCACGACCGGTGACACGCGCCGGATGCCCTACGCCGTGGGGACCTTCGCGTCCCGGGCCGCCGTGATGTCGGGCAACGCGATCGCGCTCGCAGCGCGCAACGTCCGCGCCAAGGCCCTGCGGATCGCGGCCGACGCGCTCGAGGTGTCCGTGGACGACCTCGACATCGTCGACGGCACGATCAGTGTCAGGGGCGCGCCCCACACCTCGATGTCCCTCGGCACCATCTCGGTCCTGTCCAACCCGCTGCGCTACGCGTTCGACGAGGCGGCCAAGGCGGCCACCCAGTTCGCCGGCACGTTCGACCCCGACAAGCCACCTGTCGCCGACGACGAGGAGCCGGGGCTCGAGGGCAAGGACTTCTACTCCCCCACGCAGGCGACCTTCGCCAACGGGATGCACGCGGCGATCGTCGAGACCGACCCCGTGACCGCCGAGATCCGGATCCTGCGCTACTGCGTCATCCACGACTGCGGCCCGATGATCAACCCGATGATCGTCGAGGGCCAGGTCCACGGGGGCGTCGCCCAGGGCGTCGGCGGGGCCCTCTACGAGCGGATGGCCTACGACGAGTCGGGCCAGCTGCTCAACGCGTCGTTCATGGACTTCCTCATGCCCTACGCCTCCGAGGTGCCGACCATCGAGGCGGACCACCTCGAGACCCCCTCGCCGCTCAACCCGTTGGGCATCAAGGGCGCCGGCGAGGCCGGGTGCATCCCCGTGTCGGCCGTCATCGCGTCCGCCATCGAGGACGCCGAGGGGTTCCCGATCACCCGGATGCCGATCTCCCCCAACGACCTCTGGGAGCTGCGCCGACGGCACGACGCCGGTGACCTCCCGTCCCTCAAGCGTGCCGCCACTGCCGGCGGCGCGCCGTCTGCAACCGAGGAGCCCACCGCATGAAGATCTCCGGCACCGCCTCCCTCTCTGCCGACCCCCTGCAGGTGTGGGACGCCATCCACGACCCGGCGGTCCTCGCCCGCGCACTGCCCGGCTGTGAGCGCCTCGTCGAGCTCGCCCCGAACCACTACGCGATGACCGTCACGGCCGGGGTCGCTGCCGTCAAGGGCACCTACGACGGCGAGGTCCTCCTGCTCAACCCGCAGCACCCGGAGGCGTTCACCATGAAGGCGTCGGGGGCCGGGGCGCCGGGCACCGTGGCCGCCGACGTCGACGTCAGGGTCGCGCCGCTCGAGGACGGCGGGACCCGCGTGAGCTACGAGGCCGACGCGTCCGTCGGCGGGCCGATCGGTGGGGTCGGCCAGCGGATGCTGTCCGGGGTCACGAAGAAGATGGCGGGCCAGTTCTTCGCCGCGCTCGACGCCGAGATCGCTGGCGTCCCACCCGAGGCACGCGCCGTCGCACCTGCCCCGGCCGCGCTGGGAGGCGGCGCACAGCCGGCCACCGCGGCCCCCGGGCCCTCTGCGGTGAGCGAGCCCAGCGGCATACGGCCGGGTGGGGTCGGAACCGTCTACGCGGGCAAGGCAGCGGCGGGTGCGGAGTCCACCCGGATCAAGGACTTCGTCATGGGGACGGTCACCGGGAGCGCGATCGCGTTCATCGGCGTGCTCATCGGCTGGGCCATCGGGAGAGGCTGAGGTGCGCGCCTTCACCGCCGCCGCCGTCCAGCTCGGTCCGCTCCCTGGCCCGCTCACCCGGGAGTCCATCGAGGGCAACCTCGACCGTTGCGTCGACATGACCCGGCGGTGTGTCGACGCGACGGGCGCCGAGCTGGTCGTGCTGCCGGAGTCGGCGACCACCGGCTTCACACCGGGCTGCTCGAAGGAGGAGCTCTGGGACCTCGTCACCGACCTTCCCGGTGGCATCGTGGAACCCGTCCAGGAGGTCGCCCGCGAGACCGGCGCCCACGTGTGCGTCGGCACCTACGAGCGAGGGCCGGAGCGCGGCACCGTCTACAACGCGTCAGTCCTCATCTCCCCGTCAGGTGAGGTCCTCGGCGTCTACCGCAAGACCCACCCCTTCTGCACCGAGGCCGTCGACGGGGGCGGCTGGGTCACTCCCGGGGACTCGGTCACCGTCTGCGACACCGAGCTCGGCAGGATCGGCATGATCATCTGCTTCGACGGGGACTACCCCGAGCTGTCGCGGATCCAGGCGGTGCAGGGCGCCGAGGTGATCTGCCGACCGTCTGCTCTCCTGCGGTCCGCCGACATCTGGGACCTCACCTCCAGGGCACGCGCCTACGACAACCACGTCTACGTCATCGGCGCCAACGCCACCGGGATCGACCCGGCAGGCGTCATCTACTTCGGCAACTCCCACATCGTCACACCGATCGGCCACGTCGTCGCGAGGGCCGCGAGCCACGAGAGCTGGGTCTCCGCCCGACTCGACCCGGCGGAGGCGCTCGCGTCGCTCACCCCCGGATCGAGTGTGGGACAGGGCTTCGACCACCTGCGTGACCGCAACCTCGACCTCATCCGCGGTCATCGCGACGAGCTCGAGCGCGCGGCGGCGAGCTCCTTCTCGCATGCGTCAGTGCGACCCGGCCCCGACGGCTGACCCGGCCCACCACCGACGTCGCGCCACGGGGTGAGCCCGCCCAGCGGCATACGACACCCGACACCGCAGCGGGCTCGGCGCGCACTGAGCACAAATTCGAGCGTTTGCCTGACAGCGGGAGCTGACCCGAGCATTCTGGGAGGTGCCAATCGGCACGCGTCGGCGAGACGCGCCGACGCACGCACTCATCGGGGGGTTCTCGTGCGTATACGTCGCTCTGTTTCCGCTGCCATCGGCGGCCTTCTCTTCGTCACCATGACCAGTCCGTCGGTCCTGGCCGCCGGACCACCGGATCCGGGTCCCGACGGCTTGGGCGCGTCCAACGCCCCGGGGGCCAGTCCGGGGGCCGCGTCGGCGGCCGATGCCCCCGTCGTCCGAAGGGACAGCGTCACCGGCGCCATCGAGTCGATCCGATCCGACCGCACCGGGCTCACCGCACCGTCGAAGGGTGCTCCTGCCGACCTCGCTCTCGCCTTCGTCCGTGCGCGCGCGAAGGACTTCGGCCTGAGCCCGGGTCACGCCCGGAACCTTTACGTCGCAAAGGAGCTCGCCTTGACGAGCGGCGCCTCTGCGATCCATGTCGGCCAGCAGGTCGGCGGACTGCGCGTCAACGACGCACTGCTGACCGTCGTCGTCGCGGCGGACGGGCGCGTCCTGTCTGCGGCAGGGCACCTCGCCGCCGGCGCCGTCGGCGCGAGCGCGTCGCGGGCGCCAGCACTCAACGCCCGCCAGGCGCTCGACAAGGCAGCGGGCGCCCAGGGCGCCAAGGCGCGCCGACCGCTGCGCGAGGCCGACGTCTCGACGTCCGGCAGGCGAACCTTCCCCAACGTCTACGGGGTCGGCAACGCGGCCGACCGGCCGGTCTCGACCGAGCTGGTCTGGCAGCCCTCCGACCACGGGCGCCGCCTCACGCTCGCCTGGGTGACCGACATCGAGTCGTCCGGCCAGGAGTGGTGGGAGACGGTCGTCGACGCCCGCACCGGCGCCGTGCTCGACCGGACCAGCCGCTATGCGCACGCCGGCCCCGAGGGCACGGTGACGCGAGAGCAGCACCCGGAGGCGCCGGGCGCGACCCGGCAGGTCACCGCCTTCACGGGCCTCGACGGCTCGTGGGTGAGCGGGACGACGACGAGCGGCAACAACGTCAACGCCTACCTCGACCGCAACGACGACGACGCCAACAACGAGTACCAGCCGACGGCCGCGGACCAGCACTTCAACTACACGTTCACGGACGCCTGGCGCACCACGGCCGACGTCAACTCCGTGGCCGCCCTCGACGCGGACCGCGACGCGGCGATCACCCAGCTGTTCTACTACACGAACGTCATGCACGACTGGCTCTACGGGCACGGCTTCGACGAGGCGAGCGGCAACTTCCAGGTCGACAACTTCGGCCGCGGCGGCAGCGGGGGCGACCCGGTCCTCGCCGAGGCGCAGGACGGCTACGACTTCGGCTGCGACGACGGCGACGGCACTCCCAACGAGACCGAGGACCGCTGCCGCAACAACGCCAACTTCGGCACGCCCGGCGACGGCGCGAGCCCGCGGATGCAGATGTACATGTGGATCCCGAGCCGCCCCTTCCGTGACGGTGACTTCGACGGCGACGTCATCGCGCACGAGTACGGCCACGGCGTGTCCAGCCGGCTCGTCGGCGGCGGCAACCTCGGCTACAACGGCGGGGACCAGCGCGGCGCCCTCGGCGAGGGCTGGAGCGACGTCGTGTCCTACCTCAAGTGGGGCGACGCCGTCATCGGCGAGTACGTCACCGGCAACGCCACGACCGGGATCCGGGCCGTCGCCTACGACAACTCCAACCTCACCTTCCAGAACTACGACACGAACTCGGGCAGCGGCCACGGCAACGGCCAGATCTGGGCCTCGGCCCTCTACGACATCCGGGCCCAGATCCCCGGAGGCGTCGAGGCGATGGCCTCCCTCGTCCTCGACGGGATGAAGGCCACACCGGCGAACCCGACCTTCATCGACGCCCGGGACGGCCTGCTGACAGCTGACGGCGGCGCGAACCGCTGCCTCATCTGGTCGGCCTTCGCTGGGCGCGGGCTCGGCACCGGCTCCAGTGGTGGGCTCGACGAGGTGCCGTCCGCGAGTGACGACATCCCGGCCGAGTGCCTCCCGACGGCCGACGCCGACGGTCCCTATGTCACGCCCGAGGGCACCGATGTCCAGCTCGACGGCACGGGTTCCGCCTCCGGCACCGACCCGTCCGCCGGCGCCATCACGACCTACGAGTGGGACCTCGACAACGACGGCGCCTACGACGACGCGACCGGGCCGACGCCCGACTTCACGGCCGTCGGCCAGGACGGCGCCTTCCCGATCGGGCTGCGCGTCACGGATGCCTTCGGCAACACCTCGACCGACACCTCGTCCGTGACGGTGACCAACGTCGCCCCGACGGTCGTCGTCGACGCGATCACGCCGATCGACGAGCTCGGCACCGTCACGGTGACCGGCACGGTCACCGACCCGGGCTGGCTCGACCCGCTCACCGCGACGATCACCTTCGACGACGGTGCGGCTCCGGTCGCCCTCGCGGGCAACCTCGAGAACGTCCGTCCCGACGCGACGCTGACCTTCTCGGTCCAGCACCAGTACGGCGACAACGGCGACTACACCGTCGAGGTCTGCGCGGCCGACGACGACACGACGGGCAACTGCGGGAGCAACACCGCGAGCGTCGCCAACGTCGACCCGACTGCCGTCATCGACACGTCCGGCGAGCAGGTCTATGACGGCGTCTCGGCGTTCATCCTCGAGGCGGGTGAGGACCTCACCGTCCCCGTCGGCTCCGAGGACCCGGGCAGTGACGACCTCACCTTCGAGTGGGCGTGGGGCGACGGCACGACCGACAGCCAGACGTCGCTCGTCAACCCGCCGGCGCTCGACCCGCCGAAGAGCCCGAGCATCCAGCCGCGCGATGTCGACCTGTCGGAGACCCACGCCTACGGCGACGCGTGCCTCTACACCCTGACGACGACGGTGACCGACGACGACGGTGGCTCCGGCAACGACAGCGCGGCCGTGCTCGTCACCGGCAACGCCGACGTCTCCAAGGGGCACGGCTGGTGGCTCAACCAGTACCGGGACAAGCCGCCGAACGACTTCACCCCGGCGCAGCTGCAGTGCTACCTCGACATCGTCGGCTACCTCAGCCTCGTCTTCGACGAGGACACCGACGCGTCGACGCGCGCCGCGGCAGCCCACGTGCTCAACGCGCCGGCGAAGTCACCGGCTGAGGTCATCTTCGACCAGATGGCCCTCGGTGCCTGGCTCAACTTCGCCAACGGTTCCGTCAAGCTCGACACCGCGGTCGACACCGACGGTGACGGCGTCGACGACAGCACCTTCGGCGCAGCCATGCTCACTGCCGAGACGATCCGGATGAACCCGGCGTCGACCTCGGCGCAGATCAAGGCTCAGAAGGACATCGTCGAGCGGATCGCGCTCCAGAGCGCGAGCTGACCGACGGCAGGCGCCCGCACCCACCGAGCGTGGGTGCGGGCGCTGCTGTCGTATGCCGCTGGGCCGGCTGCTGGTCGGGACGTGCCCTTTGCGGCCACTCGACCTCACGAGCACGTCGAGTGGCCCCGAACGCACGCGCCACGTGAGACTTTGCGGCCACTCGACCTCACGAGCACGTCGAGTGGCCCCGAACGCACGCGTTCGGGGCCACTCGTTTGGGGGGGCTGGGTTGTGTTCCTGCTCAGGAAGCGAGCGCGTGGGTCAGGGCCCAGGCGTTGAAGCCTCCGATGATGTCGGAGACATCGGTGAAGCCCTCGGCGCGAAGGACGCTCGCCCCGACGTTGCTGCGCCAGCCGCCCGCACAGTAGAGGACGACGGGGCGCTCACGGTCGAGCTCGTCGAGGCGGCCGCGCAGCTCGGCCAGGGGCAGGTGCCGCGAGCCGGGGATGGCGCCGGAGGCGAGCTCACCGACGTTGCGGATGTCGAGCAGCTGGACGTGCTCGGACTCGCAGATGTCCTCGATCTGGGCCACGGTCAGGCGGCTCGAGTGCTCGACCTGCTCCTGACGGGCCAGCAGGTAGCCCTCCGGGTCGGAGACGTAGCCGAGCACGTGGTCGA
Organism: Intrasporangium sp.; assembly: GCF_032907665.1. Taxonomy (GTDB): domain Bacteria; phylum Actinomycetota; class Actinomycetes; order Actinomycetales; family Dermatophilaceae; genus Intrasporangium. Next base: position 16,754 of record NZ_JAJJPG010000042.1, read on the forward strand.
AGCCGATCCGGTGGAAGCGGACGGCGGTCTCCTGGGCCTCCTCCTCGGAGGCGAGGATGACGAACTGCTGGTCCGGCTCGAGGACGGTCCCCACGGTCTCGGCCAGTCGGCCGTCGGTGGGGATGCTGATCGAGCCCTTGAGGTGGCCGGCAGCGAACTCCTGCTGCTCGCGCGCGTCGACGAGGACCGCCCCGGCCGCGAGCGCCTCCTCGACCTGGTCGTCGGTCAGAGCCGGGATCGTCGCGTCGGTGTCACGGATCGAACGCTCGGCCTTGTTGAGGGTGGCGTTGTACACGAAGTAGCTGGGCGCGGACGGCTGGCCCTCGGTGACGACCTCGAGGAAGGCCTCCTCGCTCATCGGGGTGCACGCGTAGTTGAAGCGACGCTGCTCGCCGATGGTGGACTGCTTCTCCGTCGACAGGTTCTTGCCGCAGGCCGAGCCGGCGCCGTGGGCGGGGAAGACACGCACCTCGTCCGGCAGGCCCATGAGCTTGTTCTGCACCGAGTCGTAGAGCATCCGGCCGAGCTCCTCGGCCGTGACGCCGATCGACGCGAGCAGGTCGGGGCGACCGACGTCTCCGATGAAGAGGGCGTCACCCGTGAGGACGCCGTAGGCAACCTCGTCGTCCGCGTGCTCGTAGACGAGGACGCTGATCGACTCGGGGGTGTGGCCGGGGGTCGCCATGATCTCGAGGGTGACGTCGCCGAGGCTGATGCGCTCGCCGTCCTCGAGGGAGCGGACCTCGAACTCCGGCTTCGCGGCAGCGCCGTAGCCGATCCAGGCGCCGGTCTCGCGGGCGAGCTCCAGGTGGCCGGAGAGGAAGTCCGCGTGGAAGTGCGTGTTGATGATGCCGACGATCGTCAGTCCGTGCTCCCGGGCATCCGCGAGGTACTCGGCGACGTCGCGGCGGGGGTCGACGACCACGGCCTGGCCGGTCGTGTCGTCGGCGATGAGGTAGGACGCCTGGGAGAGGCAGTCGAGGTAGTACTGCGTGAACCGCATGGGTGCTCCTTGGCTGGACGGTTGCCTGTTTCGAGGATCGTAACCCATACCCCTGGGGGTATATTCCCGAAGGCTACCCCAACTGTCCGCGTCGACGGGCCAGGAAGGCGATCTCGGCGCTGTTGCCCGCCAGCTCGATGGCCTTGTCGTACGCCGCGCGGGACTGCTCACTGCGACCCAGGCGGCGCAGCAGGTCAGCGCGGGTGGCGTGGTAGGCGTGATACCCGGCCAGCTGGCCCTCGAGACGGTCCACGGTCGCCAGGGCCACCTCCGCCCCATCGAGCTCGGCGACCGCAACGGCACGGTTGAGTTCGACGATCGGCGAGGGGTCAAGGCGCGCGAGCTGGTCGTACAGGGCGACCACCTGCGACCAGTCCGTGTCGCGCGGGTCGCGGGCGGAGGTGTGGACGGCATTGATCGCGGCCAGGATCTGGTAGCGACCCGGAGCCACCCCCGAGGTCAGGCGCTCGCGCACCAGCCGGCGGCCCTCGGCGAGCAGCGCCGGGTCCCACGCGCCCCGATCCTGCTCGCCGAGGGGTACCAGCTCTCCGCTCGACGAGACGCGCGCGCCGCGACGGGACTCCGTGAGGAGCATCAGGGCCAGCAGCCCGGCCACCTCACCGTCGTCCGGCAGGAGGGCATGGACCAGTCGGGTGAGACGGATGGCCTCGGCCGTCAGGTCATGACGGACGGGCTCGGTGTCGGGGCCCGTCGCCAGGTAGCCCTCGTTGAAGAGGAGGTAGAGGACGGCGAGCACACCGGAGACGCGGGCCGGCAGGTCCTCCGCCGACGGCACCCGATAGGGGATGCGAGCCGCCTTGATCTTGGCCTTCGCGCGGGTGATCCGCCGGCCCATGGCGGATTCCTGCACGAGGAAGGCGCGCGCGATCTCGGGCATGGTCAGACCGCCGACCATGCGCAGGGTCAGCGCCAGACGGGCCTCCATCGCCAGCGCCGGGTGACAGCAGGTGAAGATGAGTCGGAGCCGGTCGTCGTCGATGGCGCCGATCGGCTCGAGCGGTTCGGGCGGGTCGTGGAAGGCCATCTGGGCGTCCTTGTGCTTGTCTTCACGCTTGTTCTCGCGCCGGAGCCGGTCGATGGCCTTGCGGCCCGCCGTGGTGGTCAGCCAGGCACCTGGGTTGGGGGGAACCCCGTCCACCGGCCATCGCTCGACGGCGATCGCGAATGCCTCGGCCGTCGCTTCCTCGGCGATGTCGAGGTCCCCGAAACGCTTGGTCAGGGTCGCGACCACCCGCGCCCACTCGTCACGGTGGGCCCGGGTGATCGCCTCGTCCGCGTCGACGCGCCTCACAGGAACGGCCGCACCTCCACCTTCCGGTTGCAGGCCTTCGACCCCTCGGTGGCGATCCTGAGCGCGACGTCGAGGTCGGGGGCCTCGATGATCCAGAACCCGGCGAGGTACTCCTTCGACTCCAGGAAAGGCCCGTCGGTGAAGACGGCCTGCCCGTCCCGGTTGTCGATGACCGTGGCCGTGGCGGGTGCGCCGAGGCCGCCCGCGAAGACCCAGTGGCCCTCCGCCTGCAGACGGTCGTTGAACACGTCGATGTCAGCCATCTCGTCCGGGGTCGCGCTGTCCAGCTTGTCGTGGATCACGGAAAGCAGGTACTGCATCTCGGATCATCTCCTGTGGTCTGGGCGCCCCTCGTGGGCGGCCACTCACCCTTGCTACGAACGCAGTCGCCCCGATCCGACACCACCTCCGCCACCTGACGCTGCCCTCACGGCCGGTCGGCTGCTCCCGCGGCCGGAAGGCGGGCCGTGAACGTCGCACCGCGACCGCGACCCGGCGAGGTCCCGGTCAACTGGCCGCCGTGCTCGCGAACGATGCCACGGGCGATGGTCAGGCCGATCCCGGAGCCGGTCTCGTGCTCGCCCACCCGCCGGCCCGGGACGCGGTAGAAGCGCTCGAAGATGTGCTCGAGCTCAGCCGGGTCCAGCCCCTCGCCGGTGTCGGCCACCTCGACGACCACGGACTCGCCGTCGGGCCGGCACGACACCCGGACCTCTCCACCCGGGTCGGTGGCCCGGATGGCGTTACCCACCAGGTTGGTCACGAGCTGGGCAACCCGGTCGGCATCCGCCATGACCTCGGTGCGGGCGGGCTCGACGTCGACGACGAGGCGCAGTCCTGCGTCCTCGACCTGGGGACGCAGCCGTTCGGCGGCAGCAGCAACGACCTGACCCAGCTCGACACGCTGAAGCGCCAGGCCAAGCCGACCTTCCTCCGCGCGAGAGAGGGTCGACAGGTCATCCGAGAGTCGGCGCAGCCGGCGCACCTCCTCGCTGACCTGTGCGAGCTGCTCCGGCGCCGTCGGCATGACCCCGTCGATCATCGCCTCGACGTAGCCGTCGATGACCGTCAGTGGGGTGCGCATCTCGTGGCCGACCTCGCCGAGCAGCCGCACCCGCCGCGCCTCCGTGTCGGCGAGGCCACGACCCAGGGTGTTGACGTCATCGACGAGCTCGGCGAGCTCCGTCTCGCGGGGCCTGGGGACGGGCACGTCGTAGCGTCCTCGCGCCATGGCACGTGTGGCGGCGCGGATGGTCCCGAGGGAGCGGACGAGCCGGTAGCTCGCGAAGGCGCCGAAGGCGGCTGCCGCGCCCGCTCCCACGAGAGCGCCGATGAGCAGCGCCTGGTCAACGGCCTCGATGAACTCCAGCCGTAGAGTTGCCCCGGTCTGGTCGGGGCGGCCACTGCCCATCCCCCTCCTCTGGACGCTCTGTTCGAAGAGTGGCGGGGCGATCTGCCGGACGATGAGGAAGGTGGCACCCGCGCCGAGCAGGGCGACGAGCAGGTGGGAGAGCACGAGGCGGAAGGCCAGACGGTTCATGGCATCCGACCGAGGGGCTCGAGGAGGAACTTGTAGCCGACACCGCGGACCGTGCCGATGACCCGGGGCGATGTGGCGTCGTCGCCGAGGGCCTTGCGCATGCTCCGGATGTGCACGTCGACGACGCGTTCGTCACCGTAGAAGTCGTAGCCCCACACCGTCTCGAGCAGCTGGGCGCGCGAGAAGACGCGCCCGGGTGACTGGGCGAGGGCCAGGAGCAGGTCGAACTCCAACGTCGACAGGGCGACGGGTCCGTCGTCGGCGGTCACCTCGCGCCGGTCCTCGTCGATCCGCAACCCCGGGAAGCGGTGGACCCGGGAGGGGGTCTGCGCGGCAGGGACGGCGTCGTCCCGGACCCGCCGCAGCACCGACTTCACCCGGGCGACGACCTCACGCGGGCTGAACGGCTTGGTGACGTAGTCGTCGGCGCCGACGCCGAGTCCGACGAGCTTGTCGACCTCCTCGGAGCGGGCGGTGACGAGGATGACGAAGACGTCGGAGTTCGCCCGCACCCTCCGCAGCACCTCGAGACCGTCGAGGTCCGGCAGCCCCACGTCGAGGAGCACGACGTCCGGGCGGGCTCCGACGGTCGTCGTGATCTGACGCACGGCGTCGACTCCACCGGACGCCTCCGACACGACGTAGCCGTCTGCCTCGAGGTACGCGCGCAGCACCGTCCGGATCTGGGCCTCGTCGTCGACGACGAGAACGTGACGAGCCACGTGTCCTCCTCAGTGGTCGGATGGGACCACCCTAGGAGTCTCGGGCTCCCACCGGCGCCACGGACTCGCGAGGTGTCTGCCGTCTCCTGTCGACGGTGCCCGTGGCCGCCCAGGCCGCGTGCTCACCTACTCATCGGGCGAGCTGATCGGCGTCAACACCGCCGGAGAGGCGTGCCAGCACCCCATGGGCGGCGCACTCGAGGTCAACGCCGGCTTCCGCACGCGGACCTCACCTACAGCGGCACCGAGCACCGTCTGGTCACGGGACAGGGCATCCTCTCCGCCAAGCTCTCCTGGCTCGGCGGGCAAGCGGCCTTCGGAGGCACGGTCCGCTGGTGATCCTGCCCGCGACGGCTGGCTCGGGGGCGCCCGAGCCAGCCCAGCGGCATACGGGTTGGCGTGGTGAGGATTGACGCCACCTGCCTCTCCCGTTGGCAGGATGTGCCAACGCATCACCCGCGCGCCAACTGTTGAATCCTTCTCATGACTGCGCGACGGATCAGGATCGGCATCGACACGGGTGGGACGTTCACCGACGTCGTCGCCCTGGACGAGGAGACGGGCGAGCTCGTCACGACGAAGACGCCCTCGACGCCGAGCAACCCCGCCGACGGCTTCATCAACGGTGTCCGCAAGGTACTCGACCTCATGGGGGCCGGCGGCGAGGACATCACCGCCGTCTCGCACGGCACGACCGTCGCGACGAACAAGCTGCTCGAGGGCAAGGTGGAGCGGCTCGGCTTCATCACGACCGAGGGCTACGAGTTCATCCTCGAGATCGCGCGCCAGGCGGTCCCGGACGGCTACGGCAACTCGTACTTCTGGGTCAAGCCGCCGCGGATCGTGCCCGCCGACCTCGTCAGGACGGTCGGGGGGCGGCTCGACTTCGAGGGCAACGAGGTCCGGCCCTTCGACGAGCAGAGCGCCGTCGCCGCCGCCCGCTGGTTCCGCGACCGCGGCATCATGACCATCGGCATCTGCCTCCTGCACTCCTACGCCAACGACAGCCACGAGCTCGCGATGCGCGACATCCTCCAGCGCGAGCACCCCGACGCGGTCGTCTCGATCAGCTCCGAGGTGCTGCGCGAGTACCGCGAGTACGAGCGATCGATGACCACCCTCGTCGACGCCGCCGTCAAGCCCAGCGTCTCCCGCTACGTCGCCAACATCCACGAACGCCTCGACGACTTCCTGACGCAACCCCGCGGGTCGTTCGGGGGGAGCACGGGGGGCGGAGCCCCCCGTGGGGGCGGGTCGTTCGGGGGGAGCACGGGGGGCGGAGCCCCCCGTGGGTTGCCGTTCTATGTGATGAAGTCGAACGGCGGCGTCCTGTCCGCCGACGAGGTCGTGCACCAGCCGATCACCACCGTGCTGTCCGGTCCCGCAGCAGGGGCGCTGGGCGCCGGACTCATCGCCAGACGGGCCGGGTTCCCCAAGGTCCTCACCTGCGACGGCGGAGGCACCTCGACCGACGTGTCCGTCGTCCTCGACGGTGAGCCCACCCTGACGACCGAGGGCACTGTCGGCGCCTACCCGAGCAAGATCCCGATGATCGACGTCGTCACCGTCGGCGCCGGCGGCGGGTCGATCGCCTGGATCTCCCCGGAGGGCACGCTCAAGGTGGGACCCCAGTCGGCGGGTGCCGAGCCCGGACCCCTCTGCTACGCCAAGGGCGGCACGGAGCCGACCATCACCGACGCCCACGTCGTCCTCGGGCGGATCCCGCCACACCTGCTCGGTGGCGAGATCCCCCTCGACGTCGACGCGGCACGCGCCGGGATCGAGGCACTCGCCGCGCGACTCGGCCTCGACTTCGAGCGGTGCGCCACCGGCATCCTCGAGATCTCTGCATGGAACCAGGCCAACGCGCTGCGGCAGGTGTCGGTCAAGCGGGGCCTCGACGTCCGCGACTTCATGCTGACGACCTTCGGCGGCTCCGGATCCCTCCTCGCGTGCCAGCTCGTCGACATCCTCGGCCTCGCCGGGGTCGTCGTCCCCCAGAACCCGGGCAACGTCTCGGCCTTCGGCCTGCTCACCGTCGACGTGAAGAACGACTACGTCCAGACGGCCGTCGCCCGCCACTCGGCGCTCGACCACGCGGCGGTCCAGAAGACCTTCGACGAGCTGACCGGTCGGGCGGCCAAGGCCCTCGACGCGGAGGGCTTCCCCCGGGACGCCCACCGCTACAGCCGGACCGTCGACCTGCGCTACTTCGGCCAGGCCTACGAGGTTCGTGTCCCGGCATCGGACGGGCGCATCGACGAGGCGTATGCCGCTGACGTGGCCTCCCGCTTCCACGACGAGCACCGCGCCCTCTACGGTTACGACTTCCGCGACGACCCGACGCAGCAGGTCGAATGGGTCAACCTCCGGGTCACCGGCATCGGACCGATCACCCGGCCCGAGCTGCAGGAGATCCCGTCGGCGACCGGCGAGGCGGCCCTCGAGGAGCGTGCGCTCCGCAGCCGGCGGCCGGTGTGCTTCGACGCGGCCGAGGGCTACGTCGACGCACGCGTCTGGTGGAGACCTGACCTGCGTGCCGGCGACACGATCGCCGGCCCAGCGATCATCGAGGAGTTCGGGTCGACCGTGCCCCTCCACCCCGGCTTCGTCCTGCGCGTCGACACCCTCGGCAACCTCGTCATCACGTCGTCGGCCGCCACCTCGGCCACCAAGGAGGCCTGACATGTGCCTGTCCTGCCAGACCGCCACGACCAAGCTCGCCCCGCAGGACGCCGCCACCGGGAGCGCCAGCCGGCCCAGCGGCATACGGCCCGGTGCGGAGCCACTGGAGAACCCGGCCGGGCTCCCGACGTCCTACGAGCACGGCAACCGCCTGACCCCGGCGGGGTCGACCGTCGACCCGATCCTCGTCGAGATCGTCGAGGGCACCCTCGCGAGCGTCGAGATGGAGGTCGAGACGGCCATCTCGCGGACGTCTCGCTCGCCGATGATCCGCGACGCGCACGACTTCCGCGCGGGGATCCACGACCGTCAGCTGCGCAAGCTCACCGGACGCTCCTACAGCGCGCTCGTGCACCCGATCGTCCGGGACTTCCCGCTGGCGGAGATGAACGAGGGGGACGTCTTCTTCCACAACGACGTCTACGAGTCGGAGGGCGGCATCGGCCACCTGCCCGACCTGTGCGTGACCGTGCCCGTCTTCTCCGACGGTGAGGTTGTCGCGTTCGTCCAGGCCTTCGGCCACCACGACGACATCGGCGGGGCCGTTCCGGGGTCGATGCCGAGCAACGCGCGCAGCGTCTTCGAGGAAGGTCTGTCCGTCCCGCCGATCAAGCTGTGGGACAAGGGCGTTCCCAACCGATCCGCACTACGCATCATGACCCGCAACTCCCGGATGCCGGACTCCCTGGCCGCGGACCTCGACGCCGAGTGCTCAGCATGCCTCATGGGGGCCCGCCGCCTGTCCGAGCTCTTCGAGCGCTACGGCCGGGAGACGGTCGAGACGGCATTCGACGCGATCCTCGACAAGACGACGGAGACCTACCGCCGCGAGATCCTCTCGAAGATCCCGGACGGGACCTACGTGTGGGAGGACTACGCCGAGCACGACGGCGTCGACGAGCCGAAGCTGCACACGCAGCGGATCACGCTCACCAAGAGCTCGACCGGTGGACCGGGTCCCGGCGACGGGGGCCCCAAGCTCGTCATCGACTTCACCGGGACGGCCCCGCAGGCCAAGGGTCCGATCAACCACTGCGGCGACTACGTCGGCGGCAACTTCCTCAAGAAGTGGCTCGCCCCGATCCTGCGCAACCTCGCGGACACGCCGGAGCGGATGGCCGAGCTCGACGTCAACGAGGGCATCGTCCCGCTCATCGAGATGAAGTTCCCGCCGAAGGGCACGCTCCTCACGCCGATCTACCCCGCGCCGACGAATGCCCGGACCTTCGTCATCCTCCGCCTCCTCGGCGTGCTCGCCGGCGTCGTCGCCAAGGCCGTCGACGGCCGGATGCCCGCGGACCAGGAGACGATCCGCTACACCGGCGTCTACGGCAAGGACCGCGACGGCAACGACTACCTCATGCGCGAGGTCCTCGGGGGCGGGTCCGGCGGGCGCTACTACGCGGACGGGGAGGACACGATCCACGTCGTGCCCGACTCGCGCAACCTGCCCACGGAGTTCACCGAGAGCCGGTTCCCCTTCCTCGTCGAGCGGCTCGGCCTCGCGGTCGACTCCGGAGGGCCGGGCCGGTACCGCGGCGGTCTCGGCTACGAGAAGCACATCCGGATGCTCCGGGACGCGAGCTTCATGTCCATCGCGGACCGGTCGATCCTCTCCTGCTGGGGCGTCAAGGGCGGCAAGGCCGGCCGCCCCTTCGAGGTGACCATCGACCTCGGCGGGCCGGAGGAGCGCGTCGTCGACGCGCTCGCGAACGACGAGCCCGTCAAGGCCGGGCAGGTGATCCGGATTCGCACGACCGGCGGTGGCGGTTGGGGCGACCCGCTCGAGCGCCCCTACGAGGAGGTCCAGCGCGACCTGCAATGGGGCAAGGTCTCCTTCGACGGCGCACGGGCGGACTACGGCGTCGTCGCGAGCGGCACGAAGGACGAGCCGGTGGTCGACGTCGCGGCGTCGGACGCGTTGCGCGCTGGGCTGCGGGAGGCCCGGGAGGCGCAACCGCAGCCGTTCTTCGACCGCGGGCCGGGCTACGCCCACCTCGCGGACGGTGCAGCCGCCGCGGAGGTCGACTGGGTGTGAGCGAGGTGCTCGTCATCGGCGCGGCCGGGAAGACCGGTCGTGCCGTGACACGCGCCCTCCTCGCGCGGGGCGTCCGCGTGCGCGCCGCCGTCCGTCCCGGCTCCACAGGGCTGCCGTATGCCGCTGGGCTCGGTTCCCGCTCCATCCCTCCTCCCGCTCCCCCTCAGTCGAGTGGCCCCGACGTGCACACCCCGCCTGGGGAAACCCGGGCCACTCGAGTG
>NZ_JAJJPG010000043.1:0-9148 GCF_032907665.1 Intrasporangium sp.
CGCCGCCAACTGCGCCGGCGCCGTCGTGTAATGCCCATGACAATCGATGATCACGGCAGCTCCTGGGACTTCGCCTTGAGCGCCTCGATGACGCTCGCGAGGTGGGCGTGCACGGCCCGGGTGGCGCGATCCGGATCATGGCTCGCGATGGCGTCGATGATCTCGAGGTGCTCACCGAGTGACTGTCGTGGCCGGCCATCACGCTGGGCGAGACGGAATCGGTGGCGCACGAGCTGGCCGTTGAGGCGCTCGAGCAGGTCGGCTGCGACCGGCTGGTTCCCGAGGTCGCGGACACTGGCGTGGAGCTGAATGTTGAGCTGGGAGTAGCGGTTCGCGTCGCCCGACTCGACCGCGGTCCGCATCTGCCCGCCGAGGTCGCGCAGCCGGGCCGCCTCCTCCGGGGTCGCCCTGGCCGCGGCCTTTGCCGCACACAGACCCTCGAGCATCATCCGCACCTCGGTGATGGCGACGGCTTCGTCGAGGGTGACCACGCGCACGCGGGAGCCGCGATGGGGAACGCGTTCGACCAGGCCTTCCGCCGACAGGTCGATGAGGGCGGCTCGGACGCTGCCGCGCGTGACGCCGTGCTGCTCTGCGAGCTCCTGCTCGACGAGGCGCTGGGCCGGCACGAGGTCACCGCGCGTGATGGCCTCCCGAATGGCTGCATGGGCGACCAGTCGACCCTTCTCGCCGGAGAGTGCGGACAGAGCGGTGGTGGTCATGGCAGCTCCTGCTCCGGCCGCTTGCCGGCCTTGGCCTCCTGGATGAGGCCATAGACGTCGTGCCGCAGCTCCGCGAACCGTGTCGAGGCACGGGTCTCGAGCTGGTCGCGGTCCACGGGGAGGTCGATCGCGACGTCGGCCATGACGACGGTCGGTCGGTTCGTGAGGACGAGGACCCGCTCGCCGAGATAGACCGCCTCGTCGATGTCGTGGGTGACGAAGAGGACGGTCACCCCGAGCTGGCGCCACAGCGACCGGACGAGGTCCTCGAGGTCGGCTCGGGTCTGGGCGTCGACGGCGGCGAAGGGCTCGTCCATGAGCAGGACGGACGGCTCGTAGGCGACGGCTCGCGCGATGGCGACGCGCTGCTGCATGCCGCCTGAGAGCTGCCAGGGATGAGAGCCGGCACTGTCGGCGAGGCCCACCGCCTCGAGGGCGGCATCGACCTTGGCTCGGCGCTCGGCCCGCGGCAGGCCCTTCTCCTTGAGCGGGAGCTCGACGTTCTGGCGCACCGTGAGCCAGGGGAACAGGCTCCGGCCGTATTCCTGGAAGACGACCGCCATACCCGGGGGCGGTTCGGTGACGCGCTTGCCGTCGAGGATGACCTCGCCCGCGGTCATCGGCAGCAGACCCGCGATGCAGCGCAGCAGCGTCGTCTTGCCCGCTCCGGACGGTCCGACGATGCAGACGAGCTCCCCCTGCCTGATCGCGAAGGTGAGGTTGCGGACCGCCTCGACGTCGCGACCGTGCCCGGTGTAGGTCTTCTGGAGTCCACGGACGTCGAGCACCGGCGGCACCGACTGGGGGTCTGCTCCGGAGCTGGTCCGGCGGCTGGTCTGGCCGCTGGTCCGGCGGCTGGTCTGGGGGTTGGAGTCGGAGTCTGACTCGGAGTTGGTCACGGAGCCTTCTCCTTGGGTCGGCGCAACGGATGACATGGTCAGATCCCTCGTTCGGACTGGCGCTGGCCGCGGTACCACGCGAGGGCGCGGTGCTCGACCACCCGGAAGATCAGGGACAGGAGGAAGCCCAGCACTCCGAGCAGGATGATGCCCGTCCACATCTGGGGGATGGCGAAGCCGCGCTGGAACTGCACGATGGCGGCCCCCAGCCCCGTGTCGGCGGCGAACAGCTCACTGATGACCATGAGGATGACGCCGATCGACAGGGCCTGGCGCGCCCCCGTCGCAACCTGCGGGCTCGATCCGCGCAGGACGACGTGGAGCAGGTAGGTCGGCCGCCGGAACCGGTAGCTGCGGGCCGTGTCGACGAGCACCTCGTCGAGGGCCCGCACCCCCTCGACGGCGTTGAGCAGGATCGGCCACACACAGCCGAGCGCGATCGTCGCGATCTTCGCGGTCCAGCCGGTGTAGCCGGCGAAGAGGGCGATGATCGGGATGAGAATGGGCGGCGGGATGGCGCGGAGGAACTCCAGCGTCGGCTCCAGGAACGAGCGGAGGGTTCGGGACAGGCCGATCGCCGTTCCACCCGCGATGCCGACGACGAGGGCGAGGGCGTAGCCGATCCCGAGTCGTGCGAGGCTGGGCACGGCATCCGTCCGGAGCTTGTCCCACGTCCACGTCTCGGGGAACGCCGCGGCGATGTCCTTGAGCGGTGGCCAGAACGGGCTCGTGCTGCCCGCTGACGCAACCCACCAGACGGTGAGGAGGACGGCCGGGAGCGCAAGCGCGAAGAGGAGCTGCGTGCCGACGGATCGAAGCCTCATGCCGCGAGCTCCCTCCGGACCGAGGAGTGCCAGCGCAGGACGCGCCTCTCGATCGCCCGGGCGACGAGATTGACGGTGATCCCGATGACGCCGACGACGACCACGAGGGCGTAGGTCAGGGGGACCGCACCGGAGCTCTGGGCCACGCCGACATCGCGCCCGAGACCGGGGACGCCGATGACGAGCTCTGCGGTGATCTCGAGAATGAGGGCCACCGCCGCGGCGAGACGGAAGCCGGTGACGATGTAGGGCAGGGCCGTGGGCCACACGACCTGGCGGAGGACCGTCCAGCGGGAGAAGCGATACGAGCGGGCCGTGTCGCGGACGACCGGATCGACGTCCGCGACGCCGTAGAGGACCTGGACGAGGACCTGCCAGAAGGCTGCGTAGACGACGAGGATGAGGGCCGACTGCGGGCGGCTGCCGTACATGAGCACGACGAGCGGGATGAGCGCCACCGATGGGATCGGCCGGAGGAACTCGATCGTCGAGGCCGTGAGGGACCGCAGCACCGGGATGCTCCCGATGACGACCCCGGCCACGATGCCGGCGACCATCGCGAGCGCCAGCCCCAGGGCCCAGCCGCGGAGCGTCTGGAGCAGCGCGGTCCAGAACCCTGCCGTCCCGAGCTCGGTGACCAGGGCGGCGAGAATCTCGCTCGAGGGAGGAAAGAACCGTCGGTCGATGATCCCCACCCGGGGCAGGACCTCGAGGACAGCGCCGACAGTGACGAGGCCGAGGACGCCGAGGCCGACGGGGCCGACCAGACTGCCCGCCAGGCCCGGACGCGAGCGCGTCCGAGCCTGGCCGGCCTCGGCGACGGTCACGGCAGGAGTGCGTCGAGGTCGGGTGCGCTGTCGAGCAGTTTGTCCTGGACGGCAAGGTCGGACAGCTTCTGCACGGAGTCCCGGTTGATCTCCTCGGGCCAGCCGGGCAGCGTCACGGCCGCGCTCACCTCGGGGTCGATCTTCGTGTAGGTGCCGAGGATCGCGCGCGCCTCGTCAGGGTGCTCGGCGGCATAGGCGAGCGACTTCTTCATCGCTGCCGTGAAGGCCTCGACGACCTCGGGATCGGACTGGGCGTAGTTCGCGGAGGTGAAGTACATCGCCACGGTGAGCTCCGGCATGAGGCCGGCGTAGTTCGACCCGATGTAGCGGTCGCCCTGGTTCTTGGCGATGGTGAGGAACGGCTCGACGAGCTGGCCTGCGTCGATGTCACCGCTGGCGACGGCCGGGGGGATGTCGGGGAAGGCGAGCTCGACGTACTGGATGCCCGACGGGTCGCCGCCGGCCGCCCGGACGAGCTCGTTGATCGTCGTCGTCTGGATGTTGTTGAGGGTGTTGACCCCGATCTTCTTCCCCGCGAGGTCCGCGATGCCCTGGATCGGGCTGTCCGCCTTGACGACGATTCCGCCGAAGTCCTTGGCGGGGTCCGCCGACGCCGCAACGCCGTTGCTCACGACCTTGAGCGGCAGATCCTTGGAGCTGGCGAGGAGCAGCGAGATGGTGTTGCTGAAGCCGAACTGGTACTGCCCGCTGACGACGCCCGGCACGATCGCGGCGCCGCCCTGAGCGGTCTCGAGCGTGAGGTCGAGGCCCTCCTCCGTGAAGAAGCCCTTCTCCTTGCCGAGGTAGATGGGGGCGACGTCGACGATGGGGATGACGCCCACCTTGACGGCCGTCGTGTCGCCGGCCGCACCGCCGGGCTCGCTCGCGGCGGGCCCAGGCGTCTCACTGGTCGATCCGCAGGCCGCGAGAAGGAGCGCGCCGGTCGCGACGATCGCTCCAAGGACGCGACGCCGGGCCTGCCCCGACGGGCGTTGCGGGTGGGAGTGGTTCATGTGGGCTCCTCCTTGAGTCCAGGGCCGCCCTCGTACGGGACGTTGGCCCGAGTCTCGGGACTGTTGACGAGATTGTCAACAATCTCGTCAACAGTCAATGCCCAGGAGTGCCCGCTCCCGCAGGCGTCGCAGGGTCCCACCCCCGCTTGCATCACGGCCGGGACAGCACGAAGGCCCCGACCGATCGGTCGAGGCCTTCACCTGTGCGCGAGGGGGGATTTGAACCCCCACGCCCATAAGGACACTGCCACCTGAAGACAGCGCGTCTGCCGTTCCGCCACTCGCGCGTGACAAGCAGACAGTGTGCTGCATGACGGCCGGGATCGCCAAACCGGCGGTGGCCCGCCAGTCCCGGTCCGAACGTGCAGGGGCCGCGAGAGCCCGTCAGAGCCCGCGAGTGCCCGCGCGCGCCCGTCAGACGCCCGTGTCAGAAGCCCGTCAGAGTCCGTCGACGACGACCGCGGCCATCTCCATGCAGGACTCGTGTGTCTTCTTGCTGATCTTGAGCGGGTCGAGGTGCAGTCCCGGGGCCAGAGCGGGGTCGTAGGGGATGTCGACCACGGCGCGGACCCACTGCTCGAAGTGCTCGCGGGTGTGGACACCGGCGCCGACGTCGTTGCCTCGCGCAGTGGTGTGCGAGATGACGCAGACGGCGTTCTTGACGAGGTCGCCCCGACCCATGGCGACGAGCGCGTCGAGATTCTTGGCGGCGACCACCGACGTGTCGTCCTTGAGCGACGTCGCGAAGACGAGCATGTCTGCCCGAGCCGCGGCGGCCAGCCAGTTGGGGGAGAGGCGGTTGTTGCCCGTGTCGATGACGATCATCCGGTAGAAGCGGGACAGCTGCGTGTGCAGGTCCTCGAACTCCTGCTCACCGATGACCCGCATCGCCTCGTCGTCGTCCGCCGACGCGAGTACGTCGAAGGACAGGCCCCGCTGCTCTCGCACCCAGTGCTCGAGCTCGGAGGTGCCGGCATTGGGGTCTGCGGCGATCTGGGGCAGGGCGCCGAGGAGGTCGACGACCGTGCGGTGGTGGCTCTGCGACGGCGCGCGCATGCCCAGCGTGCCCTCGGTCTCGTTGTTGTCCCAGGCGAGGACCGAGCCGGACCGGTAGCGCCCGAGGTAGCTCGCGAGCATGAGCGTCACGAGGGTCTTGCCGCCGCCGCCCTTGGTGTTGATGACCATGATCGTCTTGCGGCCGGACAGGGGTCGAGCGATCCGGTCGATGCGGTCGCGCTCGAGCAGCTCCTTGAGGCCGGGACCGAGGCCGAAGGCCCGGCGCAAGCCCGAGCTCGCCTTGACCTTCTGGCGCTCGCCCTTGGAGCGGACGGTGATGAGGTCGTCGGCCCTGGGACGTTCCGTGCCCTCGTGCGCCAGGGGTTCTGCGTATGCCGCTGGGCTCGGCTCGTGCCCCAGCTCGGCTGCCGCTGCGGCGACGTCGGGGTCGACCGGCGGCGTCGCGGCGTGGGCGCGGGCCGCGGCGGAGTGGTCCCCGGTGTAGTGCAGGCCGTTGAGGGGCGCTGCTGCCGGGGCTGCCGACCCGGCGGGGACCCAGCCGGAGTACTCCTCCGTGGACTGCGCCGCGACCTCGGCGTTGTGCTGCAGCTCGGACCAGTGTCCGGTGTCGGGGTTGTAGCCGCTCGCCCCGGTGGGCTCCCACGGCTCCCAGCCGCTCGCCGCAGTCTGACCCTCGGGACCCGGCCCGCCCGCGTGGTCACCGGAGTCGGCCCAGTCGCTGGCGGCATACTGTGAGAGCTCGTCCGAGGAGTAGAGGCTCTCGCTGGAGTCCGACTCGGGGAGCTGCCACGACGTGTCGTCCCACGTGGACGACCACGGGTCGGCGCTCTGGTCGGTCTCGGCCGGGGAGTCGATGGAGTTGGACACCGTGGGCAAAGGCAGGGCGAACCCGCCCGGGATGGTGTTGTTGGCGGAGTAGCCGGGGATCCCCTGACCCTCGGCCGTGCCGCTGTCATCGTTGCTCATCGAGCACTCCTCGCTGGCCTGACACATGCCCGCGCCCGTCAGGGCACGCTTGTCGATAGTCCCATGCTTCGGGCCGAGGGCAAACCCAATCGTTATCTGGTGAACACCCAACTGCGACCTCGGCGCCGCTGGAATGAGGGTCGGCAGCCGCCCGGGGATGGGGCGTCGTCCGTGCTCGCCGGTTACGATGGGACGCCCGGAGCGATCCCGGGTAGAAGAGGAGACGGCGTGGGAATCATCAACCGGGTCGAGCACGGTCTCGCCAAGGCTGTCCACGGTGCCTTCGCCAAGGCCTTCAAGTCCGAGGTCCAGCCCGTGGAGATCGCCTCGGCCATCCGCCGGGCCATGGACGACCGGGCGGCGCTCCTCGGCCACGGGCGGGCCATGGTCCCCAATCTCTACACCATCGAGCTCAGCGAGACGGACTACGAGCGACTGGGCGACTACGAGGACGAGCTGTCCGACGATCTGGTCGCCGCCGCACAGGAGCATGCCGATTCCCAGGGCTACCAGCCGGGCGGACCACTCGAGGTGGTTCTCATCGAGGGTGAGGGCCTCGAGACAGGCGTCTTCCGCGTGCGCCCCGCGACCGCGAAGCGTGCCGGGAACGAGGCACCCGCTGCCCAGCCGCACGCCGCGCACCAGCCCCAGCGGCCCGGTGGCACGGCGGTCGAGGAGCAGCCCCCGGCCCGGCCGGCCCGCGTCAACCCGTCCGCGCGACCGTGGCTCGACATCGGTGGAGACCGTTACCCGCTCCTCGGTAGTCTCACTACTCTGGGGCGGGACGAGTCCGCCGACATCGTCGTCGATGACCCCGGGGTGTCCCGTCGACACAGCGAGATCAGGGTGACGACCGACGGGCCGCATCTGGTCACGTCGATCCGCGACCTCAACTCGACCAACGGCACCTTCGTCAACGGCGAGCGCATCACGAGCCAGCGGCTCGAGGACGGCGACCGCCTGACGCTCGGGCGCACGTCGGCGACGTTCCGTGCGGGCCGCCGGTGAGGCGCCGCCCGCGATGACTGGAGCCGCATGAGCGAACTGACCCTCACCCTGCTGCGGCTGGGGTTGCTCGCGCTGCTGTGGATCTTCATCTTCAGCGTCGTCGGGGTGCTGCGCACCGACATCTACGGCACCTCGGTGTCGCGTCGGTCCCAGCGCAAGGCTCTGCGTGAGCAGGAGCGGCAGCAGCGCCGGGCTGCGAAGGAGGCGGCGCGGGCGCCGGCCCCCGCCGCTGCGCCCGCTCGCTCACGCGCCAGGTTCGGGCGCGGGAAGGCGAAGGGCGCCCCCACGCTGCTCGTCGTCACCGAGGGTCCGCTCGCCGGCACGTCCCTCCCGCTGCGGGGGCAATCCATCCTCATCGGCCGCAACCCCGAGTGCGCTCTCGTCCTCGACGATGACTACGCGTCGGGTCGTCACTGCCGGATCTACCCGGACCCGTCTGCGCGCGAGGGCTGGCTCGTCGAGGACCTCGGCTCGACCAACGGCACCTTCATCGGGCGGGACAAGCTCACGTCCCCGCAGCCGGTCGATGTCGGCACGACGCTGCGCATCGGCAAGACCGTCCTCGAGTTCCAGGACTGAGGCATGGCCATCGCTCTTCGCTACGCCGCGCGCTCCGACCTGGGTCTCGGCCCGAAGTCCCGCAACGAGGACTCCGGCTACGCCGGACCCAACCTCCTCGTCCTGGCCGACGGCATGGGCGGTCATGCCGCAGGCGACGTGGCCAGCTCGATGATCGTCGGCGAGCTCGCCCCGCTCGACGAGCAGGACGTCGGCGCCGACCAGGCGATCACCCTGCTCGAGCGCTCGCTTCGCTCGGCCAACGCCAAGCTGACCAAGGCCATGCGCGAGAACTCCGACCTCGCCGGCATGGGCTCGACGACGATCGTCATGCTTCGCACCGGCAACAAGATCGCCATGGCCCACATCGGCGACTCCCGGGCCTTCATGCTCCGTGGTGGCAGCTTCAGCCAGATCACCAAGGACCACTCCTTCGTGCAGCAGCTGGTCGACGAGGGACGGATCTCGCAGGAGGAGGCGGGCAGCCACCCCCAGCGTTCCGTGGTGACCCGGGTCATGACCGGTCAGCCCGACGACGAGCCCGACACCTCGCTGCGCGAGGCGAAGGTGGGCGACCGCTTCCTGCTCTGCTCCGACGGCCTGTCCGACTTCGTCGGCGCGGGCGTCATCGAAGAGATCCTCACGGAGGCCAGGACCCCCGACGAGGCGGCGGACCGGTGCGTCGAGGTCGCGCTGAAGGCCCACACCAGGGACAACGTCACCGTCATCGTCGCCGACGTCGTCGACCCCGACGGGGACGACCTGCCCACCACCGTGCCCCAGGTCGTCGGGGCAGCGGCGAAGAGTCTTCGCGACAAGACCAAGGCGATCCCGACCACCCCGGCGGAGAAGGCAGCAGCCCTGTCCCGTGAGGCCACTGGCCGCAGCCGTGACGTCGATGACTCCCCCCAGCTCGCGGAGGATCCTCGCCGATCGAGCAGGTCGAGGGGGCTGCGTCGTGGCGTGGCGACCCTTGTCGTGGCCGCCATCCTCGTGGGTGGAGGGTACGCCGCCTGGTCGTGGTCCCAGCAGCAGTTCTATGTCGGTGCGGACTCGGGACAGGTCGCCATCTTCCGCGGAGTTGCCGGGGAGGTCGGTCCCCTCGACTTCTCCGACGTCGAGCGGCGCAGTGACATCGCTGTCGGGGAGCTGCCCGTCGACATCCAGGGGTCGGTCGAGCGCACGATCCCGGCCGCCGACCTCGCCGACGCCGAGGCCAAGGTCGACCGCTTGCGCGCCGAAGCAGCGCGCTGCCGCGCCCTCGCCGCCCTCGGCACGGCGTGTGGGGACCTGCCGGCGGCGACACCCACCACC
>NZ_JAJJPG010000043.1:9248-25849 GCF_032907665.1 Intrasporangium sp.
CGCACCGACCCCGACGGCTGCCGCCCTCGGCACGCCGCCCGGCACCACGCCCACCCTCGCCGCACGCCTCCCCGGGACGGTGCGATGAGGACCACCGTCGAGCCGCTCGTGCCCCGGACGAGGCGAGGGGTCGAGCTCGTCCTGCTCATCGTGGCCATCGCCATCGTCCTGCTCGCGTGGGTGACCGTCGACCTCAACCGCAGCGGCACCGTCCCCGC
The DNA here is from genome assembly GCF_032907665.1 of Intrasporangium sp. GTDB lineage: Bacteria > Actinomycetota > Actinomycetes > Actinomycetales > Dermatophilaceae > Intrasporangium. Next base: position 9,467 of record NZ_JAJJPG010000043.1, read on the forward strand.
CAACATCATTCCGGTGGCAGGCGGCCTCGTCGTGCTCGCCATCGCCGTCCACGTCGTGCTGCGCTGGAAGGCGCCCTACGCGGACCCGCTCCTGCTGCCGATCACCACTGCCCTCAACGGCCTCGGGCTCGTCATGATCCACCGGCTCGACCTCGCAGCAGGTCGGCTCGGGACCGACGGCAACGCCAACCAACAGATCATCTGGACCGCCCTCGCCGTCGCCCTGACGGTCGGGGTGATCTGGATCCTGCGCGACCACCGGCTGCTGCGCCGCTACACCTATGTGTCCCTCGCGGTCGGTTTCATCCTGCTCCTGCTGCCGCTCCTCCCGGGCATCGGCCGGGAGGTCAACGGATCGCGGATCTGGATCGCGGTCGGGCCGTTGAGCTTCCAGCCGGGGGAGTTCGCCAAGATCGCGCTCGCGATCTTCTTCGCGGGCTACCTCGTCCAGACCCGAGACGTGCTCAGCCTCGCCGGCAAGCGAGTCCTCGGCTTCACCTTCCCCCGGGGCCGGGACCTCGGTCCCATCCTCGTCGCCTGGGTGCTCGCGCTGCTCATCCTCGTCTTCGAGAAGGACCTCGGCTCGGCGCTCTTGTTCTTCGGCCTCTTCGTCGCGATGCTCTACGTCGCCACCGAGCGGGTCTCCTGGATCGCCATCGGCCTGCTCCTGTTCGCCGTCGCCGTCGCCTTCGCCCTGTCGGTCTTCGCCCACTTCCAGAAGCGGGTCGACCTCTGGCTCGATCCCTTCTCGCCGGAGAACCTCGAGCGCTCCAACCAGCTCGCCAACGGGCTGTGGGGGATGGCCGCGGGCGGGCTCACCGGCACCGGCCTCGGGGCGGGCCGTCCGTGGCTCACACCCTTCGCCGAGAGCGACTACATCTTCGCCAGCCTCGCCGAGGAGCTCGGCCTCTTCGGCTCGGTCGCGATCCTCGTCCTCTACCTCCTCTTCGTCCAGCGTGGCGTCCGCACCGCTCTCGGGGTCCGTGACGGCTTCGGCAAGCTCCTCGCGATCGGCCTCACCTTCTCGGTGGCCTTCCAGCTGTTCATCGTCATCGGTGGTGTCACCCGGGTCATCCCCCTCACCGGCCTGACGACTCCCTTCCTGTCGCTGGGGGGGTCGTCGCTGCTCGCCAACTGGATGATCATGTCCCTGCTCCTGCGGATCTCGGACCAGGCCCGCCGCCCGGTCCCGGACCTTCCCGTGGGGGTTGGGGCCGACCCCGCGGCGGCCGAGGCGACACAGGTGGTGAAGCTGTGAACACTCCCATCCGCCGGCTCTCGGTCCTCATCGCGGCCCTCTTCGCCGCCCTGCTCGTCGCGTCGACGATCATCCAGTTCGCCCAGGCCGGCTCGATGCGCACCATGGCTGCCAACAAGCGCACCCTCCTCGACAACTACTCCCGCGAGCGCGGCTCGATCCTCGTCGGGGGGAAGGCCATCGCGAAGTCGGTGGCCGTCGATGACCAGTACGCCTGGCTGCGCACCTATCCCGAGGCTCGCCTGTACTCGCAGGTCACCGGCTTCTATGCCTACTCCGTCGGCAACCCGCTCGGTCTCGAGCATGCCGCGGACGACCTGCTCTCCGGCAAGGCCGACCGGCTCTTCGTCCGACGGGTCACAGACCTGCTCACGGGTCGCGAGGCGGCGGGAGCCACGCTCGAGCTGACCTTGCAGGCGAAAGCCCAGGAGGTCGCCTCGGCGGCGCTCGGCAAGAACCGGGGCGCGGTCGTCGCGCTCGACCCCAGGTCGGGGGCCATCCTCGCCATGGTGAGCCACCCGCAGTACGACCCCAACCCGCTCTCGAGCCACGACCTGGACAAGGCTGCTGGTGCGTGGGAGAAGCTGTCCGAGGACCCGGCGAAGCCGTTCATCAACCGGGCCATCACCGGCAACCTCTATCCCCCGGGCTCCACCTTCAAGGTCGTCACTGCGGCGGCCGCCCTCGAGCAGGGCCTCGTCGAGGACGAGAACTCCGAGGTGCCGGGTCCGGCGGAGCTCGACCTCCCGCTCACCGACCAGCCGCTGCCCAACGAGGATCGGCAGGCGTGTGGTCCTGACGACACGACGACGCTCCTGCATGCACTCGAGATCTCGTGCAACACGGCGTTCGGGTCCCTCGGGCTCGAGCTCGGGGGCGAGCAGCTCCGGGCGCAGGCAGCGAAGTTCGGCTTCGGTGACACGATCCAGATCCCCATGCGCGTCTCCCCGAGCACCATGCCGGCCGAGATCAACGCCCCGCAGGCGGCCCAGTCCGCCATCGGCCAGTACGACGTGCGCACCACTCCCCTCCAGATGGCCATGATCGCGGCGGGCATTGCCAACCAGGGCCGGGTCATGACGCCCTACCTCATCCAGTCGGTCCGGGCCGCGGACCTCGACGTCATCGAGCCGGCTCCCAAGCCGGAGGAGCTGTCCCAGGCCATCTCGCCGCGGACGGCGGACATCCTGACGAGAATGATGGTCTCGGTCGTCGACAACGGAAGCGGACGCCGGGCCCAGATCCCCGGAGTCGCCGTCGCCGGCAAGACAGGCACCGCGCAGCATGACCTGGACAAGGAACCCCACGCGTGGTTCATCAGCTTCGCGCCCGCAGACGACCCGCAGGTCGCCGTCGCCGTCGTCGTCGAGGAGAGCGGTGTCACCGGCGACGAGGTCGGTGGGGCGCGAGTCGCGGCGCCCATCGCCAAGGAGGTCATGGAGGCGGTGATCGACCGATGAGCACGTCGGAACCGGGAACCCGGAGCTGGGCATGGACCGTCGAGGCGACGAGAGCAGGAAACGAGAAGCACGTGACGAAGCAGGGCACGAACGAGAGGCAGAAGCCGTGACCACCACACCCCGCGTCCTGGGGGGACGCTACGAGGTCGGTGCGCTCATCGGGCGCGGCGGCATGGCCGACGTCCACCTCGGCCATGACACCCGGCTCGGTCGGCAGGTCGCGATCAAGATGCTCCGATCCGACCTCGCACGGGACACCAATTTCCTCATGCGCTTCCGGCGCGAGGCCCAATCGGCGGCCGGGCTCAACCACCCGGCGATCGTGGCGATCTTCGACTCGGGTGAGGACGAGACGCTCATCGAGGGGCCCCACGGCACCCACACGACGTTGCCCTACATCGTCATGGAGTACGTCGACGGGCAGACGCTCCGGCAGCAGCTGTCGACGCACCAGCAGCTGCCCCCCGCAGAGGCCATCCGGATCACCGAGGGCATCCTCGACGCGCTGGCCTACAGCCACCGGATGGGCATCGTCCACCGTGACATCAAGCCGGCCAACGTCATGATCACCTCGAGCGGCAACGTCAAGGTCATGGACTTCGGCATCGCCCGGGCGATCGCGGACACGGCCGCGACGATGACCCAGACGCAGTCCGTCGTCGGCACGGCCCAGTACCTCTCGCCAGAGCAGGCGCAGGGCCAGACCGTCGACGCCCGGAGTGACCTCTACTCGACCGGGTGCCTGCTCTTCGAGCTGCTCACCGGGCGGCCCCCCTTCCAGGGTGACTCGCCCGTCGCCATCGCCTATCAGCACGTGGGTGAGACTCCCCAGCCACCGAGCGTCTACAACCCCGTGGTCGGCGGGGACCTCGACGCCGTCACCCTCCACGCGCTGGCCAAGGACCGGGACGCGCGGTACCAGGACGCCGACTCGTTCCGCGAGGACCTCGAGAACGTCCGTTTCGGGCGTCCGATCAGCGCTGCCGCCCTCGGGGCCGGCGTCGCGGTCGGTGCGGCGGCCACGCAGACCATGCCGGCGCCCTATTCCGCCGCCGGCACACCGACGGCGGTCCAGCCCACGCTCACCTCCCGCAGACAGCGCCACGAGAACACCGCTGGGCTCCCGGCGGTCGGCCATGACGAGGACGAGGACCTCGAGAGGCGCGGGCGCGGAGGACGCGCTGCCCTCATCACCCTGCTCGTGCTCGCCGTGCTCGGGCTCATCGGATGGGGCGCCGTGACCTGGTTCGGCAACCAGGACCCGCCGGTCGCGACGACGACCGTGCCGGATCTTCGCGGCATGGACGAGGCAGCCGTCGAGCGTGCCCTGGCGACGTACAAGCTCCAGGGCGAGCGCAGCGAGGGCCCGAGCGAGGTGGAGGCGGGCAAGGTCTTCGAGCAGAGCCCCGAGCCGGGGCTCGAGGTCGACGAGGGCACCGTCGTCCGATACACGGTGTCGACCGGACCGGAGAGCATCACGGTGCCCGATGTCCGCAACTTCGACAGAGAGGACGCCGAGAAGGCGATGGAGGACGCCGGATTCACCAATGTCGTCGTCGAGGAGCGCGACGACCCGAACACCGGCAAGGACAAGGTCATCGAGACGGATCCGGCCATCGGGACCGCGGTTGGTAGGGACACGAAGATCACCATCATCGTCGCCAGCGGCCAGGTCGTCGTCCCGGAGGGTCAGGTCGGACGGGACTGGTCCCTGGCGGCCAACACCCTCGCGGACGCCGGGCTCGACCCGAAGCGGGTCGACGTGGAGTCTGACGAGGCGCCCGGCACCGTCGTGAGCGTGGAGAAGGAGGGCGAGCGGGTCGACGTCGGCAGCGAGATCACCGTCGAGGTGGCCAAGGCCACGGCTCCACCGCCGACCACCACGACCGTCACGACGACTGCCACGGTGACCCAGCCGCCGCCGACGACGACGACCGAGACGACGACGACCGAGCCTCCGGATGACGGCGGGGGCGGCGGGCAGGGCTGAACCGCCGTCGCTCAGGCGGTCGCGGCGACGAGCGGGCTCAGACCGACGGAGCGCGCGACGGCCTCCGGGTCGCCGCACTCGGCGAGAAAGTTCGCCAGCATGCGGTGACCCCCTTCGGTGAGCACGCTCTCGGGGTGGAACTGGACCCCGTGCAGCGGGAGCTCGCGGTGCCGGACGGCCATGATCACGCCCGTGTCGGTGTGACCGATGGCCACGAGCTCGTCGGGCAACGTCTCGGGGATGATGGTCAGCGAGTGGTATCGCGTGGCGGTGAAGGGCGTCGCCAGCCCGTTCAGCACGCCGGTGCCGTCGTGGTGGACCAGTGAGGTCTTCCCGTGGAGGAGCTCGGGAGCCCGGTCGACGGTGGCGCCGTAGACGACCCCGAGAGCCTGGTGACCGAGGCAGACTCCGAACATCGGCGTCCGCGTTCGGGCGCACTCCTCGATGACCGCCGTCGACACGCCGGCGTCCTCCGGGATGCCCGGACCGGGCGAGACCAGGACACCGTCGTAGGCCGACACGGCCGAGGGCTGCACCGCGTCGTTGCGCACGACGTGGCAGCGTGCGCCGAGCTGCTCGAGGTAGCCGACGATGGTGTAGACGAAGCTGTCGTAGTTGTCGACGACGAGCACGCGGGGGACGGCTGGCAGACGGGTCATGGGCTCTCTGTTCAGGGAGGCGGGCAAGAAGCGGCAGACGAGACAGGCAACGAAGCAGGCTCAGCGGATCGGGCTGGCGTGGTCGAGGTCCACGGCCCCGGAGTAGGCGGGGAACTCGGCCGAGGAGTCGGTGTGGACCTCCCAGCCGAGGCCGACCGCCTCGACGTACTCGAGGTAGGTGTTGATCACCGGGTCTGCATCGATCCCCCGCAGCATCGCGTCGACGTCTCCAATGGCCTTGATCCGGTAGGGCGGCGCGTAGACGCGGCCCTGGAGGATGAGCGTGTTGCCGACGCACCGCACGGCGCTGGTCGAGATGACGCGCTGGTCCTGGATCATCATCGACTCGGCCCCGGAGGCCCACAGGGCGTTGACGACGGCTTGGACGTCCTGCTGGTGGACGACGATGTCATCGGCGGTGTAGCGGTCGGGGAGCGAGTCGAGGGTGCGGTCGGAGTCATCGAGCACGACCTCGACGGCGGGTCCCTGGACCGGGGTCGCGGCAGCGGCTGCAGCGATGGTGTCGGCCTGACGGGTCAGGGCGGCGAGCCTTGTGTCCTTGGGCCCGCTGGCCTTGGTCAGGGCGTCGACCTCCTGCTGGAGGACGTCGAGCTGCTTGGCCTTCTCCTCGTTGCGCGTATTGCCCTCGATGATGAGCGCCGGGAGGTCGCGGTCTGCGCGCAGGTCCTCGCCCTGCGCAGCCTGGAAGCTCATCGCGAACATGGTCCCGGCCGCTGCGGTGACGATCGGGACGAGGACGCGCCACCCCAGCCGGAGCCGTCCGTCGGCAGGGCCCGGCGCTGCTGCATCGACGAAGTCTGCGCCAGCCCGCCCTTCCGGGGGTGCGCCGTCGGCGACGTCCGGCGGGCGCGGACCGTCGAGGTCGTGCCGCGGCTGGTCGTGCACCATGCGGGGCCCCTCTCAACTAGGCTGTGCACACCCATTCTGACCCACGCTCTGATCTCGAGGAGCCCGCAGTGCCCGAGTCCAAAGGCCGAGACCGCAAGACACCGGCCTACACCCCCCCGCCGACGTCCAAGGCCAGGGAGCCCAACCCGACGTGGTGGGTGCCCGCCTTCGTCACGCTGCTCATCCTCGGGCTGCTCTGGATCGTCATCTACTACATCACCGAGTACAAGTATCCGATCGAGGCGATCGGCGTGTGGAACCTCGGGATCGGCTTTGCCCTGCTCATGGGCGGCTTCATCATGACGATGCGGTGGCGCTGACGGTCCCCCAGCGGATTGTCCACAACCTGTCCACAGGCTGGGGACGAATGACAGCCGTGTAACTCGATCCACAGTGTTGTCCACAGCGGTGGACAACCAGCGGCAGACGCCGGCACCCACGCTCGAGTGGCCCCACCATCCACATCACGAGGGCAGGAACGGGCGGGACCGTGTGGATGACGGGGCCACTCGAGCGACGTTTCGCCCTCCTTCGAGGGCGAGTCAGGAGCCGGCGCGGGGAAGCTCGAGGAGGCCCACGATGTGCTCCGCGGTGACGCGAGGAGACCCGTGCCCGTTGTCGAGGCGGAGGAGGCGGTGGGCCGGCAGCGGCCAGCCGAGCACCTGCCCCGCCTCGTCCACCATGGAGCTGAAGCGGGCCCGGCTCTCGATCTCGACGACGTGGGACCGGGCCCAGTCGACGTCGCGCTTGCTCCGCTTGTGCTCCACCCGGTCGGCGCCGCCCTCGCGGGCCAGCCGCACCTCCTGGTCGGCGTGCAGCTCGACGAAGTCGACGGGCATGCCGGCATCCACGACGGGCGCGATGATCCGCTCCACCTCGGCGGTGTCGGCAGCGCTGTCGAAGTCCCACGCGAAACTGAACACGAGGCCGGACAGGTCGGCAGCGACCGCCTCCCGGATCACCTCGCGGCGGATCAGGCTGTTGAGCCGATGGAAGGACGGCGTGCCGAAGTCGAAGATGCCGAGCAGCGGCTCGATCGACATGTGGTTGTGGAAGAGCCGGTAGCCGGTGAGCTCGCAGACAACCCGCCCGACCGTCATCTTGCCGACGGCGGGAGGGCCGATGACGCAGATGAGATGCATCCTCGTGGGTGAACGGCGTCAGCGAGGTCGGAAGGCGCTGAGGTCGCGGATCTCGACCGGCACGGTGAGGTACTTGCCGACGGCGATGACCACGAGGAGCGCGAGCACTGCACCGAGGGCGACCCAGGTGAGGCGCCGCACGCTCTGTCGCCGGAAGAGCACGATGGTGCCGGCGCAGGCGAGACCGGTGACGAACCCCCCGAGGTGGGCCTGCCACGAGATGTTCGGGACGACGAAGCCGATCACCGCGTTGATGAGCAGCACCGTGTAGATCCCGGCGGCGGAGCGGCCCAGGTGCCGGTTGAGCACGAGGAGGGCACCGAAGAGACCGAAGATGGCACCCGACGCCCCCACGACTGGAGTCCTCCAGGCGTCGTCCGTCCCGTTCAGCAGGCCCTCGACAGTGGGGTTGCCGGCGAAGAGGAGCACGCTGACCTGGCCACCGATTCCACTGATGAGGTACAGCGCGGCGAAACGCGCGCGTCCCATGAGTGGCTCGAGGTAGGACCCGAGGATGTAGAGCGCGTACATGTTGAAGCCGATGTGGAGGAGCGAGCGCGGCGCGTGGAGGAACATCGCCGACACGAAGCGCCATGGCTCCGTCCAGCCGACGATCGGTGCGAACGCGAATTCGTCGGTGACCTGAGGCGAGGCCCACTGGGCCAGGAAGACGGCGGCACAGATCGCGGCGATCGAGTAGGTGACGACGGGACGGCCGTCGGTCAACCTGCCCCCGAAGATCGTGCGTGCCGTGGGAGCGGTCCTCGCCGCCTCCCGGACGCAGTCGACGCACTGGATGCCGACGGCTGCAGGACGCTGGCACTCCGGGCAGGCCGGACGGCCGCACCGCTGGCACCGGACGTAGGCCTCACGGTCGGGGTGCCGGGGGCACACCGACGCACCGGCCGGCTGTGGCCCAGCCCCCCGCTCTGCGGGAGGCTGTGCGCCGATTCCGCTGTCGGACAATGTGCCTCAGTCCTCGATGCTGACCGAGTTGATGACGATGTCCTCACGCGGCTTGTCGTTGGGGCCGGTCGCGACGTTGCCGATCCGATCGACGACCTCGCGCGACGGGCCGTCGACGACCTCGCCGAAGATCGTGTGCTTGCCCTGCAGCCACGGGGTGGGTGCCGTCGTGATGAAGAACTGGGAGCCGTTGGTGCCCCTGCCCATCTGCTTGCCGGCGTTGGCCATGGCGAGCACGTAGGGCTTGGTGAAGTCCTTCTCAGGGTGGATCTCGTCGTCGAACGTGTATCCCGGTCCGCCGAAGCCCTGGCCGAGGGGGCAGCCACCCTGGATCATGAAGTTGGGAATGATGCGGTGGAAGATCAGGCCGTCGTAGAACGGGGTGGGGTTCGTGCGTCCCGCGTCGTCCCGGTACTCCTTGTCGCCCTTCGCGAGCCCGACGAAGTTCTCGACGGTCTTGGGCGCGTGATGCGGGAAGAGCTCGATGACGATGTCGCCGTGGGACGTGTGCAGGGTTGCCTTCATGCGCCCAATCCTTGCACGCCGCCACACGTGCCCCACCATCCGAGAGTCGTATGCCGCTGGGCTCGCCTCGGGAGGCCACCTCCCTGTGGTGCCGGGTGGGGGGCCGTGTAGCCAGGATGACTGGGTAGGAGGAGGCTGGACCCGACAGCACGTCGGGTGAAGGATCGAGTCAGGGAACCCCTGAGCGAAGGAGCAGCCATGTCATTCATCGACAAGCTCAAGCAGAAGGCGGACGAGCTCGGTCTCAAGGAGAAGGCCGACCACCTGGCCGAGGAGGCGAAGAAGGTGGCCGAGCAGGCCAAGGAGAAGGCCGGGGACCTCGCGGCGGAGAACCGGGACAAGGTCGAGGGCGTGCTCGACAAGGCCGGTGCGAAGCTCGACGAGAAGACCGAGGGCAAGTACTCCGACAAGATCGCGAAGGCCAAGGAGTCGGTGACGAAGGGCGTCGAGAAGATCGCCGAGGGCGGGCACGCCCACGGCGAGGCCGCGACGGCCGGCTCCTCCACCGGCACTGCGGCCGGGGCCGGCGCAGCGGCCGCGGCGGGAGGCGGTTTCGTGGACCTCGCCGACGAGGAGGACGTCGTGGAGGAGGTCCTGTCGGTCGAGGTCGATCCAGAGGCGCCCCTCGACGGTCCCCCGGAGGCAGCGGTGGGGCTGGCCGACGCCCGCCCCCAGCGGGCCTACGACGAGACCGGTGAGCCGATCGACGACCTCCCCCTCGAGCCCGACGCTCCCGACGTCCCCGGCTCTGCCGGTTCCACGGGCTCCGGGAGCTGGTGACCCCGCCCCACACCTGCCTGGCATGGCACAGGGGGCGACTCAAGCGGCATACGGGCTGTTGCCGCGTGCGCTCAGGACACGTGTGGGTATGGGACAGGACGACCTAGGAGGAGTGCATGTTTCGAACGAAACCGACCAGGAGCGAGAGGCTCAGGGCACAGGCGGTGGACGTGCGGGAGCAGGCCGCGGCCACCGCCAGTGAGCTCGGCCACACGGCGGGTGAACGCCTCGCGGTGATGCGTGAGCAGGCCGCGCCGAAGGCGACCGAGGCAGCCGACCGTGTCAAGGAGGCCTGGGAGGAAGCCAAGGTCAAGGCCGCTCCGGTGGCTGCGGACGTGGCCGAGCGGGCCCGACCGAAGGTCGAGGCGGCCCAGTCGACGCTCGTCCAATCGGTGCTGCCCAAGGTGGGCGCCGCCATCGGCGTCGCGTCCGCCGCGCTCGCCCAGGGCGCCGACGAGGCGCGGGAGCGGATGCGTGAGGAGCCGCACGTGCAGCAGGCGCGCGAGTCCGCCCGAGTGAGTGGAGACCGCGTCCGCGATGCCTACCGCGTCCTCAGCGGCGAGGCCGTCGCCAAGCCGGTCAAGAAGGGCCGCAAGCGGTGGCTCATCGTCATCGGCCTCGGTGCCGCTGCGGTTGCCGCCGTGGCTGCCTACCGCAAGCGACAGGCCGACGACCCCTGGGCGACCCCGGTCGGCGGAACGATGGACCGGTCGAGCGGGACCCCCGGATTCGACACGAGCAGCTCGCTCAAGGACAAGACCACCGAGAAGGTCGAGCACGCCAAGGAGGCTGTCACCGACGCCGCCGCCACGGCGAAGGAGAAGGCCACCGACCTCGCGGCCAAGGGCAAGGCCGCAGTGACGGACGCCAAGGACTCCGCCGACGAGCGCGTGTCCGAGTCCGAGATGGAGCAGGCCTCCATCGCAGCGGACGACGCGCTCGACGAGTCGCCGGGGGAGGGCCAGGTCACGGCGGTGGACGCGACCCTCGGCTCCGACGCGATCGATGCCTCTGCCGGCACGCTGCCCAGCGAGTCGGTGAAGCCCAAGCGGCGACCCAAGGCCTGAGCGCCACACCATCGGCGTGTTCGACGTTGAGCGGCGTCGCGGCGCCGTCCATGAGGAGCAACGTCGGCGATCACGGCGCCCCTGCTGTCTGTTCGTGAACAGCAGGGGCGCGAGGCGTCGACGTCGAGGACCGATCGGGGCCCCGTCCGCGCGCGTCGTCGGAAGGCGAACTCAGCTCGCGTGTTCGCCCGTGTCGTCGGCGCTCGCGCTGGGCTGCGGGAGCGCCGGCAGTCCGGCCCCCCGGGCGAGCTCACCGAGGACACGGGCAAGGTCCGCCCGGTCGGCGGGGCTCAGTTCGGCGGTGAGGTCCGCGTCGATCGCGTAGGCGTCGTCGGTGCACGTCTGGAGCAGGTCGCGCCCTCGGTCGGTGAGGCGCAGCACGTGGCGTCGGCGATCCTCGGGGTCCCTGACGCGCTGGATCGCCCCCAGGTCCTCCAGGTGATCCGCGAGGGCGACCACCAGGCTCGGCGCGATGTTCATGGCGCGGGCGACCTCGAGCTGCGAGCCCGCCTCGACGGAGTCGAGCAGCGCGAGCATCCCGAGGTGTTTCGGCTTCAGGTCGTGCAGTTCGAGGCGCGGTGCGAGACGGGCCAGCGCCAGGATTCCGAGCGTGCCGAGCCGGAAGGTGACCGAATCGGCCAGACGCGGCGGGGAGCCCTTCATGCGATCGATGATACTGTTCAGATATGCTTCAGACTCTGAACGATATGAGGGGTGAACGATGATGCCGCAGGCGATCAGGGGCTGGTGGCCTCTCGTAGTGGCCAACGGACTGGCGGCACTGGTGGCATCGGGCTTCGGCGTCGTCGGGGTGCTCGACCCGACGACGGTGCTGCCCGGCATCCACGGCGGCGACGCCGTCGCCATCTTCGCGGGGCTCTACGCGGTCCGCGCACTGCCGCTCGGCGTCGCAGTGGTGGTGCTGCTGTGGCGGCGCTCGCCCGGACTGGTGCCGATGCTCGTTGTGGCGGGCGCAGCCCAGGTGGGGGACAGCGTGATCGGCACCGCCTACGCCGTGCCGGGCATGATGGTCGGCGGCGCAGTCCTCGCGGTGATCCACCTGATGTCGGCCGGATGGCTGATCCGTCGCGGCGCGGCCCTTTCGCCCCTGCCGGTCGCCGGGGCATCCGATGTCGCCTCGCCCGTGCGCTGAGGAGCGACGACGGCGGGATGACCTCGAGGTCCCAGACGCAGACGGACCCGGCGCCAGCGGCGTCGGGTCCGTCTCCGCATGAGCTGGCTCGCACAGACAGGGGGACAGCGCGAGCCAGCACATGCAGAAGGGCTGGGCGCGGTTCGTGCGGGCCCAACCCTTCGCTACGTCCAGTGTAGCCGAGCACTGGACGTCTTGGCGACAGGTTCAGTGAAACTTCTACCACGAATGTGGGTGGGCTCACGTCCTTTCCCGAGCGGCCCCGCAGCGCGTGGGCGCGTCCCGGAACGCTGTGGGGGACGAAACGCTCCATCGAGTTTCGCACCGGGCGGCGCGACGCGCCAGACCCCACATCCTGTGCGTTTGGTAAGGATTGGGTAAGACGACCTCCGCGCCGGGGCCGTGCATCGGGGTGCTTTGGCGACGCCGTGCCTCAGCGCTGGGTGGGGACGAGCCGCAGTGCGAGGGTGGGACAGGAGCGCACGGCCTCCCGGGCCAATGCCAGCAGGTCGGGGGTGACCTCACCCGTGACGATCGGGTAGCCCCATTCGTCGAGGGCCACCCGCTCGGGAAGGATCTCGAAGCACAGGCCCCGACCCTTGCAGGCCGGCCAGTCGACCCGGAGCCGATGGCTCATCGGACCGGGGGCCGTCCGGCGATGTGACACCAGCCCAGGGCGTGGGCCGCGATCTCCTCGGGGAAGGCCTCCACCATCGACCGCACGAGGCGGGCCGTGCCGTCGGGGTGGGCGCAGGCGCCGCGTCCCGACACGAGACGGCCCAGCTCGGTGACGCGGTCAAGGGACGGGCCTCCGAGGTCGAGCTGGTGCAGGGCCTCCGCCAGGGCGGGCAGCCCGTTGCGGCACGGCCCGCAGCGGCCGGCCGACTGGTCGGCGAGGTAGGCGGTGAGCCTCGTCGTCACGTGCACGGGGCACTCGTGGGGTCCGAGGGGCAGGACCACGCCGGCGCCGAGAGCGAGCCCGCGCTCCCGCATCGCTGCCCGCGACACGCGAAGGTCCGCCAAGGCACCTGACGGCACCCAGGTGCCGTGGTAGCCACCGACGAGGACCGGCCCGGCCAGCGCCTCGCCGGAGAGCACCTCGGACCACGGTGCGCCATGGGCCACCTCGACGACCCGTACCGGAGCGGGCCCCGCGTGGACGGTGAGCAGCACGGTCCCGGGCTCCTCGGGGAGGCCGTGCGCGCGGTAGCGTTCCGCACCGTCCAGGACGGCCAGGGCCACCTGGGCAAACGTCTCGGCGTTGCTCAGGACGGTGGGGCGGCCACGGTAGCCCTTGACGGCTGCTGGCTGCCACGAGGTGACCGGGAGGTTGGCCCGGCCCGAGACGAGCTCGATGACCGCCCATGCCTGGCCGGCGACGAACCGATCGTCCGCACGGTGGACGATCCACCGAAGGCCACCGTCCCGCCGCCCGCGACGCCCTCTCGTGTGCCGCTCCATGACCGCCCGTCGCAGCCTGTGCTCCACGAAGGGACGCTCGGAGGGCACGACGACGTGGACGGTCCGGGCCCCGAGGGCACCGGCGACGAGAGCGGCGCCGTCGAGGACGAGATGCGGTCTCGTCGTGCTCAGCGCGGCGTCCTTGAAACTCGCCGGCTCGCCCTCGCTGACGTTGACGATGACGGTCGGACGACCCGGCGCCGTGAGCGCTGCCTCGAGCTTGGTCGCGAAGGGGAAGCCGGACCCGCCCCGCCCCCGGACGTCGAGGGAGCGCAGCAGGTCGACGAGCGCCCTCCCGGTCCACGACGGCAAGCGTCGGTAGCGCTGCTCATGGGCCGCCAGGGAGGGTCCGCGCTCGACGCCGTCGAGCAGGTGCACCCCGGGGAGCACCCTGAACGGCTGCGCCGCATACCTCTCGGCGAGGACCGTGCCGGCGGTCATCGGGGCACCGGTCCGGGCCGGGCGCTGGCGAGTCCCACCACCCGGACGGCGGCGGCAGCCCCCACCGCGGCGACCGACGCCAGCGTCGTCGCGATGCCCCACCCGGTCCGAGCGTCGGTCCCGATCCCGATGCCGTGGAGGACGGCGAGAACCCAGGCGACGTAGGTCACGACGTGGACCGCCCGCCAGGCGCCGTGCGCGAGGCGGTGGCGCACGACGCTCGTGACGGCGGCCGCGACGAGGAGGTCGAGAGCGAGAGCGCCGAGGCCGAGCGACACAGGCTCGTAGGTGGCCCCGACCGGCGCCAGCGCATGCCACCAACGGATGTCGACGTACTCGTCGAGGACTGCGGTCACCACGTGTGCGAGGAGCAGGGCCAGTGAGACGAGGCCGAGGTTGCGGTGCAGCGACTGCGTGACGAAGCGAGGCAGGCCGCGGCCTGCGTCGCCACGGGTGGCGAGGACGCCGAGCACGGTGGTCACCGTGAGCAGCAGGAGCAGCGCGACACCGGTCCCGCGGTTCACGAACCAGAGGAGTGGGCCCTCCATCAGGCGCTCCTGTCGAGAGACGGCCGGGGTGGCCGTCCCGTGGGCGCCTCGTCGGGCGGCCACCCGGCGACCGTTCGGACCGAACCATCGGCGGCGACCAGCCTGGCGGCGACCGACCGTCGGTCGAGCCACGGCACCGCGTCGGCCCCGAGCACGAGCGCCGCCGTCGTCGCCGTGTTGGCGGCCACGCACGTGCGCCCGGTGGCAGTCGCAGTGCGCCAGAAGCCGGAGACGGGCCGTCCGGTCCGGGGGTCGAGCAGGTGGTGGTTCGCCTCTCCGCCGGAGAACCACGTCCGGACCGTCGTGCCCGACGTCGCCAAGCCCCCGCCGTCCAGCCACACCACGGTGGCCTCGTCGGCGTCGGGTCGCTCGGTGATGCTCACGGGCCAGGGCGCGTGGGCTGTGTCCGAGGGACCGTCCACCCGGACGTCGCCGCCGACGCTGACGATGACGTGGCACCCGAACCGGTCGACAACGGCGGCGGCCACGAGGTCACTCGCCCAGGCCTTGCCCGTCGCGCCGAGGTCCAGGGCACAGCCCTCGGGGACCCGGATCGCCCCCTCGGGGTCCAAGCCGATCTCGCGCCAGGCCCTCGGGCGCAGGCTGGGAGCCGGCGTGGCGCGTGGAAGGTCCGGGCGCCGCTGCACGACCCGGAGGTCCGCGTCGTAGCCGAGGTGGATCAACGATCGGCCGAGGCACGGGTCGACCAAGCCATCCGTCTCCCGCGCGGCCTCCACCGCGACGCCGACCGCGGCAACGAGAAGCGGGTCCACCGCGACCCAGGTCCCGGCGCGGCCGTTCGCTCGGACGAGGTCGGAGTCGGGGCGGAACCGGCTGCACGTCCGGTCCACGGCAGCAAGGACGTCCCGGGCGAGACGCCCGGCCTCCTCGAGCACCGCTGTCTCGCTCGTGGCGAGATGGACGTAGGTGCCCAGCGAGCTCCATCGCAGGTCCGTGGGTGCGGTCACGTGGCTCACCCCTGCGGTGCTCACGAGGCGCTGCTCGGTGCAGGGGCCGGCGGGGGCGGGGGCGCTGGGGCGGCAGGCCGCGCGGAGGTCGTTCTGGTCGGGGAGCGTGTCCCTCCCGAGCGGGTGTCCGCACTGCTCACCGTTCCGCCCGGTCCGACCCGTGCCACCCCTGTCCCGCTGGCTGCGCGGACCACACGCGTGTGGACCACGGTGCGCTGGGGTCGCGGCTGGACGACCACCGGCACGGGTTCCGCCTCCTGCACCGCCTCCTTGGCGGCAGCCGCCGCAGCCGCCTGCTCGAGGGCCCGAGCCTGGTCCCGCAGTGCGGTCTCCCGCGCCGCCAGTCCGGTGGCCGCTCCCGTGGCGGCGACGGTCGCAAAGGTGACCACACCGGTCAGCGCTGCAGAGAGGTTCTTGAACCGGTCACGCGACTGTGGTGTGTAGTGCATCGGTCTCCTCTGGGACGTCGGTCGTGACGGGAAGCCTCCACTCGGAAGCCGAAAGACGTCCTCATGCTCCTGTTAAGACTCCGTTAGGAAGTCAGGTGGCCGTCTTGCTCGGGGCGGCCCCCGACGTGCGCAGCCACCGCGTGTTCTTGAGGGAACTTTGACGTTCGCACGAGGCGGGCATATCCCCGGACCCCGCACGGTGGCCCCATCGAAGGACGCGCCCGTCATCCCCGTTGACCAAGGAGAGATCCCATGAAGCTGTCGACCACCGTTACAGCCCTCGTCGGAGCGGCGGCAGGCCTCGCGGTCGCCGTGGGCGCATATCTGGCGAGCTCAGAGGTCGGGCAACCGACCACGGCGTTGGTCAACACCTCCGCCACCACGCCGGGACAAGCCACCCCGGCCGCCGCGGAGACGCAGCTCGCGGACTGCGAGGAGCCGGCCCGCCTCGTCGGCGACGCGTGTGTCACCGACGTCGAGCGCACCATCGTGCTCACCGACGACCCTCGCACCGACGATGCCTACGAGGACGCCTCGGGGTCGGACGACGTCTATGACGACGACCGCTTCGACGACCATGACGGGGACGACGGTGACGAAGCCGAGC
>NZ_JAJJPG010000044.1:0-25539 GCF_032907665.1 Intrasporangium sp.
CCACCCGTCAGTCGAGTGGCCCCAAAATCCGTGCATTTGAGGCCACTCGTCGTGCGGGGCCGCCCACCCGACAGTCGAGTGGCCCCAAAGCCGGCCCAGCGGCATACGGTCTCGTGTTGGAGGAGCCCTCAGAGGGCGGCGTTCAGAGCCTGGTCGAGGTCGGACCAGAGGTCCTCGAGGTGCTCGATCCCGACGGACAGGCGGATGAGGTTGGGCGGCACCGACTCGGGCTCCGCAGGCAGACGCCGTCGCCGCTCGAGCTGCGACTCGACGCCGCCGAGACTCGTCGAGTGCACCCAGACGCGCGTGGCGGCACAGACGCGGTCCGCCGCCTCCGCGCCCCCGGCGACGTCGATGGAGAGCATCGCGCCGGCGCCGGGGTAGCGGACCCGCTCGACGGCCGGATGGCCCTCGAGGCGCGCGGCGAGCTGTGCGGCGTTGGAGCCGGCCCGCTCGAGGCGAAGGGCGAGGGTGCGCAGCCCCCGCAGACCGAGGTAGACCTCCATGGGGCCGGCGATGGCGCCGTGGAGGGTGCGGTGCAGGGCCAGCCGCTCGCCGATGCCGCCGCCACGCTCGTCGTCCGCGACGACGGTCACGCCGAGGAGGACGTCGGAGTGCCCGGAGATGTACTTCGTCGCGGAGTGCACGACGACGTCAGCCCCGAGCTCGAGCGGCCGGCACCCGAGCGGGGTCGGCAGCGTGTTGTCGACGACGCTGACGACCCCGTGCTCGCGGGCGGCGGCAAGCACGGTGGGCAGGTCGATCACGTCCATGAGCGGGTTCGTCGGGGACTCCAGCCAGACGAGGTCGGCACCCTCGAGGTCCGAGATGAAGCCGGCCGTGTCGGTGGCGTGGCGACGCCGCACGGTGCCGCCGGCCTTCTCGAAGGCCTGGAGGACGTCGACCGTGCCGTTGTACGTCGTGTCCGGCGCCACGACCGTGCCGCCACCGGGGACGAGTGAGAGCGCCGCCGAGATGGCGCCCATGCCCGAGGCGTGGACCAGCGCAGTTCCTCCTTCGAGGCGGCCCAGCACCGCCTCGAAGGCGTCCCAGGTCGGGTTGCCGCCACGGGCGTAGGTCACCGGCCCGTCGGCGACATAGGTGGAGGTGAGGTACACCGGCGGGTTCACCGGGGCGCCCGGCTCGCGGGGCGGCCGACCGGCCGAGACGATCACCGTGTCCACGTGGAGGTCGTCGGCGGGTCGTTCCGGGGTCGAGCTCACCGCGTCAGCGTATCGGCCGGAGCAGCGATTGCCCGTATAGAGTCTCGCTTGATGACCAGCGACCAGCAGCCCGTGCAGGCAAACGAACCCGAACGACCCAACGCCGTCGACGCCTCTCCCAACGGGCACCGCACTCGCCGTCCCAGGGTCGCCATCATCTTCGGTGGGCGCTCTTCGGAGCACGCGGTGTCGTGCGCGACTGCCGCCGGGGTCATGCGTGCGATCGACCGCGACAAGTACGACATCGTCCCGATCGGCGTCTCGAGGGACGGGCAGTGGGTGCTGGCCGCGGACGACCCCGCGCGGTTCGAGCTGACCGCCGGCCGCACGCCCGAGGTGCTCCCCGACGACGCCCACGTCGTCCTGCCGCTGTCGACCCGCGAAACCTCGCTCCAGGTCCTCGAGGCCGGTCAGCCGCCGCAGGAACTCGGCGACGTGGACGTCGTCCTGCCGCTGCTCCACGGCCCCTTCGGCGAGGACGGCACCCTCCAGGGCTTCCTCGAGCTGTCCGACATCCGCTACGTCGGCTCCGGGGTCTTCGCCTCGGCGGCCGGCATGGACAAGCACTACATGAAGGTCGTCTTCGCCGGCCACGGACTGCCCCTCGGGCCCTACACCGTCATCACCGACCGGGCCTGGCGCGCCGATCGCGCCGCCGCGCTCGAGGCCTGCGCCGCCCTCGACTACCCGGTCTTCGTCAAGCCCGCGCGGGCCGGATCCTCGATCGGCATCACCAAGGTCGACGACCCGAGCGACCTCGAGGCGGCCATCGAGGCGGCCAGGGAGCACGACCCGAAGGTCATCGTCGAGGCGGGGATCTCAGGGCGCGAGCTCGAGTGCGCCGTGCTCGAGGGACACGGCACCGACGCGCCCCGCACCTCGCAGGTCGGCGAGGTGGCGGTCCATGACAACCACGAGTTCTACGACTACGAGGCGAAGTACCTCGCCGAGGCGGACGTCGACCTCACCTGCCCCGCGGCGGTCCCGGATCACGTGTCCGACGAGGTGCGGCGCCTCGCCGCGGCAGCCTTCGACGCGCTCGGCTGCGAGGGCCTCGCCCGCGTCGACTGCTTCTACACCGATGACGGGCGGATCCTCGTCAACGAGATCAACACGATGCCCGGCTTCACGCCCCACTCCATGTATCCCCGCATGTGGGCAGCGTCGGGCCTGACCTACACCGAGCTCATCGACGAGCTCGTCTCGCTCGCGCTCGAGCGCCGCACCGGCCTGCGCTGAGCGTCCCCCGTGCCGCCGCCACCTGCTCAGCTGCAGTGCCTGCCGGTCTCCGGAAGTGACCGGGCCGCGGCGCCGAACGCCGGCAGGAGCAGGGGCACCGGACCGTGCTCCTGCGGCACGAGCACCTCGATCGCCGGCTCCCGACCGTAGGTGACTGCGGCCGTCCCGTCGGTGAGCTGGCGCACCACCCAGTCGACCCCGTCGACGTCGACGCAGGAGTCCTCGGTCGGGGCCGCTGCGCGAAGCCCGCAGCGCGCGATGATCGGGGGGTTCCCCCACGCCGAGACCGAGGGGTGGTCAGGCGTGGTGGCGACGGCCGGTAGGTTGCTCACCTCCGCCGGCCAGTCGATGGTCGAGCAGGCGGCCTCGTCGGCGAGCGGCGCCAGCGCAACGTCGGGCGCGGCTGTGCAGGCGGCAACGAGCAGGAGGACACCACAGCACGCCGCGGTCACCCTGTGGCGGTGCGTCCGAGGCGTGATGGTGAGCGGCGGTCTCGGCTGCACTGGTCGAACTGGTGCCGGGGGACCCGGGGCGGGGGACGCGGGCCGTGGGTCAGACGTGGACCACGGTGCAGGTGAGGGTCCTCGTGATGCCGGGCACGTCCTGGAGCTTGGCGATGACAAGTCGTCCGAGGTCATCGACGTTGGCCGCCTCGACGCGCGCAATGACGTCATAGGGACCGGTCACGTCCTCTGCGAGGGTCACACCGGTGATGCCGGCGATCGCCTCTGCCACCGTCGCCGCCTTGCCGACTTCGGTCTGAATCAGGATGTACGCCTGGACCACGTGTCACCTCACTTGTTGACGACCTGCGCTTGGCTTCCGGCGGGAGACCGGCTCCACGTCCCCGAACGCCGGATCCGCCGCGACGGATCCGATGTGCCAAGGGCCGTGCCCTGACGCTACCTTGCCATAGGACGCCCGTCCCCTGCAGACCTGCGCGACAGCGCCCGATGCGACGAGAAAGGTGTTGATTCGTGCCGAGCCGCCTGGGACCGACCCTGACGGGTGGCACGCCGCTGCGCGGCCTCGAGGAGGAGGACGTCCTCGGACACATCCTTCCGCTCTTCCGCAGCTCGCCGGACCTCATCGTCCCCCCGGGCGATGACGCCGCCGTCCTGGCGACCGAGGAACGCACCATCGTGACCACCGACACCGTCGTGCTCGGGCGGGACTGGCTCGATGCATGGTCGTCGGCCGCGGACATCGGTCACAAGGTCGTCGCCCAGAACCTCGCCGACGTGGCAGCAATGGGCGGCCGTCCGACGGGCGTGCTCATCACCCTGGTCACCGACCCGATGGTCTCGCTGGAGTGGGTCGTCGACCTCGCACGCGGCATCGCCGAGGCGTGCGACCGTGCCGACGTCGCAGTGCTGGGCGGTGACCTGTCGTCGGCCCCGGCGGGGGTCGTCATGATCTCCGTCACGGCCCTCGGCAACCTCGACGGTGAACCCGTCCTGCGCTCCGGCGCTCGGCCGGGGGACCGGGTCGCGGTGTGTGGCTCCCTCGGACTCGCGGCAGCGGGACTGCACCTGCTGACGCACGACCAAGCGGAGCGGCATACGACGGCGGTGGCCAGACAGCGGCGCCCCTCGCCGCCACTCGGGGCCGGCCCACAGGCAGCGGCGGCTGGTGCGAGCGCCATGCTCGACGTGTCGGACGGACTCCTGAGGGACGGCGGCCGGATCGCTCGGGCGAGCGGAGTCGTCCTCGAGCTCGACCCGGTGGCCCTGGCCGCCGACGTCGCCGAGGTCGCCGGCGCCGTGGGCGAGGAGACCGCCTGGGACTGCGTGCTCGCGGGGGGAGAGGAGCACTCACTGCTCGCCACCTTCCCCGATGACCTGCCGACGGGGTGGCGCGGCATCGGGTCGGTGCGCGCCCCACGCCCTGCGGAGGCACCCGGCGTCCTCGTCGAGGGACGGACGGCCCGGCAGACCGGATGGGATCATTTCGGCGGTGGTGGGGCCGGAACTGACGCGGTCGGGGATGACCCCCGTCAGGGATGATGCGGCTGGGCAAGACGAAGGCCGGCATCCCTGAGGGAGCCGGCCTTGCGCGGAAGGACGAGGGTCAGCGAACGACCTTGCCTGCCTTGAGGCACGAGGTGCACACGTTGATCCGCTTCGGGGTCACACCGTCCACCAGCGTCCGGACGCGCTGGATGTTGGGGTTCCAGCGGCGCTTGGTGCGGCGGTGCGAGTGCGAGATGTTGTGACCGAAGCTCGGTCCCTTGCCGCAGACGTCGCAGTTGGCAGCCACGGGTATCTCCTGATGGTCGGGTTGGACGGAAAGTGATGGTGTCCCGCTCGGGCCGCCTCGGGCGCTCGACACGCCCGCGGGGCGTGCGTCACCCGCGAACGCGAAGGGAACCGGTCAAGAGTAGCCGACGGGACGCCACCTCAACAAAACGGCAGGCCCGGTCAGGCCACCGCGCGTGCGGCCTCGACGAGTCCGCGGGCATATCCGGGCCCATGAGACGCCGTGTGAGTCGCGAGCGGATGAAGCTGGTGCAGGGGGATGAGTCGCTCCCAGCCCCGGTCCAGGCCCATGGCGTCGGCGTAGCGGCTCAGGATGACCTCGAGGTGAGGGCAGCCGAAGAGGGCGAGCATGGCGAGGTCGGTCACGCCGTGGCCGCCGTGGGCGGCAGGGTCGATGAGGACTGCGCCGTCGGGGGTGAAGATGACGTTGCCCGACCAGAGGTCGCCGTGGATCCGTGCCGGTGGACGGTCGTCGTCGTACTCGCCCGCCGCGATCCGGTCGCACACCGCATCGATCACCGCGGCGCCCGCCGGGTCGAGGTGCCCGACGTCGACGGCCTTGCGGACGAACGGGCGGACCCGCTGCTCGGCGAAGTAGCGGCCCCAGGACCGCTCCGGCTCGTTGCGCTGTCGCTGCCTCCCGATCCACGCGTCGCCGGTCCAGCCAGCCGGTGGGGACCCGAATGAGGGGGCTCCCAAGGAGTGGGTCACCGCCAACGCCTCGCCGAGGGCGGCGGCAGCCGCAGGTGTTGCGGGGGCAGTCGCGAGACGTCGGAGGTCGATGTGCTGGCGAGCCACGGCGACCACCTCGACCACCTGTGCGCCGCCGAGCCGCTCCGCCTCGGCGAGCCACCTGAGCCCGGCCGCCTCCGCCTCGAAGTAGCCCTCGGGGGCCCGTGGCCAGGTCTTGCGGTGCACGGCGGGGTCTCGTCGGGTAGACACGAGGCAACGGTAGACGGCCGACGCAGCAGGTCGTCGGGGCGACGCAGTAGCCTGCCGGTCAGCACCCGCCGCCGGACCGCGACGGACCTTCCAGCGGCCGGTAGCGGCAGACGTGGCGGACAGTGTGGCGAGACAGGTGTGGCGAGACAGGTGTGGAGAGACAGGGTCGACGAAGCGGAAGGAGCCGAATGACAAGCGGGTCGTTGAGCCCGGTGGGAGCCCTCGAGGCTCTCGACGTCAATGCAGTGCGTCGTTGGGCCGTGCTCGTTCGCTCCGTCCTCGCCGCGCGTCGAGCCGAGATCGACGCCCTCAACGTCTTCCCCGTCCCTGACGGTGACACCGGCACCAACCTCTACCTCACGTTCGATGCCGCCCTCGACCGGATGCTCGCGCAGGATGCGGGGCAGCCGCCGCCGGACAGCGTCGGGCACCTCCTCAAGGGCTTCGCGGGACACCTCCTGTGGACCGCCCGCGGCAACTCGGGAGTCATCCTGAGCCAGCTGGTGCGCGGCCTCGCAGAGGGGATCGCGGACAGTCCGGTGATCGCTGCTCGCGAGCTGGCCGCCGGGCTCGTCAAGGCTGACGAGCGGGCGTGGCAGGGCGTCACGGATCCGAAGGAGGGCACGATCCTGTCGGTGTCCCGGGCCGCGGCGCTCGCATCGGGGGAGGGCGACGACCGTGGTTTGCACCCGCTGACGGTGCGCGTCCTCGCTGCCGCCCAGGAGGCGCTGGCCCGGACGCCCGAGCAGCTGCCGGTCCTCGCCCGTGCAGGAGTCGTCGACGCCGGTGGCGCCGGGCTGGTCCTCATCCTCGAGTGCCTCGAGCGCCTCGCGGCCGGCGACGACGGCCGAGTCGTCCTCGGCCTCTCCTCGTCGGACCGGCGCGGGCGATTCCATGTCGAGCCCGGAGCCCCTCTCGTCACGCGGCCGCTCGACGCCGACGTCGTCCCGATGGGTGAGGCCCCTGGACCGGAGTACGAGGTGATGTACCTGCTCGCCGTCGAGGACGAGGACCGCATCCCCGACCTCCGCAGCCGACTCGCTGCGCTCGGCGACTCTGTCCTCGTCGTCGGCGGCGACGGGGAGTGGAACGTCCATGCCCACGTCGACGACCCCGGCGCAGCGGTCGAGGCCGGCATCGATACCGGTCGTCCTCACCGGGTCCGGATCACGCGGCTGCTCCCCGACGAAGGGGCCGCCTACCCGGTCCACGGTCATGGCGGCGAGCCGGCGCACGGTGCTGCTCTCGGCGCGGGCGACGACGCAGCGACGCCGGGTGCGGACGCCGTGTCCAAGGCCGGATCCGGCACAGTCTCGGCCGGCGGAGCAGAGGGCTCCACGGGAGCGGCGGGATCAGCGGGATCAGCGGGTGCGCGCGGGACGGACGCCACAGGCATCGTCGCCTGCGCCGCCGGTGCCGGCCTCGCGGCGGTGTTCGAGGAGGCCGGCGCCATCGCGCTGCCATCGGGCCCCGGGCACCGCGCGACGACCGGGCAGTTCATCGAGGCGATCCGGCAGCAGCACGCCACCGGCGTGCGGGGAGTCATCGTCCTCCCGAACGACACCGACACGGAGCTCGCCGCAGCCGCCGCGGCACGGGCCGTCGCCGACGAGGGCATCGAGGCGCTCGTGGTCCGCGCCCGCACCGCCGTCCAGGGAGTGGCGGCCGCGGCCGTCTTCGAGGCGGCGGCGGCGCCGTCGACGAACCTCGTCGCGATGCAGTCGGCCGCCTCCGGGACGCGCCACGGCGCCGTGACCATCGCCAACCGGGTGGGCCTGACGAGTGGGGGACCGTGCGAGCCGGGCGACGTCCTCGGCGTCGTCGACGGCGACATCGTCATCGTGGGCTCCGACCAGCTCGCCGTGGCGCGCGAGGTCGTTCACCGACTGCTGTCCAGCGGCGGCGAGATGGTCACCGTCGTCCTCGGCGACTCCGCCCCTGAGGGCCTCGTCCCCGCGATCGAAGCCACGGTCCGTGCGGCCCACCGCGGTGTCGAGGTGGGTGTCCTCGACGGGGGGCAGCCGGTCTACACCGCGCTCATCGGGGTCGAGTGACCATGGCCGTGCTCACCGAGGAGTCACACCTCACCAAGCTGCTCAAGAAGGCCGAGGCCGCGGCCATGGCCAAGAACAAGGGCGTCGAGACCGTCGGCGAGCTGCTCGAGTTCGTCCCTCGCAAGTACCTGCGGCCCAACGAGCTCACCGATCTCTCGCGCCTGCACGTCGGCGAGAACGTGCTCATCGTCGCGGAGGTGGCCCAGGCCACGACCCGGCCGATGCGCAACCGTCGCGGCAAGATGCTCACCGTCGTGCTCGCGGACGACGCGGGCAACCAGCTCGACGTCACGTTCTTCAACGCCTACGTCCACGAGCGGAAGCTCATGCCCGGGGTGCGGGGGTTCTTCATCGGCCAGATCGGCACCTACGGCCGCCGCCTCCAGCTGACCCACCCCGACTACGAGCTCATCGGCACCGAGAGCGCGGACGCCGAGGTCGAGTACTACCGCACCCACTGGGTGCCCGTGTACTCCACGACGGGCAAGCTCAACGCCTTCCGGATGCGCAAGCTCGTCCACCACGCGCTCGACACCGTCGACCGGGTGCGCGAGCCACTCCCGGAGGACGTGCGCCTGAAGCGGTCGCTGCTCGGACGTGCCGAGGCACTCGAGCTCGTGCACCGTCCGCCCCTGGGTCAGAGCCCGGACGCCGGGCTGCGCCGGCTCAAGTACGACGAGGCATTCGTGCTCCAGACGATCCTGGCGCAGCGCCGCAAGGCCTCCGAGACGGTGATGGGTACCCCACGCCGCCCGAGACCGGGAGGCCTGCTCACGGCGTTCGACGCGCGACTTCCCTTCGAGCTCACCGCCGGCCAGCGCGCCGTGGGGGAGGTCCTCGAGGCGGAGCTGGCCCGGGAGCGCCCGATGCACCGCCTCCTGCAGGGCGAGGTCGGCTCGGGCAAGACCGTCGTCGCACTGCGTGCGATGCTCGCCGCGATCGACGCGGGTGGCCAAGCCGCCCTCCTGGCGCCGACCGAGGTCCTTGCGGCCCAGCACTACCGGTCCATCACGGCGATGCTCGGCGACCTCGCCATGGGCGGGATGCTCGGTGGGAGCGACATCGGCACCAAGGTCGCCCTGCTCACGGGGAGCCAGAGCGCCGGTGCCCGACGCGCCGCGCTGCTCGCCGCCGCGTCCGGCGAGGCAGGGATCGTCGTTGGCACCCACGCCCTGATCCAGAAGCATGTGCAGTTCGCCGACCTCGCCCTCGTCGTCGTCGACGAGCAGCACCGCTTCGGGGTCGAGCAGCGCGACGCCCTTCGGGAGAAGGGCGCCAGGCCCCCGCACGTCCTCGTCATGACCGCGACCCCGATCCCGCGAACCGTCGCGATGACCGTCTTCGGCGACATGGAGACGTCCACCCTGCGAGAGCTCCCGCAGGGCCGGGTGCCGATCGCCACGCACGTCGTCGATGCCGACCGCGCCGCCTGGGTGGAGCGGACCTGGCAGCGAGTGGCCGAGGAGGTCGCCCAAGGACACCAGGCCTACGTCGTCTGCCCACGGATCGGCGACCCGGACCCGGGCTCAATCCTGTCCGCCGACACCTCCGAGGAGGACGCGGCGAGCTGGGAACCGGTCGACTGGTCGCCGGAGGACGACGGGTCGCCCTCACCACCGGAGAAGGAGCTCACCGGTGTCTATGCGATGTGGCACGAGCTCGTCGCTCGACCCGAGCTCGAAGGGGTGCGCATCGCCGTTCTCCACGGACGCCTCGACCCGGAGACGAAGGAGGCGACGATGCAGGCCTTCGGCGCCGGCGAGGTCGACCTCCTCGTCGCGACGACGGTCATCGAGGTCGGCGTCGACGTCCCGAACGCCTCGGTCATGGTCGTCGTCGACGCCGACCGGTTCGGGATCTCGCAGCTGCACCAGCTCCGCGGACGCGTCGGGCGCGGTTCCGTCCCCGGACTGTGCCTCCTCATGACCCGGGACCCCGGAGATCGGGCGGTCGAGCGCCTCCAGGCGGTCGCGAGCACCACCGACGGCTTCCAGCTGGCCCGGGCCGATCTCCTCGCCCGACGCGAGGGCGACGTCCTCGGCGCCCGGCAGAGCGGACGCGGCAACTCGATCCGCCACCTGAGGCTCACCCGCGCGGAGGACGAGCAGATCATCGCCGAGGCCCGGGAGGACGCCTTCGCCCTCGTCGACGAGGACCCGGACCTGCGAGAGCACCCCGCGCTCGCCGCAGCAGTGGCCGTGCGTCTCGACGAGGACCAGGCCGCGTGGCTGGAGCGGGGGTGACATGACACGGATCATCAGCGGTACCGCCGGGGGACGCACCCTGCGCACCCCACCCGGCTCCATGACCCGCCCGACGTCGGACCGCGTCCGAGAAGCACTCTTCAGCCGCCTCGAGCACCACGACCTGCTCCATGACACGCACGTGCTCGACCTCTATGCGGGCTCCGGGGCGCTGGGTCTCGAAGCCGCGAGCCGCGGGGCATCCGTCGTCCTGCTCGTCGAGTCGGACAGGAGAGCGGCCCGGACGATCGCCCACAACGTCGCGGTCGTGGGGGTGGCTGGCGTCCGCGTCCTCAACGACACCGTCGAGCGCGTCCTGAGTGCGGGCCCGCCCAGCGGCATCCGAATGGACCTCGTCTTCCTCGACCCGCCCTACGACGTCGGCGAGGAGGCTCTCACGGCGGTGCTCACCGCGCTCGTCGAGCAGGGCTGGCTCGCTCCGGAGGCGTTCGTCGTCGTGGAGCGTTCGACGCGGTCGCCGCAACCGACGTGGCCGCGCGGCCTCGAGCTCTCCGGTGAGAAGCGCTACGGCGAGACGATGATCTGGTTCGCGGAGCCGCCCATCAGTGGCGGCGTCGCGTAGGTTGGCCGCGTGACGAGCGAATCGCGCCGCTGCGTGTGCCCTGGTTCCTACGACCCCGTGACCAACGGGCACGTGGACGTCATCGAACGGGCCGCGAGCCTGTTCGACGAGGTCGTCGTGGCGGTCCTGCACAACGAGGCGAAGCAGGGCACCTTCACGGTCGACGAGCGGCTCGACCTGCTCGGCCAGTCTCTCGCCCACGTCGACAACGTGCGCATCGCCGCGTGGGCCGACCGGCTCGTCGTCGACGTGTGCGTCGAGGTGGGTGCCCGATCCATGGTCAAGGGCCTGCGCGGTGGCACCGACTTCGCCTACGAGCTGCCCATGGCCCACATGAACCGTCACCTCACCGGCGTCGAGACCCTCTTCCTCACCTCCGCGCCGGACCTTCAGCACGTGTCGAGCTCGCTCATCAAGGAGGTCGTGCGCTACGGGGGAGACGTCACCGGCCTCGTCCCGGACGCCGTTCTGGCGGCGCTCGAGGCGAGGTTGCGCTGATTTGGGGCGCACCTGCCCCCTCCGGTAGCCTTGGACGTCGGTCCACGTCTGCCTTGGCGCGGGCCGAATCCACACCTACCGCTGTGCAGGAGCCATGGACCGTCCCGATCCCCGTTCCTCCTTGGTGCTCGACACCCGGGAGCTGGGCAGGCGACCCGGGACGATGCAGGAGCTCACGCGCACGGTGGTGCTCCCTGACGATCTCGGCACCGAGGTCATCGCGATCAAGGCCGGGACTCCGGTCGAGATCGCGGTGCGGCTCGAGTCGGTCGTCGAGGGGGTGCTCGTCACGGGTTCGGTCTCCGGCACGGCGACCGGTGCCTGCGTGCGGTGCCTGGATCCCGTCGAGCTCGAGGTCGACGGGCGGTTCCAGGAGCTGTTCGCCTACACCGATCGGGCGGCGCACCACCATGAGGTGGCCGGCGACTCGGACGAGGACGACGTGTACGAACTGGTGGACGACCTCGTCGACCTCGAGCCCGTGCTCCGGGACGCGGTCGTGCCGACGCTGCCGTTCCAACCCGTGTGCCGGGACGACTGCCCGGGGCTGTGCTCCGAGTGCGGGATCCACCTCGCGGAGGACCCGGACCACCATCATGAAGTGATCGACCCCC
The DNA here is from genome assembly GCF_032907665.1 of Intrasporangium sp. Lineage (GTDB taxonomy): Bacteria > Actinomycetota > Actinomycetes > Actinomycetales > Dermatophilaceae > Intrasporangium. The sequence continues at coordinate 11,655 of NZ_JAJJPG010000044.1, forward strand.
GATGGTCGGCCCTCAGCGGACTGCTCGAGGACGACCCGCAAGAGAAGAGGAACTGACGTGGCTGTCCCGAAGCGGAAGATGTCGCGATCCAACACCCGTTCGCGTCGTGCGAACTGGAAGGCGACGCCGACGACGCTGACCACCTGCCCGCAGTGTGGCGCGGCCGCGCGGCCGCACATCGCGTGCCCGTCCTGCGGCACCTACAAGGGCCGCTACTACGCAGCTGCCGAGCGCACCGAGCACCAGGCCTGAGCCGCCCGTGGGCATTCCCGTGAGCGACGGCGCAACGGGTGTTCCGGCGGTCCCGCAGCGGCCCGTCGATGCCCTGTTGGCCCACCTCCGAGAGGTGGTCGGACAGGACATCGACGAGCCGCTGCTCCTGCGTGCCCTCACGCACCGCTCGTACGCCTACGAGAACGGTGGGGTCCCCAACAACGAGCGGCTCGAGTTCCTCGGGGACTCCGTGCTGGGCCTCGTCGTGACGGAGACCCTCTACCGCGGACACCCCGACCTCGCCGAGGGACAGCTGGCCAAGCTCAGGGCCGCGGTCGTCAACATGCGCGCCCTGGCCGACGTCGCCCGGACCTTCGACCTCGGGCAGTACGTCATGCTCGGCAAGGGCGAGGAGGCCACGGGCGGCCGCGACAAGGCCTCCATCCTGGCCGACACGATGGAGGCCCTCATCGGCACCGTCTTCCTGTCTGCCGACATCGAGCACGCGGCCCAGTTCATCCACCACCACTTCGACGCCCTCATCGAGGAGGCCGCGACCCTGGGGGCGGGCCTGGACTGGAAGACGAGCCTCCAGGAAGTCGCAGCGGCCGTGGGCCAGGGAGCGCCTGAATACCGAGTCGCCGAGCAGGGTCCCGACCACGAGAAGGAGTTCCACGCCCGCGTCGTCCTCGGCGCCGAGGTCCTGGGTGAGGGACACGGCCGGAGCAAGAAGGAAGCGGAGCAGAAGGCCGCGAAGGAGGCCTGGCACACGCTCGACCGCCGCCGCGCCGACCTGGCCGAGGCAGCATCAGAGGTGACTGTCAACCGCTCCCGCGCGACCTGATGCCGGAGCTGCCTGAGGTCGAGGTGGTCCGTCGCGGCCTCGCCGACCATGTCGTGGGCCGCTGCGTCCAACGGGCCGAGATCACCGGGCCACGCGTCGCGCGACGCCACGTTGCGGGCGCCGAGGATCTCGCCGCGCGCCTGCAGGGCACGGTGGTCACAGGGGCAGCCCGCCGGGGCAAGTACCTCTGGCTCGTCCTGGACGGCGACGAAGCGCTCATCATCCACCTCGGGATGAGCGGCCAGATGCTCGTCGAACCGGCGGAGGCACCGCGCGAGAAACACCTGCATGCGCTCTTCGTCTTCGCGGACGACGGTCCCCAGCTGCGGTTCGTGGACCAGCGCACGTTCGGCGGACTGGCACTCTCCCCGCTCGCGGACGACGGCATCCCGGAGGCCGTGCGCCACATCGCGCCGGACCCCTTCGAGGCGTCCTACGACCAGCGCGCGGTCATCCGCCGGATGAAGCGGCGGGAGAGCGCCGTCAAACGCGCTCTCCTCGACCAGTCGCTCGTGTCGGGCATCGGCAACATCTATGCCGACGAAGCCCTGTGGAGGGCCAAGGTCCACGGCGAGCGGCTCTGCTCGGCGTTGACGAAGCCGACGCTGGGGCGCATCCTCGGCCACGCCACGGAGGTCATGGCTGAGGCGTTGAACCAGGGCGGCACCAGCTTCGATGCCCTCTATGTCAACGTCAACGGTGCGAGCGGATACTTCGACCGGTCGCTGCACGCCTACGGCCGGGCCGGCACGCCGTGCGACCGGTGCGGGTCGCTGATGCGCCGCGAGCACTTCATGAACCGGTCGTCGTACTCGTGCCCGGCCTGCCAGCCGAGGCCGAGGACCCGCCGCCCACGCTGAGCCCGGCTTCCGGCACCCGGCCGACCGGACGTCCGATCTCCTGCCGGCTCGGCCCGCGCGGCCCGCGTGGTCCGTCCGGTGAGATGCGCTGCTGCGATGCGCCCGTGACGGAGGCATCGCTGGAAGGGTGTCCTCCATGAACGAGTCGGTCTTCACCTACGCTGCGCCGCGACTGCGCTTCGGGCCGGGCGCCTCCGACGAGCTGTGGTACGACCTCGTGCAGCTCGGCGCCCATCGCGTCCTGATCGTCACAGACCCCAGCGTCCTGGCCACAGGTGTGCCTGAACGTGTGGCGAGCCAGGTGCGCGAACACGGAGTCGTGGGGGTCGTGCACGACTCCGCGCACGTCGAGCCGACCGACGCCAGCCTGGCCACGGCCATCGACAGGGCCAGGTCCGAGGGGCCCTTCGACGCCGTCGTCGCCATCGGCGGGGGTTCGTCCATCGACACCGCCAAGGCCGTCGACCTCATGCTCACCAACGACGGCGACCTGCTCGACTACGTCAATGCGCCCATCGGTGGCGCCCGGGCGCCACGACACCCCCTGCTCCCGCTCATCGCAGTTCCCACCACTACGGGCACCGGTGCCGAGAGCACCACCATCTGCGTCCTCGACGTGCTCGCCCTCGAGGTGAAGACAGGGATCAGCCACGAGCGGCTCCGTCCCACCCTCGCCGTCGTCGACCCACGGTTGACGATGACCCAGCCGCCGATGGTCACCGCCAGCGCGGGCATGGACATCCTGTGCCATGCCCTCGAGAGCTGGACTGCGAAGCCGTACTCGAGCTACGCGCGGAAACAGCCTCAGGAGCGGGTGCCCTACTGCGGCGCCAACCCCATCGCGGACCTGTGGTCCGAGCGGGCGATGACCCTGCTCGCCCACGCCTTCCGCACCGCCGTGCGGGACGGCGACGACGAGGCGGCCCGGGGAGAGATGGCGCTGGCTGCGACGTTCGCCGGCCTGGGCTTCGGCAACGCGGGCGTGCACGTGCCGCACGCGAACGCCTACCCCGTCGCAGGGCGGGTCCGCGACTACCGCCCGCGGGACTACCCGCAGGACGAGCCGATCGTGCCGCACGGAATGGCCGTCGCCCTCACTGCTCCGGAGGCCTTCCGCTGGACCTTCGACGCCAGCCCGGAGCGGCACCTCGCCGCGGCGGCGTTCCTCGATCCCGAGCGGCGCGGTCCGTGGGACGGAGAGCGCCGGGACGTGCTGCCCGGGGTCCTGCTCGACCTCATGCGAGACATCGGCCTGCCGTCGGGTCTCGGTGCGGTCGGCTACCTCGAGGCTGACATCGATGCCCTCGTCGAGGGCGCTCTCAAGCAGCAGCGTCTCCTCGCGACGAGTCCCAGGACCGTCACCGAGGACGATCTCGCCGGGATCTTCAGACGCTCCCTGAGGCTCTGGGACTGAGCCACCCGGGAGGAAACATCGGGCGAGAACCCAGCACAGCGGCATACAGTTCCGACGTGACGACCGAGCTCCTGCCCCTGTCCCTTCCCGCCGACGCATCCGGGCCTGACTGGCTCGACTGGGTCGGCAGGCGCGGCGACGACGAGCTCGAGCGCGCCACGAGCCTCGTCGACCAGCTCAAGGCGAGTCCGCCGACGGAGACCATCGACGTGCTGCGGGTCTGGAACGACGCCCAGCTCGCCCTGTCCAACGCCGCGGCCGTCGGCTCCTTCTTCGCGGAGGTTCACCCGGAAAAGGCCGTTCGGGACCGAGCCGAGGGGGTCGCACAGGCCGTCCAGAAGCTCGACACGGACCTGGGGCTCGACCCCGACCTCTACGCGGTCTTCGCCGCGCTCGACGCGGCCGGCCTCGACGCAGACGCCGCCCGCCTGCTCGAGCGGACCCTGCGCGACTTCCGCCGGTCCGGCGTGGATCGCGACGAGGCCACGCGAGCGCGCCTGCGCGAGCTCAGCGAGAAGGGCCTGCTCCTGAGCCAGGAGTTCAGCAAGAACATCCGCGAGAACGTGCGCTCCATCCGGGTGCGCCCGGAGCAGCTCGAGGGCATGCCGCAGGACTGGATCGACGCCCACCCCGTCGACGACGACGGCCTCGTCACCGTGACGACGGACTACCCGGACGTCGTGCCCTTCCGGACCTTCGCCAAGGACGCGGACGCCCGCAGGGACCTCGTGACGCAGTTCCTCACCATCGGGTGGCCGGCCAACGACCAGGTGCTCCAGGACATCTTCGCCGTGCGGCGGGAGACGGCAGCCCTCCTCGGCTACGACTCGTGGGCCGACTACGACGCCGAGGTCAAGATGATCGGCACGGGCAAGGCCATCGCCGAGTTCGTCGACCGGATCACCGAGCTGTCCGGGGACCGTGCCGCCCGCGACAAGGCCGTCCTGCTCGACCGGTTGCGTCAGGACCGGCCCGACGCCACCGACATCGACGGGGCGGACACCGCGTACTATGCCGAGCTCGTCCGCAAGGAGCAGCTCGCCGTCGACGCGCAGCGGGTGCGCACCTACTTTCCGTTCGAAGCCGTCCGCCAGGGCCTGCTCGACGTCACCGGCCGGCTCTTCGGGCTCGAGTGGACGGCAGTGAGCGACGCACCGACGTGGCATCCGGAGGTCGCGACGTTCGACGTCTCCTTCCAGGGCAGGCGGATCGGGCGCATCCACCTCGACCTGCACCCACGGGACGGCAAGTACAAGCACGCGGCACAGTTCGACCTCGTCCGCGGGGTGCGTGGCGTGCAGCTGCCCGAGGGCGTCCTCGTCTGCAACTTCAACCGCGGCCTCATGGAGCACGACGAGGTCGTCACCCTCTTCCACGAGTTCGGTCACCTCGTCCACCACGTCATCGGCGGGGACCAGGAGTGGGTTCGCTTCTCGGGGGTGGCCACGGAATGGGACTTCGTCGAGGCGCCGAGCCAGATGCTCGAGGAGTGGGCCTGGGACGCAGACGTTCTCGCGACCTTCGCGCGAAACGCGGAGGGGGAGACGATCCCCGCCGACCTCGTCGCCGCGATGCGGCGCGCCGACGACTTCGGGAAGGGCTACGACGCCCGGACCCAGATGTTCTACGCCGCGCTGTCCTATGACCTGCACGTCAACGAGACCGCGGACCTCACCGGGCGGCTGAAGGAGCTCATGGGTCAGTACTCGGTGTTCCCCTACATCGAGGACACCCACATGCACTGCCATTTCGGGCACCTCGACGGCTACAGCTCCGGCTACTACACGTACATGTGGTCCCTCGTCATCGCGAAGGACATGTTCTCCGCCTTCGACCGGGCCGACCTCTTCGATCCGGAGGTCGCGGGTGCCTACCGCGACAAGGTGCTCGCCCCGGGTGGCCGCCGCGACGCCGCTGACCTCGTCGAGGACTTCCTCGGTCGTCCCTACACCTTCGACTCCTATGCAGCCTGGCTCGCCGAGTGACGGGCGCCCTGCGGGTCACCGCCCTCACGCTCTATCCGGTCAAGTCCCTTGCGGGTGTCGCGCTCGAGTCGTGTCCGGTCGATGCCCGGGGTCTGCGTGGCGACCGCCGCTGGGGCATCGTCGACGCGTCCGGCACCAAGGTCACGGCGCGTGAGGTGAAGGCTCTGCTCGGCCTTCGGGCCGAGCCCGCGGATGCCGCATCACCCCATCCCGTCCCAGCTGACTCCGTCCCAGCCGACTCCGTCCCAGCCGACTCCGCGCCAGCCGATGTCGCCACCACGAGGTCGATCCGGATCGTCGACCGCGAGGGTGACGTCCTCGAGGTCAGCCAACCACTGGGGGCTGAGCCGATCCCGGTGAGTCACACCGGCCAGTCCACGGCACTGCCGGCGGGTCCCGTGGCCGATGAGTGGCTCTCGAAGCGGCTGGGTCTCCCCGTGCGGCTCGTGTGGCAGGGCGAGGATGCCACCAGGCCGATCAAGCCTGAGCTCGGGGGCCGTCCCGGGGACATGAACTCGCTGTCGGACGCGGCGCCCATCCTGCTGACGACCGATGCCTCGCTGGGCCGGCTCAACGGCTGGCTCGGCGAGGGTGGGAGCGATCCGATCGGCCACGACCGTTTCCGGCCCAACGTCGTCGTGGACGGCGACGTGCCGTTCGCCGAGGACCGCTGGGACGAGGTGCGGATCGGGACGGTCACCCTGCGTCGGACCATGGTCTGCGATCGGTGCGTCATGACGACCATCGATCGCGGCACGCTCGAGACGACGAAGGAGCCGATCCGCACCCTGGCCCGTCACCGGAGGTGGGACGGTGCCACGTGGTTCGGGATCCGCCTGACTCCCGTGCTTCCGCTCGGACCTGACGCCGCCATCGCCGTCGGGGACCGGGTCCTCGTCTCGCCAGCCTCGCCAGCCCCGCCGGTCAGGGCATCGGCAGGTCCTTGAGCGGCACCGCCTTGCCGGTGTGGCGCTCGCTCAGCGTTGCCAGCGCTTGGCGAACCGTCTTGGCGAAGAGGTGGGAGCCCTTGAGGCTCGGGTGGATCCGGTCCGACTGGAGCTGCTCGGGGTGGTCGCGCACCGCGGCGGCCCAGTCCGCGACGACGACGTTGGGGCGCGTCCGGGCGATCGCCTCGAGTGCCGCGTTGTCATCATCGATCCGCGCGAACGGCCCCATGAGGTTGACGAGCACGACCATGCGGTCGGGGCCGAGGACGTCGAGGACCGCTCGGACGTCGTCGGCCTCGACGCCCGCGTTGGTGCCGAAGGCGAGGACGACGGCACGGCGGTTGCCCTCACCTCGCGCCTTGACGGCCGTGAGGGCATCGGACCAGCGGCGGTTGGACTTGGTGTCCATCCGGATCCCGGGGAAGTAGTAGTCGAGCGCATGGATGCTGCCGACCATCATCGAGTCGCCGTAGCCGTCGATCTCCTTGCCCGTCGGCATGGTGAAGTCGGGTTTGGCGTCGGCGGGGTCGACGGATGTGTTGGCGGTCGGTTCCCCGACCGCAGGGGCTCCCGCTGAGCCCGTCCCCGGCGTCCTGGCGGGCGTCGTGGTCGAAGGGGCTCGAGAGGTCGCCCCTGACGAGGGTGTCTTCGCGGTGCCGGTGGGAGCAACCCGTCCTGCCTGCGCCGGGTCGGCAACGGCTGCCCGAGCGGCAGCGGCCGCCTCGTTGGCCTCGAGCATGCGTGCGGTCTCGGACTGGTCGGGGGCGGTGAGAACGACGAAGGCCAGGGCCAACGTGGCCGTCACCGTGGTTGCGGCGACGACCTGGCGGGTGCGCCGGGACCACGAGAGGAGGTGGTCACCGACGACGCGCAGCACGCCACGGAAGCCGTGCCGCCGGAAGGGCGTCTCGACCAGCCGGTGGGTCAGGTCCGCCAGAGCCAGGGTCACGAGGACGCACCAAGCACGGGTCAGCAGGTGGCTCACGGTCCCCGGGGCCGAGGGGTTGTCCCGGGCGACGAGCAGGATGACCGGCCAGTGCCAGAGGTAGATGGAGTACGAGCGCACCCCGACCCACACTGCGACGGGATGGCCGGTGACGCGTTGCCACAGGGTCGGGCCGCGACCGGGCACTCGGTCGAGGACGCCGAGGACGAGCACACCGCTGGCGAGGGAGGCGAGCAGGATGCCCCCACGGAAGGTCGCGATGTCGGACTCGTCGAGGAGCAGGAGGCAGGCGAGCAGGGTGGTGGCGGCGACCGGCACCGCCAGGCGACCGGGCAGTCCCAGCAATGACGGCCGGATCCGCAGGGCCAGCGCCGGGCTCGCCCAGGCGAAGGCGAGGGCCGCGCCGATCATCAGCCCCATCAGGTGCGTGTCGGTGCCGTAGTAGACGCGGGTCGCGTCGACGCCGGGCTCCACGAGGACGGCCATGAGCACGGTCGAGACGATCGCGATGCCCAGGGCTGCAGCGACGCGGGTCCGCGCGGTGGCGACGGTGACGAGGAGCAGCGTCAGCGCGGGCCAGGCGAGGTAGAACTGCTCCTCGACCGCCAGGGACCAGAAGTTCATGAACAGCTGTGGGGCGGTCTGGTCGAAGTAGCTCGACCCTGCGGTGATCTCGACCCAGTTCGTCGAGAAGGTGAGGGCGCCGACGATCTGGCGTCCGACATGGACGAGCAGGTCGGCGCTGACGAGCCGGGCGATGAGGGTGCTCACCGTCACGGTGACGACGAGGGCGGGCACGAGCCGCCGCGCTCGGCGCACCCAGAAGTCGCGGAAACCGATCCGGCCCGTCCGCTCGTGCTCGCGGACGAGCAGGGTCGTGATGAGGAAGCCGGAGACGACGAAGAAGACGTCGACGCCGAGGAAGCCGCCCGGCAGCCATGGTGCGTTGAGGTGGAAGACGAGGACCGCGACGATGGCGAGGGCGCGGATCCCGTCGAGTCCCTCGATCCGGCGTGCGGAGCGCGTCCTGCCCGGTGCCTGGGACGACGCGCGGCCACCGGCTCGCGGGATGTCCTTCTCCGCGACCGACTGCGCGCTGCGGGCCACTCGAGGTGTGGCCGAGGTCGTCACCTGGCTCCCTTCTTCGCCGTCGACGGCTCCGATCGAGGTTCCGTGCGCGGCCTGCGCGGGCCGGCCCCGTCTGTGAGCATAGGGACGCCTGGGGCCGGTGGTGCGGAGGCGCGCGGGAGGTGCCCGCCCGGTGCCAACGGGTGCTGTATGCCGCTGGGCTGGTCCCCGAGTGGAGGTGCCGGTGCGGTGGGCGGGCCAAGGGCACCGGCCGGGCACGTCCTACGGTGGGCCCATGAGCACGGTGACGCGGGTGACCTGGTTCGTGCGTGGCCGGGTCCAGGGGGTCGGCTTCCGGTGGTGGGCCCGGGCGCGGGCGCTCGAGCTCGGTCTCGCGGGACACGCGCGCAACATGGCGGACGGTCGGGTCGAGGTGGTGGCGCAGGGGCCGCCCGACGCCGTGGCCCGGATGGAGGAGCTCCTCCGGGAGGAGCCGACGCGGACCGGCCGCCCGGGACAGGTCGTCTCCGTGGTCGCGCAGCAGGGCAGCGTGCGGGACGACCTCACGGGATTCGTCGAGCGCTGATTCGGGGACGACCTGCGTTCCGGTCCGCTCCTCGGTCGGGCCGGGAGGGTTGTGGGGAAGTCGCCTAGCCTGACGTCGTGAGCGAGAACGCACCCGAGATGCCCGCCGAGCTGCTGCGCCTGCGCAACAGCATCGACAACATCGATGCCGCCCTGGTGCACCTGCTCGCCGAGCGGTTCAAGTGCACGCAGCAGGTTGGTCGCCTCAAGGCCGAGCACCACCTTCCGCCGGCGGATCCTGCCCGTGAGGACCGCCAGATCGCCCGCCTGCGCGCCCTCGCCGACGAGGCCGGCCTCGACCCCGTCTTCGCGGAGAAGTTCCTCAACTTCATCATCGCTGAGGTGATCCACCATCACGAGCGGATCGCGTCCGGCGACGAGTGACCCGCAACACGCCCGGAAGCTCGCAACTCCGACGTGATATTTCACGGGTCGGTTGCGCATTGCCGGGCGTGTTGCCGCGGGGCGTGGTGCGCATTGCCGGGCGTGCTGCAGCAGGGGGCGTGGTGCGGCAGGGGGCGTGGTGCAGCAGGGACCGCGGTCAGTAGAGGGTGGCGTTCTGCCGCTCGTCCAGTGCCGCGTCGTAGTCCTGGGCCTCCTGCTGGGACTCGAAACCGCCGGCCTCGAGCGTCATCCGTCCCGCGCTCGGGACGGACGCGGGATCCGGCCAGCTGCCCGGGTCCCACAGGCGCGAGCGCTTGATCGCCCGAGCGCACTGGAAGTACACGCGCTCGACGGTCACGACGAGGACCGAGGCGGGCCGTGCGCCGCGCACCTCGTGTCGGGCCAGCTCCTCCGGGTCGGTGGACACGAGGGCCGTGCCGCGCACGCGCAGCTCGTGGCCCACTCCCGGCACGAGGAAGAGGAGTCCGACACGCGGGTCGGCGATGAGGTTGCGCAGCGTGTCGAGCCGGTTGTTGCCGCGTCGGTCGGGTATGACCAGGCTCCGCTCGTCGCGGACCCTGACGAACCCGGGCGCGTCGCCACGTGGCGACTGGTCGAGCCCGCCCTGGCCCACGGTCGACACGACGCAGAAGGGCGCGGCCTCGACGAACGCGGCGTAGGCAGGAGTGAGAACCGGCGACTCCTTGCGGATCGAGGCTGCCCCGGGCTGGTTGGGGTACACCTCGAGGAGTCGCTCGACGGACGTGATCGTGTGGAGGTCGTTCACCCCGTCAGCGTAGGCTCCCGATCTCGACCGGGCCGGCCGGGGTGATGAGGGTCGCGGTCAGGCGGTAGGGGCCCGGCTCCACCACGACGGGTCCGTCGAAGCCCGCCAACGCCTTGACCAACGGGCCGGGGTCGGGGCTCGACAGCCTCAGCTCGAGCAGCCGGATTCCCTTGTCGGGCAGCGTGGTCGACGGTGGGGGAGTGCGCCAGAGGATGCGTGACGGCGAGAGCCCGCCCAGCGGCATACGGCCATCTGGCGCGACGGTGAGTGCCCACTCGTTCACCCCGCGGCGCAGCTCCAGGACGTCCGGCTCGCCGGCGAGCGAGCTGACCCGTGCGACCCAGTGGACGAGCGCCGGGCCCCGGGCCAGCCGATCGCGCATCGCGACCGTGTCGAGCTCGAACCACCGCGGGCGACCCGGGGCCGGCGCGGCCGGGTCGACGGAGATGACCTCGAGGTAGCTCTCCGGGCCCAGCGACAGGAGGCGGTTGTGGGTGCCGAAGGCGTCATGTCGGCCCCCTGCTTCGAGCGACACGCCGAGGTGATCCTCGACCCAGCGGGCGCCCTCGTCGAGGTCTGCTGCGGCGACCACGAGGTGATCGAGCGTGCTCACCGCTGTCACCCTAGTGCCGTATGCCGCTGGGCCGGCTCCCCGCGACCTCCCCGGATCCGCTCCGGCCGGCAGGTAGTCTGACCGGGATCTTTCGCAAGTGGCACCGTCTCTGAACGTCACTGAGCGGGTCCCACAGCAGGTCGGCAGAAGGAACCACTGGGTCGTGTACGTCAAGAGCCTCACCCTGAAGGGCTTCAAGTCCTTCGCGTCGGCGACCCACCTGCGTCTCGAGCCGGGCATCACGTGCATCGTCGGGCCCAACGGCTCCGGCAAGTCCAATGTCGTGGACGCGCTCGCGTGGGTCATGGGCGAGCAGGGGGCCAAGTCCCTGCGCGGCGGCAAGATGGAGGACGTCATCTTCGCCGGCACCTCCGGGCGGGCGCCGCTCGGCCGGGCCGAGGTCGCCCTGACGATCGACAACACCGACGGCGCCCTGCCCATCGACTACACCGAGGTGACGATCTCGCGGACGATGTTCCGCAACGGCGGGTCGGACTATGCCATCAACGGCACGCCCTGCCGGCTCCTCGACATCCAGGAGCTGCTCTCCGACAGCGGCATCGGCCGGGAGATGCACGTCATCGTGGGCCAGGGCCAGCTCGACACCGTGCTGCGGGCCACCCCCGAGGAGCGGCGCGGCTTCATCGAGGAGGCAGCCGGCGTCCTCAAGCACCGCAAGCGCAAGGAACGCGCCCTGCGCAAGCTCGAGTCGATGGAGGCCAACCTCACCCGGGTCCAGGACCTCACGGGTGAGATCCGTCGTCAGCTCGGACCGCTGGGGCGCCAGGCAGAGACCGCGCGGAAGGCGGCCGTCATCCAGACCGAGGCGCGAGACGCACGGCTCCGCCTCATCGCCGACGACCTCGTCCAGCTCATGTCGACGCTCGAGCAGGAGGTGGCCGACGAGTCCGCCCTCATTGCGCGCCGCACGGAGGTCGAGGAGGCCATGGCCGACCTCAACCTCCGCCTCGGCACCCTCGAGTCAGCCGCCGAGGAGGCCCGTCCCGCCCTCACGCTCGCCCAGGACCAGTACCTTGCACTGAGTCGTCTCGTCGAGCGGATGTCCGGCACCCTCTCGCTCGCCTCGGAGCGGGTGCGCCTGCTCAGCGAGGACGACGGCGAGGCGGACGAGAGCCAGTCGACCCGCGACCCGGACCAGCTGCGGGCGCAGGCCGCCGAGGTCCGCGAGCAGGAGGCGATCCTGCTCGCCGAGATCGAGGAGATCCAGGCGACGCTCGACGGGGCCGTCCTCGCGCGCACCGAGGCGGAGCGCAACCATGCCGAGGAGACGACCCGTCTGGCACGCGCCACCCGGGCGGCAGCTGACCGCCGCGAGGGCCTGGCCAAGCTCGGTGGCCAGGTCGGCGCCAAGGCCTCCCGCATCGAGGCCCGCGAGGCCGAGATCGGTCGGCTCCGGTCCACCGCCGAGCAGGCCCAGGCCCGCGCCGCGGAGGCCGAGCGCGAGTTCCAGCACCTCGAGGCGAGCGTCGCCGAGGACGAGGAGGGCGAGGAGGGCCTCGACACCGCCTACGAGCAGGCCGCTGCGGAGCTCGAGTCCGCCGAGGCCGAGGTGGCCCGGTGGCGAGAGGCGGAGCAGGCCGCGGATCGGGCCCGCACCACCGCCGCTGCACGGGTCGAGACCCTCGAGCTGAGCCTGAGGCGCAAGGACGGCGCTGCCGCCCTGCTCGCCGTGGCGCAGGACGACCTCGACGCCCACGGGATACTCGGCTCGGTCGCCTCGCTCGTCACCGTCGAGCCCGGCCTCGAGAACGCCGTCGCAGCCGCTCTCGGGACCGCGGCGGAGGCGCTCGCGGTCGGCTCGCTCGACGCGGCTGGACGAGCGCTCGGCACGCTGCGCGCGGACGATGCCGGGCAGGTGAGCCTGCTCGTCCCCGAGTCCGCCGGGCGCGTGGACGTCTCGACGTGGCCGGCGCTCGACGCCGGCACCCGGTGGGCACGCGACGTCGTCCAGTGCCCCGCGTCCGTGCGCCCAGCCGTGGACCGCGCCCTCGACCGCGTGGCGCTCGTCGACGACGACGACCAGGCGAGGCACGTCGTGCGGCGCCACCCGGAGGTCACAGCTGTGACCCGGGATGGCGACGTCTACTCACCCGGCCTCGTCCGGGGCGGCAGTCACGGCGCACCCAGCCTCATCGAGCTGCAGGCCGCCCTCGAGGCGGCCCAGGAGGAGGTCGCCCGCGCGACGACCGAGGCGGAGCAGGCCCGTTTCGCGGCTGCTGCGGCGGAGGCGACGCGGGCTGACCTGAGCGAGCGGGTCGAGGGCTTGCTCGAGCGCCTCCACGAGAGCGACGCCCGGATGTCGGCGATCGCCGAGCGGCTCGGCTCCCTCGGCCAGACGCTCCGCGCTGCGCGGGCAGAGGTGGAACGCACCGAGAAGGCCATCGCCGACGCCCGGGACGCGCTCGAGGCCGACCAGGCCGAGCACGCCGAGCTGCTCGAGCGACTCGAGGCGGCCAGCGCCGAGGGGGAGATCGAGGCGGAGCCGTCGACCGAGGAGCGTGACCGGCTCGAGGCGCTCGCCCGGGAGGCGCGGGCTGCAGAGACCGAGCTGCGGCTGGGCCTGCGCACGCGCGAGGAGCGGGCCCGTGCCCTGCGTGACCGTGCCGACGCCTTCGAACGCAGCGCACGCCACGAGGAGGAGGCGCGGGAGCGGCTCGCCGCGAGGCGGGCCCGCCGCCAGCGCGAGGCGCAGGTGGCCGAGGCGGTGCGGGTCGCCGCTGCGTGGGCGCACGGCCTGCTCGTGGACTCCGCCGACGATGCCGATGCCGCACGGCGTGCCGCTGAGGCCGCTCGCAACGAGCGTGACGCCGAGCTGGCCGTCGTGCGTCGGGACATCGCGACCCTCCAGAACGAGCTGCGCGAGCTCACCGACAGCGTGCACCGCGACGAGGTGGCTCGCGCCCAGCAGCGGCTTCGCATCGAGCAGCTCCAGCAGAAGGCCGTCGAGGAGCTCGGCATCTCTCCTGATTCGCTCGTCGATGAGTTTGGCCCCCACCAGCTCGTGCCCGTCGTGCCCGACCCAGACGCCGACCAGGACCTGCCTCAGCCCGACCCGGTGCCCTTCGTCCGCGAGGCGCAGGAGAAGCGGCTCAGGCAGGCCGAGCGCAAGCTCAACGCCCTCGGCCGCATCAACCCCCTCGCGCTCGAGGAGTTCTCGGCACTCGAGGAGCGGCACAAGTTCCTCACCGAGCAGCTCGAGGACCTCAAGAGCTCGAAGC
>NZ_JAJJPG010000045.1:0-11542 GCF_032907665.1 Intrasporangium sp.
CCCCGCCGCCCAGCCACCACAACTTCGCCCCGGCGAACCTGGTTGTGCGGAAGTCAGCCCCAGTAGTCGTCGAGGGCCTCCGACGCCGCCCCCTCACGCTCGGACGGCACCTCCTCGATGACGGTGAGCTGGCCCCGGTAGAAGAGCATCGGCCGTCCGCGGCCCGTGTCGTCGAGGCCCCGCACCCGGCCGATGACGACGTCGTGGTCGCCGGCCACGTGAACCTGCTCGATGGTGCAGTGGATCCGCATCAGCGCGTCCGCGAGGCTCGGCCCGCCCGTCTCGGACGGGTACCAGTCGAGGCCCTCGAAGCGCCGTCCCTGCGGCGATCCGAAGCGCTGGACGAGGTCGACCTGCTCGTGGTGCAGGACGTTGACCGTGAAGTGGCCCGTGTCGCGCATGTGTGGCCACGACCTGCCCCGGTGGTCGGCGCAGAAGAGGACGAGGGGCGGGTCGAGCGACACGGAGGCGAAGGACTGGCACGCGAAGCCGACCGGCTCGCCGTCCAGGGTCGTGCCGGTGACGACGGTCACTCCGGTCGCGAAGTGTCCGAGGGCGTGTCGCATCTCGTCGGGCGTCGGCTGCGGGCTCACGACGAGTCTTCCTCCCGGGACTCGCCGAACGCCTGGACAAGGGCGGCGAGTCGGGACGCCTCTCGCCCGGCGACGTCGCCGTCGGCCTTCTGGATCGCCATGACGGCGAGGGTGTCACCGTCCAGCAGGTCGAGGCTGACCCACGGCTCGCCGCCACCGAACTGGACCCCGACGATCTCGGGCCAGTCGAGAGTGCGGGTGACGACGAGGTTGCGCACGACGATCCCGTCGCGGGTGGGCACGGCGACGATCGAGGCGTAGCGCCAGGCCAGGGCCGCGATGGCCGCCCCGAGGCCGAACATCATGAGCCGGTCGGCAGGACCCCACCGACCGTCCTGCTCGGGCATGATGACGGCGATCGTCCCGAAGATGAGCAGCGATGCCCACACGACACCGATGGCGACGAGGCGGCCCCGGCGCGGCCGGAACGGCGCCAGGGCGTCGCCCGGAGCGGGGGCAGGTGGGACGCTCACAGCCTGCAGGCGGCGATGTCGGTGACGAGGATGGCCCGGGCCCCGAGGTCGTAGAGCTCGTCCATGAGCCGGTTGCGCCCGACCCGGGGAACCATGGCCCGCACTGCGACCCAGGCCTCGTCCTGGAGGGGCGAGACGGTCGGCGACTCGAGGCCGGGAGTCAGCTCGGTCGCCTTGGCGACGAGCTCCTTCGGGCAGTCGTAGTCGAGCATGACGTACGTCCGGGCCGTGATGACGCCCGCGAGGCGCCGCTGGAGCACGGCAGTAGCCTGCTGCTCCCCCGGCCGGTCGCCCCGGATGAGCACTGCCTCGGAGCGCAGGATCGGCTCGCCGAAGACCTCCAGCCCCTGTTGGCGCAGGGTCGTCCCGGTCTCCACGACGTCGGCGATGACGTCGGCGACCCCGAGGGTGATCGCCGTCTCGACCGCGCCGTCGAGGCGGACGACCTCGGCGTCGATGCCCCTCTTCACGAGGTCGGCGCGAACGAGTCCCGGGTAGGACGTGGCGACCCGCTGCCCCGCGACCTGCTCGAGCGAGGTGACCCTGCCGGGCCGGGCGGCATAGCGGAACGTGGAAGCGGCGAAGCCCAGGCCCATCACCTCGATCGCGTCCGACCCGGAGTCGAGGAGCAGGTCACGGCCGGTGACGCCGGCGTCGACGGTGCCCGACCCGACGTAGACGGCAATGTCGCGGGGGCGCAGGTAGAAGAACTCGACGTCGTTGTCGGGGTCGGCGACGACGAGCTCCTTGGCGTCCCGGCGGGTGCGGTAGCCCGCCTCTCGGAGCATCTCGACGGTGGCGTCGGAGAGGGAGCCCTTGTTGGGCACGGCGATTCGGAGCATGGCTGGGTCCTCAGCGGGTTGGAGCCTGGTCGAGGCGGTCGGTGCAGCGTCGAGCCGATGGGCGTGGTTCAGAGATGGGCGTAGACATCGTCGAGGGTGATGCCCTTCGCGAGCATGAGGACCTGGAGATGGTAGAGCAGCTGGCTGATCTCCTCGGCGGTCTCGGCGGTGGACTGGTGCTCGGCGGCCATCCACACCTCGGCAGCCTCCTCCACGATCTTCTTGCCGATGGCGTGGACGCCCGCGTCGAGCGCGGCGACCGTGCCCGAGCCCTCGGGTCGGGTCGCTGCCTTCTCGGCGAGCTCGCCGTACAGCTGCTCAAAGCTCTTCACGGTCTAGAGGGTACTTTCCGTATGCCGCTGGGCTGCGCTCCGCCCGATCCGTGGCCGCCGCGGCTGGTCGGCTCGAGGGTGGATGACCACGCCGGCCTGCGTGACCGCTGTGACGGCGCGGCCCACTCCGCCCCGGTGCTCAGGTCCCCACCCGGTCGAGGTCCCGGAGGGTGACAACAGTGGCCACGGCCGCGGTGGCGGCCTCGTGGCCCTTGTCCTCGCGCGAGCCGGGAAGGCCGCACCGGTCGAGGGCCTGCTGCTCGTCGTCGCACGTGAGGACACCGAAGCCGATCGGGGTTCGGGTGCGAACCGACACCTCGGTGATCCCGGAGGTCGCGGCCTGGCAGACGTACTCGAAGTGTGGCGTGCCGCCCCGGATGACGACGCCGAGCGCCACGAGGGCGTCGTAGCGCTCCGCCAGGGCCGAGCAGGCGACGGAGAGCTCGAACGTCCCTGGGACGCGGACCTCGTCGATGTCGGTGACACCTGCGTCGGCGAGACCGCGGCGGGCCCCGTCGAGCAGGCCTCCCATGACCTGCTCGTGCCAGCTCGCCGCGACGACGGCGACCCGCAGGCCGCGTCCGTCGGCGGTGAGGGTGGGTGCTCCTTCCTTCATGCGAAGGCTCCTTTCAGGCAGACTCGGGCTTGGCGCGGACGACCGCGGGCAGGTCGTGTCCGAGCCGGTCCCGCTTGGTGACGAGGTAGCGCTCGTTCTCCGGCGCCACCTCCGTGTGGAGCCGCTCGACGGCGACGACGTCGATGTCGAAGTGGCGCAGGGCGGTGACCTTGGCGGGATTGTTCGTCAGCAGGACGATGCGCGTGGCCCCGAGGTCGTGGAGCACGGCGGCGCCCGCGGCGTACTCACGCGCGTCGACGGGAAGACCGAGGGCAGTCTGGGCGTCGACCGTGTCCGCGCCGCGGTCCTGCTCGGAGTAGGCCCGCAGCTTGTCGACGAGGCCGACCCCCCGGCCCTCGTGGCCGCCGAGGTAGACGACCACGCCACCCTCGCGGCCGATGCGGGCCATCGACTGCTGCAGCTGCGGCCCGCAGTCGCACCGCAGTGAGCCGAAGGCGTCGCCGGTGAGGCACTCGGAGTGCAGCCGCACGAGTGCCGGCGCCTCCGCCCGTCGCCCGTGCAGGCCGCGCGGGCTGACGAGGGCGACGTGCTCCTCGCCGGTCAGGGTGTCGCGGTAGCCGTGCGCCGTGAAGGTGCCGTGGCGAGTGGGGATCGTCGTCGTCGCGAGCCGCTCGACCCGGTCGTGCTCCTGGCGCCAGGCGATGAGCTGCTCGATCGTGATGACGGGCAGGCCGGTCTCACGGCCGAGGCCGACGACGGCGTCGTAGCGCATCATCCGGCCGTCGTCGTGGACGAGCTCGCCGATGACGCCGACCGGTGGGAGTCCCGCGAGGCGCGTGAGGTCGACCGCCGCCTCCGTGTGGCCGGGCCGGGTGAGCACCCCGCCGCGCCGCGCCCGGAGCGGCAGCACGTGCCCCGGCCGGATGAGGTCCGTGGGCAGCGACTCCGCGTCGGCGAGCACCTGGACGGTGCGGGTCCGGTCCGCGGCACTGATCCCGGTGGTCACCCCGGTCGCCGCGTCCACCGAGACGGTGTAGGCGGTGCGCAGCGGGTCCCGGTTGTCCGCGACCATGAGCGGGAGTGCGAGCCGGTCGGCCACCTCGTCCGGCATCGGGGCGCAGAGGAAGCCGGACGTGTGCCGGATCGTCCAGGCCATCCACTCCTCCGTGGCGGTCTGGGCGGCGAGGACCAGGTCGCCCTCGTTCTCCCGGTCCTCTGAGTCGAGGACGAGGACCGGGAGGCCGTCGCGCAGGGCGTCGAGGGCCTGCTCGATCGTCGACAGGTCGGTCATGACTCCTCCTCGGGGGTGCTGCCGTCCTCGGCGGTGCTGCCTTCCGCGGCGATGCGGCGGCCCACGGGGACCTGCCCGTGCTCGAGGAGGCGCTCGACGTACTTGGCCAGGACGTCCACCTCGAGGTTGACCGGGTCGCCGACCTGCTTGCGCCCCAGGGTGGTCTGCTCGAGGGTGGTCGGGATGAGCGAGACGGAGAAGGTCTCCGGGCCCACGGCGGACACGGTGAGGGAGACCCCGTCGACGGTGATCGAGCCCTTCTCCACGACGTAGCGGGCGAGCGCGGATGGGAGGGTGAAGGTCACCACTTCCCACCGGTCGCCGGGCACGCGCTCGATGATGGTCGCGGTCCCGTCGACGTGGCCCTGCACGATGTGGCCACCGAACCGGCTCGCGGCCGCCATGGCCCGCTCGAGGTTGACGGGATCGCCGGGCCGCAGCGCGCCGAGGCTGGACCGGCGCAGCGTCTCTGCCATGACGTCGACGCTGAAGCCGGTGGCGTCATGGCTCGTGACGGTGAGACAGACGCCGTTGACCGCGATGGACGCCCCGTGGACGGCGTCACTCGCCACACGTGGTCCCTCGATGCGCAGGACGGCGGACTCGGCCGCATGGTCGATCGACCCGACGACGCCGAGCTCCTCGACGATTCCAGTGAACACGCTTCCACTCCTCACTTCACCGGCAGGACGTGGATGCGCACGTCCGTCCCGACCTGTCGCACGTCGGCGACGTCGAACCTCATGATCTCGGCCATGGACGGGACCCCCAGGTCCCCGACCGCGTTTCGCCCGGCGCCGAGCAGGGCCGGCGCGATGTAGGCGTAGACCTCGTCGACGAGGCCGGCCGACAGGAAGGCAGCCGCGAGAGTCGGGCCCCCCTCGAGCCACACGTCGCGGATCCCCTCGTCCCACAGCACGGAGAGCGCCTCAGCGGGCTCGTGCGTGCGCAGGTGCAGCACCTCACCGGGTGCGTCGTGGACCTTCGCCGACTCGGGCACGTCCCGCATCCCCACGACGACCCGACGTGGCTGCTGCCCCGCGCGGGAACCACGAGCCTCCGTCGTGCGGACCGTCAGTCGGGGATCGTCGACGAGGACGGTGCCCGTGCCGACGACGATGGCGTCACGCGTGGCGCGGAGCGCGTGGACATCACTGCGCGCCTCGGCGCCCGTGATCCACTGGCTCGTGCCATCCGCCGCCGCGCTGCGGCCATCGAGCGTGGCGGCGAACTTCCAGGTGACGAGCGGCCGGCCCAGCACGACGGTCCGCGACCAGCGGTCGTTGAGGGCTGCGGCGTCGCCTGCGAGGACCCCGGGCAGGACGTCGATGCCGGCGGCGCGCAGGACGTCGGCGCCGCCTGCGGCGATGCCGTTGGGGTCGGCCTGTCCGTAGACGACCCGCGTGACACCGGCAGCAACGAGGGCGTCCGCGCACGGACCGGTGCGGCCGGTGTGTGCGCACGGCTCGAGGGAGACGTAGGCCGTCGCACCGCGAGCGCGCTCCCCCGCGACCGCCAGTGCCGCGACCTCCGCGTGCGGTGAGCCGGCGCCGCGGTGCCAGCCCTCGGCGACCACGCCGCCGTTCCCGTCGACGATGACGCAGCCGACCCGGGGGTTCGGGTCCGGCCAGGGGCCTGAACGAGCGAGCTCGATCGCCCTCCGCATGCGTTCCCGGTCGTGGTGAGTCGTCTCGGTCATGGCTCAGCCCACGCGAGCACCGGCCAGGGCCGGCTCGACGTCACGGCGCCCGGTCTGCGACGCCTTGACCCACTGGACGAAGCCGTAGACGACGAAGAGGCCGTAGAAGATGTAGAGCACGGCGGTGGGGACGTAGCCGGTCGCGAAACCGAACGGCACGCCGACGAGGTCGACGGCGATCCAGGCGAGCCAGAACTCGTTCCACCCCCGCGCCATCGCGAAGGTCGCGACGATCGACCCGACGAAGATCCATGCGTCGCACCAGAAGAACCACCACTGCGGTGTCCAGTACGGGTTGGGTGAGAGGCTCCACAGCCACGTGAAGGCCTGGTGGACCGCGACCGTGCCGACGAGCCAGAAGGCGATGACAGCGGTACGCTCGCGGCTCGTGGCCCATCGGGGCGTGATGGCGGCGCCGCTGGTGTCGTCCGCATGGTTGAGCCGGCGCACCTGCGTCCAGCGCCACCAGCCGTAGAGGCTCGTGAGGATGAAGAAGACCTGACGTCCGGCCTGACCGAAGAGGGGGACGCGCTCGTCTGCCCCGAACAGCGCGCCGAGGTAGACGAAGAAGAGCATGACATTGGCGACGATGCCGACCGGCCAGGCCCAGACGTGGCGCCTCATGCCGAACCACGCCGAGGCCACGCCGATGAGCACGGCGATGAGCTCGGTCCAGTGGAGCTGGTAGATCCCGATGGGGATCGCGGCGTCGAGGACCTGCTGGAAGAGGTTCTGGGCCTCGTCAGCGAGAGTGAGCGACTGCATGTGGTGTTCGTCCTTGGAGTTCGTGGTGCTGAACGGACGAACTCCGGGGAACTCCACAGGTCGTGCCTTCGGCGACCGACGCCCGTCCGGGCGCCGCGTCACGGCCGACAGCGGCCTGTTTCGTGCTGCCTCCCATCCGGACTTTCACCGTCGGTCCTGGAGTTTCACCAGATCAACCGGCCGCTGGCTGCGGCCGGGTCGCGGACTGTCACCGCCGGCTCGGAATTACACCGACCCCGGAGCACGTACCGCCAGTATGCACCGTCCCCCCGTTGGCGCCCACACCGCGTCCGCGTGATACCTGCCACGCGTGACGCGTCACGAGCACGCGTGAGCAGGCCCAGCGGCATACGGCAGGTGTTGGTGTGGCCTGCTGGCACCGTGCTCAGTGGTGGTGCCCGCGCACCAGCGCGCGCAGCTCCTCCACCGCGGCCGCGGCGTCCTCGGCCCCGTAGACGGCGGACCCGGCCACGAAGACGTCCGCGCCGGCCTCGGCGCACTGCTCGATGGTCGGGCCACTGACCCCACCGTCGACCTGCACCCAGATCTCCCCACCGTGCCGCTTGACCGCGTCGCGGACCTCACGCACCTTCGGCAGCTGGTCGGTCATGAAGGACTGGCCGCCGAAGCCGGGCTCGACGGTCATCACGAGCACCATGTCGAGCTCCGGCAGCAGGTCCTCGTACGGGGCGAAGGCAGTGCCCGGCTTGAGGGCCATCGCCGCCCGCGCTCCGGCGGCACGAAGCGTGCGCGCGAGGGTGCGCGGGTCCCGGGCCGCCTCGATGTGGAACGTCACCGACTGGCAGCCCGCCTCGGCGTAACCAGGGGCCCACCGGTCGGGGTCGTCGATCATCAGGTGGGCGTCGATGGGGACGGGACTCACCCGGAGCAGGGCCTCGACGACGGGCAGGCCCAACGTGAGGTTCGGGACGAAATGGGCGTCCATGACGTCGACATGGGCCCAGTCGGCGTTGGCGATCCGCTTCAGCTCGGCCTCGAGGTTGGCGAAGTCGGCTGAGAGGAGGCTCGGGGAGATCTGCACGAGGCACAGCGTAGTTGGGACGGACGGCACGGTCGTCCACACCGCCTGCGAGGATGCCCCCATGCTGCAGCGACTGGTCGACGACGACGTCCTCGTGCTCACCCTCGACCGCCCCGAGAAGCGCAATGCTCTCGACGTCGCGCTCTGCCGCGCTGTGGGTGAGGCTCTCACGTCCGCCGCCGGGGACTCCCCGTCGCGCGCGGTCGTCATCACCGGCTCCGGCTCGACCTTCTGCGCCGGCGCCGACCTCGACGGCGTCTATGGTGACGAGTTCCTCGAGGCGCACTACGGGATGCTCGGAGCGATCACCGGCTCACCGATCCCCGTCATCGCGGCCGTCAACGGGCCCGCGATCGGGGGCGGCACCCAGCTCGCCGCAGCCTGCGACCTCAGGGTGGGCAGTCCCGCAGCGCGCTTCGCCGTGCCGACGGCCCGCAACGGCCTCGCCGTCGACCCGTGGACGATCCGGCGGCTCTCCGACCTCGTCGGAGGAGGTCATGCCCGCGGCATCCTGCTCGCCGCCGAGAGCCTCGACCTCCCCGCGGCGATCGCCTGCGGGCTCGTCCAACGAGCGGGAGACCTCACCGACGCGATCGCGCTGGCCCACGACCTCGCGGCACTCGCTCCCCTGTCGCTCAGCTACGCCAAACACGTGCTCAACTCCCCGCAGCTCCCGGACGACGACCCCGGGCTCCGCGCGGAGTTCCTTGCCTGCTTCGCCAGTGACGACGCCGCCGAGGCTGAGTCCGCACGGCGCGAGGGACGGCGCCCTGTCTTCCGGGGGCGCTGAGCCTCAGCGCTTGCGCAGGAGGGCGAGGAACATCGCGTCGGTCCCGTGGACGTGGGGCCACAGCTGGACGTAGGGCCCGTCGCCGAGGTCCGGCAGCTGAGCACCCGCTGCGTCGCGGAAGAGCGGCCGCGCGTCCACGAGCTCGACGTCGTCGCGCTTCTTGAGGACGTCCTGCACGACGAACCGGGTCTCGTTGAGGTGCGGGCTGCACGTCGCATAACCGATGACGCCACCGGGGGTGGTCGCGTCGATCCCGGCCGCGAGCAACTCGCGTTGGAGTCCCGCGAGCGCCGCCACGTCGCTGGGGCGACGCCGCCAGCGCGCCTCCGGTCGCCGCCTCAGGGCCCCCAGGCCGGTGCACGGGGCGTCGATGAGGACTCGGCTGTAGGCCGACTCACGGGCCGCTCCCCCCGTGGACGGCCCGAAGCCCGGCTGGGCTCCGGCGGCGAAGTCGCGCCCGTCCCCGTGGACGATCTCCAGGGTGGTCCCGGCCTCACGCGCGGCCGCGCTCACCGCGCGCAACGTCTGGCGGACGAGCTCCACACGGTGCTCGTTGACCTCGTTGGCGACGAAGGGGATCCGTCGCTGCACGGCGATCGACGCGAGCAGGCCGGCCTTCCCCCCGGGTCCGGCGCACAGGTCGAGCCAGCGCTCGGCCTTCATCGCGTCCTGTCCGACTTCAGCGGTGGCGATCGCCAGGGCGACGAGCTGCGAGCCCTCGTCCTGGACCGCCGCCCTGCCCTGCCGAACCGCCGGGATCCGGCCGGGATCCCCCTCGGGCAGGACTGCGCCCACCGGACTCGTCGTCGACGCCTCGGCGCCGGCCTCGACGAGCTCTGCCACGGTGGCGAGGCCGGGCCGGGCTGCGAGCGACACCTTGGCCGGCGCGTTGTCGGACTCGAGGAGCAGGGCCAGCTCCGCCTCGGCGGCCTCCGCGTCCGAGACGCGGCCATGTCCGATGAGGGCGGCGCGGAGCGCCTTGGCGACCCACAGCGGGTGGGAGGTGCGGATGGCGAGAGCCTCCACCGGGTCGCTCACCCCACCGCTGACGACCTCGAGCCACTCGTCGAGGCTGCGCTCGCTGATCCGCCGCATGACGGCGTTGACGAAACCCGACGCCCCGGCACCGTTGACCTGTCGCGCGAGCGCGACCGTCTCGTCGACGGCCGCGTGGGTGGGCACGCGCATCCCGAGCAGCTGGTGCGCGCCGAGGCGAATCGTGTCGAGGACCCCAGGATCGATCCTGTCCACTGGTCGGTCTGCAGCTGTGGCGGCGATGGCGTCGTAGAGGCCGGACATCCTCGTCGCGCCGTAGACGAGCTCGGTCGCGAAGCCGGCGTCGCGCCCCTGGATCCGCTTCTCGCGCAGGAGCCTCGGGAGCGCGAGGTTGGCGTAGGCGCCCTCTGCGACCTCACGCATGACGGAGTAGGCGGCAAGCCGCGCCGGGTCGGTGCGTCGGCTGCGCTCCGACGGGCGCTGAGCTGACCGGTGCTGCGCCGATCTGCCCCTGGCCGGCGGGCGCTGTCGCCCTCCTCGTCGCCGCTCGTCACTCATCGTCGAGCCGCTCCCCCGGCTCGATGCGCATCCCACGAGCCCAGTCGGCCGCAGGCATCGGCTTCCGCCCGTGCGCCTGGACCGTGCCGAGGCGGACCGGGGTCGTGCCCGTGCCGACGAGGACTGCCTGCTTCGTGACGAGGAGCTGGCCCGGGCTCAGTCGATCCTCGTCGGGCAGGCCCTCGGGAGGCGCGAGGGTGACCGGAGCCACCTTGAGCCGTTCGCCTCGGAAGGTGGTCCACGCGCCGGGCGCCGGGGTGCACCCACGGACCCGCCGGTCGACGGCGACGGCCGGGTGGTTCCACACGATCCGAGCGTCCTCCACCTCGAGCTTGGGTGCCAGCGAGACCCCGTCTGCCGGTTGCGGTTTCGCGACGAGGTCACCCGACTCGATCCCGTCGAGGGTGGCGACGAGCAGCCCCGCTCCCGCCTCGGCAAGTCGGTCGAGCAGGTCGCCCGCGGTGTCGGTGGGCCGGATGCGCTCGGTCATGACGCCGTAGACGGGGCCGGTGTCGAGGCCACGCTCGAGCCGGAAGGTCGTTGCGCCGGTGACCGAGTCGCCGGCCATGATCGCGTGCTGCACCGGAGCCGCCCCCCGCCACGCAGGCAGCAGGGAGAAGTGCAGGTTGACCCACCCGTGCCGGGGGATCTCGAGCGCGGACTCCGGGACGAGGTTGCCGTAGGCGACCACCGGGCACACGTCCGGTTCGAGCTCCCTCAGCGCCTCGAGGAAGTCCGGCTCCCGGGCGGAGGCGGGGGTGAGGACGGCCAGACCGAGCTCCAGCGCCCGCACCTTGACGGGGGACGGCTCGAGGCGTCGACCACGACCAGCTGGAGCATCGGGGCGGGTGATGACGGCGACGAGATCGTGGCGCGACCGCGCGATCGCCTCCAGGCTCGGCAGCGCAACCTGGGGCGTTCCGGCGAAGACGACCCGCACGTCACATCCCCAGGCCGAAGGTCGCGTGCGGACTGACCTTCACCAGGGGCGGCGGCTCGCCGAACCACTCGGCCTCCCGGATCGCCCGCATGGCTGCCTTGCGCGCCTCGGGGTCGAGCCGGTCGACGAAGAGGATCCCGTCGAGATGGTCGGTCTCGTGCTGGACCGCGCGAGCGAGCAGCTGCGTCCCCTCGAGCAGCACGGGCTCGCCATACATGTTCTGGCCCTTGGCGACGACCGAGAGGGCCCGCTTGGTGTCGGCGGTGACCCCCGGAACGCTGAGACAGCCCTCCGGACCCTCCTGCTGCTCGTCGGACAGGTCGAGGACCGGGTTGACGAGGTGACCGACGACGTCGTCGACGCAGTAGGTGAAGACTCGCAGCCCGACCCCGAGCTGAGGCGCCGCGAGGCCCGCCCCCGGGGCGTCGAGCATCGTGTCCTCGAGGTCCTTGACCAGCACCCGGAGCTCCTTGTCGAAGTCGACGACCTCGGCTGCCGGGGTGCGCAGCACGGGGTCTCCGAAGAGGCGGATGTCCTTGATCGCCACAGGTGTCAGTCCTCGGTGGTCGGCGTCGGGCGTGGATGTCCAAGTCTAGGTCGGCGGTCCGGGCGGGTCCGCCACCCCCGCCCGGTCGAGTGGCCCC
>NZ_JAJJPG010000045.1:11642-25303 GCF_032907665.1 Intrasporangium sp.
ACCCCCGCCCGGTCGAGTGGCCCCAAACGCACACCCCGCCCGGTCGAGTGGCCCCAAACGCACCCCCCCGGTCGAGTGGCCCCAAACGCACACCCCGCCCGCTCGAGTGGCCCACGAGCGCGCGCTCAGGACGCCCGCTCGACCTCGAAGGTGAAGCCCTGCGTGCGCAGGCGGTCGACGAGGACCTCGCCGAGCGCCGTTGCCGGTGTGAGCACCCCGGCCCGGTCGGGCAGGCGGTCGTCGTCCATGGCCAGGGCGAGGGCGCTCTCCCCGAGCATGACGGCGGTCCCGGTGTATCCGGGGTCGAAGGGGGCGGCGACCCGCGCGACGTATCTGGCCCCCGTCGAGGTCGTCGTGCGGATCTCCATGGCGAACCGCCCCTGCGCCATCCGACCCTCGCTCGGCCCCTGCCCCGGCTTGGGCAGGAATCGGTCGAGGACCGCGCGCGTCGGCCCCCACGAGAGTCCGGCAAGCCCGCCCGTGAGTCCGATGGCCATGCCGCCGGCGAGGACGGGCGACAGGGGTCCGGACCCGAAGTCGACGACCTCCCGATACCGGAAGTCCCGACCGTAGGACCAGTCCGTCAACGTGTTCGACAGCCGGACGATGCGGGTGTTGAAACCGGCCATGACGAACGGGCCGTTCCAGCGCCCCGTCTCGGGGTGCCGTTCCACCGGCATGAGCTTGCGCAGCAGTCCGGCGGCACCGCCCGGCCGACGGGACCCCCCCTTCGGCTCTTCACCTCGGCGCGGGCTGAGGGCGTAGGGATCGCGGAGCACACGACGGACCCCGGCGTCCTCCCGTGCGGCGATCGCCTGTCGACGGGCGGAGTCAACGGTGCCTCCGCTGAACCCGCCCTTGGCGGACTTCACCGCGAGGATGGTGTCGCCGAGCGTCCCCTGGTGGTCCGCGGCGGCGCGGTTGGCCAGCAGCATGACGCCCAGGTCCGACGGGACCGAGTCGTATCCACACGCGTGGACGATCCGGGCGCCCGACCGTGCTGCCGGCTCGGACAGCTCGTCGACCGACCAGCGGACGAAGAGGACCTCGCCGGTGAGGTCGGCGTAGTGGGTGCCCTCCTCGGCACAGGCCCTGGCCACGTCCTTGCCGTGAACGGCGTAGGGGCCGACGGTGGTCGCGAGGACGACGGTGCGACGGGCGAGGTCGCGCAGCCCGGCTGAGTCCTGGGCGTCCACCTCGATGACCTCCCAGCCGGCTGCAGCGGCACCAAGGTCGCCACGGAGCGCCTCGAGTCGAGCCGTCGAGCGTCCCGCGATGCCGATCCGGGCGTGGCCCGCATTGCTCGCGAGGTGGCGTGCGGTCAGGGCGCCCACGAATCCTGTTGCGCCGAAGAGGACGATGTCGAGCTCCCGCGTCACCATGCCGACACTGTGCCATGCCGTGAACGGTCCCACCGCCCAGCCCCCGCAGCTGCCGCCTACCAGCCGTCCACGGGGTCGACGCGGACGGTCACGCTGTCGGGCTCCTTGCGGGCGGACCGGAAGGACCGCAGGGCGGCGAGCGCGTGCGTCAGCTCCTGCGTCGACTCGAGGGGGGCGCGGAGGAGCGCGTGCCAGCTCGGGCGTCTCACCTCGGCGCCGTCGGCCTCGGCCGGGGACGCGGAGTGAGGTCCCGGCGAGGGCGCCGACGGTCCTGCAGGTGCTCCTGGGTGGACCCAGGCGTCGAGCGGCATCGGACCAAGCACCTGGGCCGCCGGGGGAAGGTCGAGCTGGGACAGGGCCGCCTCCAGCGCCTCCCGGCTCGAGACCAGCTGCGCCATCCGCACCGCAGGTGGCAGTCCCAGCTCCCGCCGCTCGGACAGCTCACGGGCAGCCAACCAGGCCGGGTCCCAGCGCACCAGGGCCTCGATCGCAGGCAGCGTGACCCCTGGTGGGGCGCCGGCGAGGACGACGGTCCGGCCGGGACGGACCAGCGCGGCCGCCGCCATCCAGCGGCGCAGCGACTCGAGCGGCGCGTCGAGCACCGGGAGGTCGAGGCTCGCCCAGGCGTCGAGGAGCAGGACGGCCGCATAGCCCCCCTCGGCGACCGGTTCGGCGCCCGGGGTGGCAATGACGAGGGCAGGCTCCGCCGCAACCGTCGCGAGCACCTGTCCGGACCCGGACGTGTGAACCGGGTGGCCGGGCAGCGATCGCCCGATCTCCTCTGCGGTTCGTCGCGAGCCGGTGACCGTCGCCCGCAGCCGCGAGGAGCCACAGGACTGGCACTCGAAGCCGGCCCTCCCCAGCCCCAAGCCGCACCAGCGGCAGCGGGGCGGCGCCCCTGAGGAGCCGACGGCCACCGGGCCCTGGCATCGTGGGCACCGCACCGGGGCCCTGCAGTCCTGGCAGCTCAGGGCCGGTTGGTAGCCACGGCGTGGCACCTGGACGAGGACGGGGCCGTCACGCAGGGCGTCCTTGGCCACCCGCCAGGCGTGCGACGGAAGGTGTGCCCGGGCGGCGGGGCCGTCACGCTCCTCGTCGAGCCCCTCGCCCGCGACGACGACGCGCGGCGCTGCCGCGCGGGCGACAGCGCGGTCCGCACTCACCGGGACGACCCGGCCCGCCTCGATCTCGGCCTCGAGGCGCAGGCTGCGCACGAAGCCCCCGGCGAGCAGGGCGGCGCTAACCTGCTCCGCGCGCAACGCGAGCACGACCCCGGTGTGGTGGTAGGGCGCTCGGGGCTCGGAGAGCAGGTCGTCGCCGTCGTCCCACCATGCGACGAGACCGAGATCGTGCACGGGGGCGAAGGCCGCGGCACGCGTCCCGATCGCGACCCTGACGTGGCCCCGACGCACCTTGAGCCACGCGGTGTAGCGCGCCTGTGGACCTTGGTCGGCGGTGAGGCGGACGTGCCGGCCGCGCCCGAGGACCCGGACCAGCGCAGCATCGAGGCGGTCGACATCGCGGTGGTCGGGTACCACCACGACCGCCCCCCGTCCTCCTGCGAGGGCGGCGGCCACGGCCACTGCGATGGCCTCGGGCCAGTCCTCGTCGGGCGATCGGCTGGGCAGGGCGGTCCACGCGGCGGCGGGGGCCTGCCCACCGGCGACCCGCCGCAGCCACGCCGGGCCGGCGGGATACGCAGACCACGGACCGGGCGGCACATCGAGCGGGTCGGCGCTGCCGGGCTCCCCCGTCGCTGCCCGGTCTGTCGCACTCGCCGCGATGTCCTCGCCGGGCGGGAGGAGCGGGAGGGTCCGCTCCGCGGTGGCGTGCCGCTTCGGCACGGCGAGGCGCAGGACGTCGCTGAGGGTGCCCGCGTAGCGATCGGCCACGGCCCGGCAGAGCGCGTGGATCTCGGGGGTCAGCACCGGTTCGGGGCTGACGACCTTGCGCACCGCGGTCAGGCGGCCCTCGTGCTCCGCGGTCTCGCGTCGCTCCACGATGAAGCCCTCGAGATCCCGCCCGGCGAATCGCACCCGCACCCGCGCGCCGGGCACTGCGTCGGCTGAGAGCTCGTCGGGGACGGCGTACTCGAAGACGCGGTCCAGGTGGGGCAAGGGCGTGTCGACGACGACGGCAGCGACCGGCCCACGCTGGGCCGGTCGCTGCACGTTGTCGTTGAGGTCATCGCCCACGAGGGCGAATCTAGTGTCAGCCGGAGACGGCAGCGAGCAGCTCCTCGATCCGATCCGTGCGCTCCCACGTGAAGGCGTTCTCGACGCCGTCGGCCTTGGTCCGGCCGAAGTGACCGTAGGCGGCCGTCGGCGCGTAGATGGGGCGCAGCAGGTCGAGCGCATCGACAATGGCGGCAGGGCGCAGGTCGAAGACCATGCCGATCGCGTCCTGGATCCTGTCGACGGGCACCGTCTCGGTGCCGAAGGTCTCGATGTAGAGGCCGACCGGCTGCGCCTTGCCGATGGCATACGCGACCTGCACCTCACAGCGGCGGGCCAGTCCTGCGGCCACGACGTTCTTGGCGACCCACCGCATCGCATAGGCCCCCGAGCGGTCGACCTTGCTCGGGTCCTTGCCCGAGAAGGCCCCGCCGCCGTGCCGCGCCATGCCGCCGTAGGTGTCGACGATGATCTTGCGCCCGGTGAGGCCGGCGTCTCCCATGGGGCCGCCGATCTCGAAGCGGCCGGTCGGGTTGATCAATGAGCGGTAGGCCGACACGTCGAGGTCACTCCCTCCGGCCCGCAGCTCCTCGAGCACCGGCCCGATGACGTGCTCCCTGACGTCCGGCTCGAGCATGCCCTCGAGCGACACGTCAGGAGCGTGCTGCGTCGACAGGACGACGGTGTCGAGGCGGACGGCACGGTCACCGTCGTAGGCGATGGTGACCTGGGTCTTGCCGTCGGGGCGGAGGTAGGCCAGCTCGCCGCTCTTGCGCACCTGCGTCAGTCGCTCCGCGAGGCGGTGGGCGAGGAAGATCGGCAGCGGCATGAGCTCGGGGGTGTCGTCGCAGGCGTAGCCGAACATCAGTCCCTGGTCACCGGCGCCCTGCTTGTCCATCGGGTCGAGCCCGCCCTGGCGGCTCTCGTGGGCCGTGTCCACGCCCTGAGCGATGTCGGGCGACTGGGCGCCGATGGACACCGACACGCCGCAGGTCCGTCCGTCGAAGCCCTTCTGGGACCCGTCGTAGCCGACCCGCAGGATGGTCTCGCGCACGATCCGTGGAATCTCGACGTAGCCGGTCGTCGACACCTCGCCGGCGACGTGGACCAGTCCCGTGGTGACCAACGTCTCGACGGCGACGCGGGCCTGGGCGTCCTCGGCGAGCATCGCATCGAGGATGGAGTCACTGATCTGGTCGCAGATCTTGTCCGGGTGTCCCTCGGTGACGGACTCGGACGTGAAGAGGCGTGCGGACACGTGGGCTCCCTGGCTTGACGTGGGTGCGGTGACGGCGAGTTTAGCCGTGCGTCAGAGCAGGTCCACGACGGCGTCCAGCACCGCCTCGGCGACGACGTCCTTCGATGCCGGGCCGACGGTCCGCACCGCGTCCTCGCCACGCGTGAGCAGGTGCACCGTGTTGTCGTCCTGGCCGAAGGTCTTGTCGAAACCGACCTCGTTGGTCACCTGGAGGTCGCTGCCCTTGCGGGCGAACTTCTCGCGCGCATGCTCCAGCACCGACATCGCGGTGTCCCCCGTCTCAGCGGCGAAGCTGACGATGACGGGTCGGGAGGACCCGCGCCGGGCCCGGTCCTCGACGAGGCCCCGGACGATGTCGGGGTTCTCGACGAGCTCGACGCGCAGAGCGCCCCCGTCCTTCGCCTTCTTGATCTTGCTGTCGCTCGTCGTCATCGGCCGGAAGTCGGCGGGGGCGGCCGCCATGATGACGACGTCGGCGTCGGCCGCCGCCGCGGCCACCGCCTCCTGCATCTCGATCGTGGTCCCCACCGGGACGACGGTGGCTCCCTCCGGCGTGGGCAGCGCCACGTTCGCCGCGACGAGGGTCACCGCGGCGCCGCGGGCCACAGCAGCACGCGCGATCGCGAGGCCCTGCTTGCCGGAGGAGCGGTTGCCGAGGTAGCGCACGGGGTCGAGCGGCTCCCGCGTGCCGCCGGCGGACACGACCACCTTCAGGCCGTTGAGCCGGTCGTATGCCGCTGAGCCGGGTTCCCGTGACCCGGCGCGGTCGGCGCCCTCCCGTCCGTCTGCGTCGGCGGGCACGGCAGGCGCGAGGGAACCTGCGGAGGCGGACGACCCGGCAGGAGCGGAACCGGGCTCGCCCAGGACGGCGAGCACAGCGGCATACAGCTGCTCGGGTTCGGGAAGGCGTCCGGGGCCGGAGTCCTGGCCGGTGAGGCGGCCCTCAGCGGGGTCGATGACGTGGACGCCGCGCTCGCGAAGGATCGCGACGTTGGCCTGCGTCGCCGGGTGCAGCCACATCTCGGTGTGCATCGCTGGTGCGACGACGACGGGACAGCGCGCCGTGAGCAGCGTGTTGGTGAGCAGGTCGTCGGCGAGGCCGTGCGCAGCCTTCGCGAGCAGGTCCGCGGTCGCCGGGGCGACGACGACGACGTCAGCCGTCTGCCCGATGCGCACGTGGGGCACCTCGTGCACGCGCGTCCAGACGTCGGTGCTGACCGGCTTGCCGGACAGGGCCGCCCACGTCGGCGCGCCGACGAAGGAGAGGGCTGCGGCAGTCGGCACGACCGTCACGTCGTGCCCGCTCTCGGTGAAGAGGCGAAGCAGCGAACACGCCTTGTAGGCGGCGATGCCGCCGCTCACACCGAGGACGACGCGCATCGGCCGGGGCCGCCTCAGGCCTCGGTCGGCTCGGAGGTGAGCAGGCCGTCGTTGATCTCGCGGAGCGCGATCGACAGCGGCTTCTCGTGGACCTCGGTCTCGACGAGGGGACCGACGTAGTCGAGCAGGCCCTCCTGGAGCTGGGAGTAGTACGCGTTGATCTGACGGGCCCGCTTGGCGGCGTAGATGACGAGGGCGTACTTCGAGTCGGCGGCGGTCAGGAGGTCATCGATCGGCGGGTTGGTGATGCCGATGGGAGCTGCCTGGGTACCGGACACAGTGATCTCGTTTCGTTGGGTTCGTTGCGTGGGGTTCGTTGCGTTGAGGGTCTGGCCGCGCCGCCACGACGGCACACGACACCATCGGGACTCACCGTCCGGAGCGTCCCGATCTCATCAATGATACGAGTTCTTCGCTCGCGCGCCGAACGTCGTCGTTGACGATGACCTCGTCGAACTCCTCGCGCGCCGCCAGCTCGGCCCGCGCGGTCGCCAGACGGCGGTCCCGCTCCGCCTCGTCCTCGGTGCCCCGCCCGACGAGCCGGCGGACGAGCTCCTCCCAGTTCGGCGGCTCGAGGAAGACGAAGAGCGCGTCGGGCCACGTCTCCCGGACCTGGCGTGCCCCCTGGAGGTCGATCTCCAGCAGGGCGTCCCTGCCCTCGCGGATCGCTCGCTCGACCGGCCCGCGGGGGGTGCCGTACTTTGCGGCGCCGTGGACGACGGCGTGCTCGAGGAACTCCCCTGCTGCGACGAGCCGGTCGAACTCCTGGTCGTCGACGAAGTGGTAGTGGACGCCGTCGACCTCACCGGGACGAGGTTGGCGCGTCGTCATCGACACCGAGAACCAGACCCCGGGGAAGTGGGTTCGGACGTACGCGGCGATGGTCCCCTTCCCGACCGCGGTCGGTCCGGCGAGGACCGTGAGGCGCCCGAGCCGTCGGGGCTCCGTCCCCGTCTCGGAGGGGGGCGTCACGGTCGCTCGAACCGCCGCAACAGCGCAGCGATCTGGTTGGCCCCCAGCCCACGGACGCGCCGGGACTCGGCGATGCCCACCTCCGCCATGATCGCCTTCGCGCGGACGCGGCCGACGCCGGGCATGGACTCGAGCAGCTCGGTCACCTTCATCTTGCCGATGACAGGGTCGACCTTGCCGTCCTCGATGACCTCGGCGAGCGAGCCGCTGGAGTACTTGAGGCGGTTCTTGACGGCTGCTCGCTCCCGACGTGCGGCGGCGGCCTTCGCGAGGGCAGCAGCGCGCTCTTCAGGGGTGAGCGGTGGAAGGGCCACGGTGTGAAGTCTCCTCGCTGGGCACGCCTGGTGCCTCGCCGGTAGCGGTGACAGGGGTCAGCGCCGAACCTAGCGAGCCCGACGGCGCCCGTGCAACGCGGGCCGGTGTTGCGTGACTGGTCGCGCGCACGGCTGCCTGTCTTGGGTCCCTTGGCTGGGTGCCTTGGCTGGGTGCCTTGGCTGGGTGCCTTGGCTGGGTGCCTGTCCGGTGCCACGCGAGGGGTCGGCTCAGCCGGCCCACGCGAGGAGGGTCTCGGCGCTGCGCTGGACCCGGTCGACGAGCCGGTGGGGCTCGGGGCCGGCGGTGAGGATGTCCCGGCTCGACGCGGCGAGCACCTGGCCACGGGCCGCCCCGAAGGTCTTCTCCAGCGCAGCCACGTCGCCGCCCTGGGCGCCGTATCCCGGGGCCAGGATCGGCGTGGCTGCCGCACGCAGGTCGAGGTCGAGGTCTCGGACCGCGGTGCCCACCGTCGCTCCCACCACGAGGCCCACGTGACCGAGCTCTCCGTTGGCACGTGCCGCCGCGTTGTCGGCCGCGGCGCCGAGCACCATCGACGCCGCCACCGAGGTGTCGCCACGGCGCGCGTGCTGCACTCCCGCCCCCTCGGGGTTCGACGTCAGGGCGAGCACGAACACGCCCCGTTCCGTCTCTCGGGCGAGGTCGAGGGCGGGGCGCAGCGACTCGTAGCCGAGGTAGGGGCTGACGGTGAAGGCGTCGGCGCGGGCAGGCGCCTCGCGACCGAGGTAGGCGTGGGCGTAGGCCGTCATCGTCGATCCGATGTCGCCTCGCTTGGCGTCGAGGATCGTCACGGTGTCGGCCTCCCGCAGCTCCGTGAGGACGCGCTCGAGGACCGCCACCCCCCGGCTCCCGAACACCTCGAAGAACGCGGACTGTGGCTTGACCGCGGCGACCCGGCCGGCGAAGGCCTCGACGCACGTGAGGGCAAAGCGCTCCAGACCTGCGAGGTCGTAGGTCAGCCCCCACGCCTCGACGAGCGACCGGTGCGGGTCGATGCCGGCGCAGAGCGGCCCGTGCCTCCTCATCGCGGCTGCCAGCCGGCGTCCGAAGGTCGTCGTCATGAGTTCCTCTCCTGGCGGCGGTGCGCCGTTGCGATGGCCTCGCCCAGGGCGCGGTGGCCCGTGGAGTCGAGAAGGTCGGACAACTCGTCTCGAACGCGCGCGGGTGCGCGCGGGTCGACGAACGTCGCGCTGCCCACTTGGACCGCGCTGGCTCCGGCTGTGATCAGCTCGAGCGCGTCGCGTCCCGAGCGCACGCCTCCCACGCCGACGATCGGCACGGTGGGCACGCGGCCCTCGCGCATGGCCCGGTGGACCTCCCACACCGCGCGGACGGCAAGCGTCCGGGCCGCAGGGCCCGAGAGCCGTCCGTTGACGACAGCCGAGGGTTCTGGCGCGAGCCCGACCGCCGTCCCCCGAGCGCCGTTGCCGATGGTCAGCGCGTCCGCACCCGCCCTGACGCACGCGGCGGCGACCGCCACCAGATCGGGGGCGTCGACGGCGAGCTTGACGATGACGACCCTGCCGTCCCCCAGCCGCTCACGGACGCGTCTGACCACGGCGTCAGCGGCGAGCGCGTCCTCGTCGAAGGGGATCCCGTCGGCACTCGCGACCGAGAGGTTCAGCTCCACGCCGATGGCGCAGTCGAAGGCTGGGCTCGCACTCAGCGCCGCCGACACGGTGGCGTACTCCTCTGGGCTGCTGCCCGCGACCGACGGGAGCACGGTCGCCCCGACGGCACGGAGCCACGGCAGCTCATGCGCAACGAAGGCCGTGACACCGGGGCCTGGCAGCCCCGTGTCGGAGAGGACACCGCACGGCGTCTCGACGAGTCGGGGCGTGCCGCATCCCGCGCGCGGGGCGAGGGACACCGACGGGGTGACCACGGCCCCCAGCTCAGCCACGTCGAAGAAGCGGTGCAGCTCCCGACCGCTGCCGCCACAACCTGACGCCGTCATGACCGCGTTGCGCAGGCGGCGACCGCCCAGGGTGACGGAGAGGTCAGCCACCGACGGGTCCTGACCCGACCGCGACGGCGTCGCGTGGTGTCCGCCAGTGGCCGTCGACGAAGGCGTCCCACCGCAGGCGGTCGCCGCGCAGGACCGGACCCTCCACGCAGGTCCGGACCAGACGGGTCTGGTCGTCGGTCCCGGTGATGGGCACGACGCAGCCGAGGCACACGCCGATGCCGCACCCCGGGGGCCCCTCGATGGCCAGCTGGCTCACCACGCCCCGCTCCGCGGCCGCCGCCGCGGTCGCCCGCAGCACGGGAAGCGAACCGCAGGCGTACACCACTGCGGCACCGGTGCGGTCGAGGACCTCAGGGAGGACGTCGACGAGGTGCCCACGTTGGCCTGCGGAGCCGTCTGCGGTCGTCACGATCGCCGCGTCGCACCGGCGTCGCGCCTCGATGACCCCGAGGAGCCGGTCCTCGCTGGGTGCGCCGAGAACCATCTCGACCCGGCAGCCGCGCGCCCGCAGGATCCGGGCCAGCCAGAGCAGAGGCCCGCTGCCGCGCCCCTCGGCGACGAGGACGCAGGGCAGCGAGTCGACCGGGAGCGGGAAGCCCCGGCCCACCGGCCCGACCACATCCACTCCGTCGTGGGGTCGTCGGCTGGCGAGCCAGGCGGTGGCCGCATCGCGGGGGTGGACGACGAGCTCCACCGTCCCGCCGTAGGTGCCGCTGGGGGTGACCTCGTGGATGAGGACGAGGCGGCGCAGTGCCGGCGCCTGGTCGCCCTCCCCGACCGCGACCGCGACGAGCTGCCCCGGCGCCGCGTGACCGGCGATGCCCGGTGCGACGAGGGTCAGGTGCTGGTAGGCGCCGGCGCGCCGCGTGGCGATGACCTCCCCTCTCTCCTGCGTGACCCGGGACCTCCTGACCACCCGCGTCGCGTCGTCGCCGCTCCCCGTCACACCTGCGACTCCGCCCCGTCGTGCGTGGAGTCCCCCGCGGGCCGCGCGGCCTGCCCGAGCAGGTCCAGGTCGCGGGCATGCTCCTGGAGCGACGTGACTCGCAGGTCCTCCGTCAGGTGCGACTCGATGCCCAGCACCGCGGCGGCCAGGGTGGCGATGGTCGTGATGATCGGCAGGTCCGCGCTCGTCGTGGCCGCCCGGATCGCGTAGCCGTCGGCGCGGGCGTCCTGACCGGAAGGCGTGTTGACCACCATCTGGACGGTGCCGTCCTGGATGAGCTCGACGATCGACTTCTCGCCCTCGTGCTCGCGCGTTCGCTCCGTGAGCTTGCGCACGAGCGTCGCCTCGATGCCGTTGCGTCTGAGGACGGCGGCCGTGCCCGCCGTGGCGAGGATCGTGAAGCCGAGGTCGACGAGGCGCTTGACGGGGAAGAGCATCGCACGCTTGTCCCGGTTGGCGACGGACACGAAGATCGCACCCGACCGGGGCAGGCCGCCGCCGATCGCGAGCTGCGCCTTGGAGAAGGCGCCACCGAAGTCCCGGTCGATCCCCATGACCTCTCCGGTCGAGCGCATTTCCGGACCGAGGATGGAGTCCACGGCGAGCCCCTCCGGCGTCCGGAAGCGCTTGAACGGGAGCACCGCCTCCTTGCACGAGATCGGGGCATGGTCCGGGAGGGAGCCCCCGTCACCGGTACGCGGCAGGATCCCCTCGTCGCGCAGCTCGCGGATCGTCGCGCCGAGCATGACCCGAGACGCTGCGCGGGCCAGCGCGACACCGGTCGCCTTCGACACGAAGGGCACGGTCCGCGACGCACGCGGGTTTGCCTCGATGACGTAGAGGATGTCCTGGGCGAGGGCGAACTGGACGTTCATCAACCCTCGCACCCCGATGCCTTCGGCAAGCTTGCGCGTGGCGACTCGGACCCGCTCGAGCTCGGCGTCGCCGAGGGTGGCCGGCGGGAGGGTGCACGCGCTGTCTCCCGAGTGGATCCCGGCTTCCTCGACGTGCTCCATGATCCCGCCGAGGTAGAGGTCCTCGCCGTCGAAGAGCGCATCCACGTCGATCTCGATCGCGTCGTCGAGGAAACGGTCCACGAGGATGGGGTGCTCCGGGGATGCCTCGGTCGCCTTCTCGACGTAGGTGACGAGGGAGTCGTCGTCGTAGACGATGACCATGCCCCGCCCGCCGAGGACGTACGAGGGCCGGACGAGGACCGGGTAGCCGATCTCACGAGCGACCTCCAGGGCCTCCTCGGCGCTGAACGCCGTCCCGTGCTTGGGCGCGATGAGCCCAGCGCGGGCCAGGACCTGTCCGAACGCGCCGCGGTCCTCCGCGAGGTGGATCGCGCCGGGTGAGGTCCCGACGATGTGGACTCCCTCGTCGGAGAGAGCCTGGGCCAGGCCGAGAGGGGTCTGGCCGCCGAGCTGGACGATCACCCCCGCGATGGGACCGGCCTGCGCCTCGGCATGGATCACCTCGAGCACGTCCTCGAGGGTGAGCGGCTCGAAGTAGAGCCGACTGCTCGTGTCGTAGTCGGTGGACACCGTCTCGGGATTGCAGTTGACCATCACGCTGTCGTAGCCGGCGTCGCGGAGCGCGAAGGAGGCGTGGACGCAGGAGTAGTCGAACTCGACGCCCTGCCCGATCCGGTTGGGGCCGGAGCCGAGGATGATGACGGCGGGTCGTTCGCGCGGCGCCACCTCGGTCTCCTCGTCGTAGGAGGAGTAGTGGTACGGCGTGGTGGCAGCGAACTCCGCGGCGCAGGTGTCGACGGTCTTGTAGACGGGACGCACGCCGAGGGCGTGGCGCACGCCTCGGACGACGGCTTCGGGCATGCCGCGCACGGCGGCGATCTGTGCGTCGCTGAAGCCGTGCCGCTTGACGAGTCGGAGCAGGTCCGGCGTCAGGGTCGGGGCCGTGGCGAGCATCTCGGCCACGTCGTTGATCAGCTGGATCTGGTCGAGGAACCACGGGTCGATGCCGGTGGCCGCATGGACGTCCTCGACCGTGCACCCTCCGCGCAACGCCTGCTGCACGAGGACGATCCGCCCGTCCGTCGGAACCCTGGCCTGCTCGAGCATCCGGGTGGCAGCCGCCTCGGTCACCTCACCGGTCCAGTGGAAGGGCGCGTCCTTCTTCTCGAGG
This sequence comes from Intrasporangium sp., assembly GCF_032907665.1. Taxonomy (GTDB): domain Bacteria; phylum Actinomycetota; class Actinomycetes; order Actinomycetales; family Dermatophilaceae; genus Intrasporangium. The sequence continues at coordinate 24,205 of NZ_JAJJPG010000045.1, forward strand.
GAACGCAGCGCCTTCTGCAGTGCCTCGGTGAAGTTGCGGCCGATCGCCATGGCCTCGCCGACGGACTTCATCGTCGTCGTCAGGGTCGGGTCGGCTGCTGGGAACTTCTCGAAGGCGAAGCGTGGGACCTTGACGACGACGTAGTCGAGTGTCGGCTCGAAACTCGCCGGCGTCTCCTTCGTGATGTCGTTGGGAACCTCGTCGAGGGTGTAGCCGATGGCCATCTTCGCCGCGATCTTGGCGATGGGGAACCCGGTCGCCTTCGACGCGAGTGCGCTGGACCGGGACACCCGGGGGTTCATCTCGATGACGATGACCCTGCCGTCCTCCGGGTTGACGGCGAACTGGATGTTGCAGCCCCCGGTGTCGACGCCGACCTCGCGGATGACCGCGATGCCGATGTCCCGTAGCCGCTGGTACTCCCGGTCCGTGAGGGTCAGGGCCGGGGCGACGGTGATCGAGTCACCGGTGTGGACACCCATGGGGTCGAGGTTCTCGATCGAGCACACGACAACGACATTGTCCCGGTGGTCACGCATGACCTCGAGCTCGTACTCCTTCCAGCCGAGGATCGACTCCTCGAGGAGCACCTCGGTCACGGGCGAGTACTGCAGTCCGGCACCGGCGATCCGGCGGAGGTCGTCCTCGTCGTAGGCGAAGCCGGAGCCGAGACCGCCCATGGTGAAGGACGGGCGGACCACGACGGGATACCGGAGGTCCTCCGCTGCGGCGAGGCACTCGTCCATCGAGTGGCAGATGATCGACCTGGCCGACTCCGCGCCGCACCGCTCGACGACGCCCTTGAACTTCTCGCGGTCCTCCCCGAGCTGGATCGCCTCGACGTTCGCCCCGATGAGCGGGCAGTCGTACTTCTCGAGGACGCCGTTCTCATGGAGGGCGATGGCGCAGTTGAGGGCAGTCTGCCCGCCGAGCGTCGCGAGCACCGCGTCCGGCCGCTCCTTGGCGATGATCGCCTCGACCACCTCGGGCGTGATCGGCTCGACGTACGTCGCGTCGGCGAACTCGGGGTCGGTCATGATGGTCGCCGGGTTGCTGTTGACGAGGACGACGCGGATGCCCTCCTCGCGCAGCACGCGGC
>NZ_JAJJPG010000046.1:0-5852 GCF_032907665.1 Intrasporangium sp.
CTGCATGTACTACGCCGGCCTGCGCCCCTCCGAGGTGCGACACCTAAGCGAAGCCGACCTCGACCTCCCATCCGACAACAGCTCGTGGGGCTCGCTGCACCTCACCGGCTCCACCCAGACCACCGGCGGCCAGTGGACGGACAGCGGGGCGGCGACGGAGGATCGCGAGCTCAAACACCGCGCTCGCCGGGCCACGAGGACCGCGCCGGCGCCGCCGGAACTCGTCGCGATCCTGAAGCGTCACCTCGCGAGGTACCCATCCGGCGTCGGCGGCCGCCTCTTCGTCACTCGCGCGGGCAGAGCTGGCATCCCCGTCGCGCCACCCTTCGCCAGCCCACAGTCGATGGGGATCGTCTACCGCATCTGGGACCTCGCGAGGCGGCGGGCGCTCACCGACCGCGAGTACTCCTCGCTCCTGGCCAAGCGGCCCTACGACCTGCGCCACGCTGCCGTCTCGCTGTGGCTCAACGCGGGCGTCCCGGCCACTCAGGTCGCCGAGTGGGCCGGCCACAGTGTCAACGTGCTGCTCCGTGTCTACGCGTCGTGCATCGTCGGCCAGGACGAAGCGTCTCGCGACCGTGTCGAGGCCGCCCTCCGCGCCTCTCGCCAAGGGAGCCCGACGTGAGCGCCCAGACCCCCGAGGCCAAAACTTCTGCACGTATTCTGCACAGCTACCCGCAAACGGCCGCTTGGAGCCACTTTCAGCCGGACAGCGCCAGACAACGGCAGAAGGGCCCCAGGCCCGCGTTTCCGCAGGTCAGGGGCCCTTCTGAGCACGTGGTGGCAGGTGAAGGATTCGAACCTTCGTAGCTTTCGCGACGGATTTACAGTCCGCTTCCATTGGCCGCTCGGACAACCTGCCGTGGTGCGTCTGGAAGGATAGCAAGAGATCGGGCGGGCATCGAAATCAGCACACCCTCCCCGGCGCGAGACCTCTCACGCCCCACCAGCACCAGACGCACCAGACAGCCGGACACCCAGCGAAGCCACTCACGGAAGGAGCCACGATGGCCGACTCCTCGTTCGACATCGTCAGCAAGTACGACAAGCAGGAGATCGCCAACGCGGTCAACTCTGCCGCGAAGGAGATCGCGACGCGCTACGACTTCAAGAACGTCGGCGCCTCCGTGGAGCTCGCCGGTGAGGTCATCAAGATGAAGGCCAACACCGAGGATCGGTGCAAGGCCGTGCTCGACGTCGTCCAGACGCACCTCGTCAAGCGCAAGGTCAGCCTCAAGCACCTCGACGTCCCGGAGGCCGGCCCGCGCCTCTCCGGCAAGGAGTACCACCTCGACTGCCCCCTCAAGGAGGGCATCTCGCAGGAGAACGCGAAGAAGATCAACAAGATGATCCGCGACGAGGGCCCGAGGGGCGTCAAGTCCCAGATCCAGGGCGACGAGCTGCGCGTGACGAGCAAGTCGCGCGACGACCTCCAGGCCGTCCAGCGGATGCTCAAGGAGGCGGACCTCGACGTCGCGCTGACCTTCACGAACTACCGCTGAGCCCTTCGGGGCCCAACCCCGTGCAGGACGTATGCCGCTGAGCTGACTGAGCCCAGCGGCATACGTCATCGTGTGGTCGGGTCGTCAGAGCCGGTGCCGGGACAGGCCAGTGGCCCACTCCCGTGCCGCTCAGGACTCACCCCGCCGGAGCAGCCGCCCACGTGGCGGGGCGTCGATGTCGAGCGGTTCGCCCCGCAGCCAGGTCTGGCGCACGACGCCGAGCAGTCGCCTGCCGTCGTAGGGCGTGATCGGGTTGCGGTGGTGCAGCTGCGCCGCGTCGACGACGAGACCGTCCTCCGGTGCGAAGACGCAGAAGTCAGCGTCCGCGCCGACCGCGATGCGGCCCTTGTGCGACAGTCCCACGAGGTCGGCGGGCTTCTCGGCCATCCAGCGCGTCACGTCGGCGAGGCTGAACCCACGCTGGCGGGCGCCCGTCCAGACGACCGACAGGCCGAGCTGGAGCGAGCTGATCCCGCCCCACGCCCGGCCGAAGTCGCCGGTGTCCAGGGCCTTGAGCTGCGGCGTCGACGGCGAGTGGTCGGACACGACGATGTCGAGGGCGCCGTCGGCGAGCCCGTCCCAGAGCTGCTCCAGGTTGTCAGCCTCCCGGATGGGTGGGCAGCACTTGAACTGCGTCGCGCCGTCGGGCACCTCCTCGCCGGCGAAGTACAGGTAGTGCGGACAGGTCTCCGCGGTGAGGCGGACCCCGTCGTCCTTGGCGGCGGCGATGAGCGGGAGCGCCTCGGCGGACGAGACGTGCAGGACGTGGACCCGGCAGCCCGTGTGCCTGGCGAGGTCGATGACGTGGGCGACGGCGACGTTCTCCGCCTCCCGCGGGCGGGACGCGAGGAAGTCGCCGTAGCGTCGTCCCTGCACTACCCCTACCGCCGCCCGCTCTATCGTCTCCGCGTCCTCGGCGTGGACGATGAGCAGCCCGTCGAGGGAGGCGATCTCCCGCATCACGTGGACGAGCTCGGCCAGGTCGAGGGGCGGGAACTCGTCCACCCCGGAGGGCAACAGGAAGCACTTGAACCCGAACACGCCCTCCTCGTGGAGCGGCCGCAGCTCGGAGAGGTTGCCCGGCACGGCGCCACCCCAGAAGCCGACGTCGACCCAGACCTGGTCCTCTGCCGTCCTGCGCTTCACGTCCAGCGCTGCGAGGTCGACCGTGGGCGGAACGCTGTTGAGCGGCATGTCGACGATGGTCGTGACGCCGCCGGCCGCAGCCGCTCGGGTGGCGGAGGCAAACCCCTCCCACTCGGTGCGCCCTGGGTCGTTGACGTGCACATGGGTGTCGACGAGCCCTGGCAGCAACACCTCGTCATCGGCGAGATCCACGACGACCGAGCCTTCGAGCGCGGCACCCAGTGGCTCGACGGCCACGATGCGTCCTGAGGCCACGCCGATCGACCGCGCGGCCTCGCCGGTGGGCGTGACGACGCGGTCGGCCCGGATCACGAGGTCAAGTGGGGCGACCATTCAGGCACCCCGGTCCCGCGTCGTGAGGAAGATGGAGCCATGGACTCGAGCCCCCGCTACCACGCACCGCGCGGCGGCCTTCCCGCCCAGACGGACCTGACGACCGATCGCGCCGTGTTCACGGAGGCCTACGCCGTCATCCCCGCCCGCACCCTGTCGGACATCACGGCGAGCCTGCTCCCCCACTGGGAGCACACCCGCCTGTGGATCCTCGCGCGGCCGCTGTCGGGGTTCGCCGAGACGTTCTCGCAGTACGTCGTCGAGGTCTCCCCCGGCGGCGGCAGCGACCGCCCCGAGCCGGATCCCGAGGCCGAGGCGGTCCTCTTCGTCGTCGACGGGCAGGCCACGCTGACCATCGGTGGGACGGCACACCTGCTCGCCGAGGGCAGCTATGCCTATCTGCCACCGGGCTCGCCCTGGTCCCTGCGCAACCACGGTGACGGGGCTGCCCGCTTCCACTGGATCCGCAAGCGCTACGAACGGGTCGACGGCCTCGACGTCCCGGAGTCGCTGGTGCGGCGCGAGCAGGACATCGAGCCCGATCCGATGCCGGGCACCGACGGGGTCTGGGCCACGACGCGATTCGTGGACCCGGCGGACGTCCGTCACGACATGCACGTCACCATCGTCACCTTCCAGCCCGGTGGCGTCATCCCCTTCCCCGAGACGCACGTCATGGAGCACGGCCTCTACGTCCTCGAGGGCAAGGCGCTCTACCTGCTCAACCAGGACTGGGTCGAGGTCCAGGCCGGCGACTTCATGTGGCTGCGTGCCTTCTGCCCCCAGGCCTGTTACGCCGCCGGCCCGGGCAAATTCCGGTACCTGCTCTACAAGGACGTCAACCGCCACCCGTCGCTGCGGACCATTCCCTGAGTCGTATGCCGCTGCGCTCGCTCCCGCACGCACGCTGCCTCCCAGCCCTCCCGGCCGTTTCAGTCCTTCGGTCGTTCCGGTTGTTTCGGTCAGACGAAGCCGGGGACCGCGTGCCAGGCCGAGCCCGGATCGGTCGCGTCGTCGCGCAGGACCGTCGCCTCGATCAGGCCGTACGGCCGGTCGGCGGCATGGAAGACCTCCCCCGGGTTGTCGACCCCGAACGGCGAGAGGTCGACGAGGAAGTGATGCTTGTTCGGCGCCGAGAACCTGATCTCGTCGATCACGCGGAACTCCTCCAGCACTGACTCGCCCATGCCGTAGAGCGTCTGCTGCAGTGCGTAGGAGTGGATCTGGGCGAACTGCTTCAGCAGCAGGGCCTTGACGGCGGCAAAGGTCCCGTTCCAGTCGAGATCGGTTGTGTTGTAGCGCCAGCGGGCGACGAGGGACGTCGCGAGGACCCGATCCGTCGTCTCCTCGAGCGTCGTGTACGTGTCCTTGAGGAAGCCGTGGAACTCCGAGCCGGTCGACTTGAGGACGACGAGGTCGCAGACCCCCGAGACGACGTGCGCCGTGCGGTCCGCGCCCCGACCGTCGACGTTGACGATCGCGGTGCGGGTGCCACCGCCGGTCTGCACGAACGCATGGTCGTGCCCCTGCCCGTCGACGTCGATCCGGCTCCAGGTCGCCTCCTCGATCTCGATCCGTGCCCCATCGGCGCGCGAGGACGTGGCGAGGAAGTGGTCCGCGAGGGCAAGGCCGAACTCCTCGGGGGAGTCGACGCCCTTCTCCTTGGCGAACGAGAACACGGCGTTCTTCTGCGAGTCCGTCGGCAGCACGTCGCCCTGGTCCCCATCGACGTGCGCGCGACTGAAGTCGCCCCGCAGCGACGTGCCGACCGTGAGGTCCCGGATCTCGTGGCGCGGGGTGTCGCGCTGGACGCGCACGACGTGGATCCCCGCCTTGCCGTACTGGTTCGGTCCCAGCCTGATGGCCACGCGAAATCAGCTCCCCCGGTAGGTCGAGTAGGCGAACGGGCTGAGCAGCACCGGCACGTGGTGGTGCTGCTCGGGGTCGGTCAGTGCGAAGGCGACGGTGATCTCGGGAAAGAAGCCGATCTGCCCGGTCGCCGTGAAGTACGCGGCGGTGTCGAAGACGAGCCGATACGTGCCCGCCGCCACCCGGTCGGGCCCGAGGTCGCCGATCCGACCGTCCGCGTCAGTCACTGCCGACGCGACCAGGTGCGCGACCCCCCGGGGGCCGGTGTCGGACGCCGCCCGCATGAGCTCGAGCCGGACCGGCACCCCCTCCGCCGGTCGTCCGAGTGCGGTGTCGAGGACGTGCGTGGTGACGGCGCTCAAGACTGCGGTCCTTCCTCGATGAGCTTGCGGAGCCGGAGCAGCGCGATCTTGCGCAGCTCGTCGGCGACGACGGCGTCCTCCGTGGCATCGTCATGTCCCAGCCGCTCGCGGAGCGACGCGAGGATCTCGTCGCCGGTCAGGCCCGTGGCGCAGATGAGGAAGACGCGGCCGAAGCGCTCCTCGTAGGCACGGTTGCCTTCGAGCAGTTCCCGCTGGGTGCGCTCGTCGCGCGACACCGTCGACTGCTCCTGCCGGGACCAGCCCGCCGTGGCGCTCGGCCCCTGCGCGCGCTCGCCGATCCGCGGGTGGGCGGCGAGGGCGCGGTCGACCTCTGCCGGGGTGAAGCCTCGTGCTGCCGAGTCGGCCGCCGCCACGAGGTCGTCGAGGTCGGCACAGGGACGAGCTGCCAGGACCGCGTCAGCCCAGGCCGGCACATCACAGCACGCCAGCAGGGACGGGCGCATGGCAGCTGCCTCCGCGTCGTTGAAGTGCTGGAGCCCGGTCACGAGTCAACCTCGAGCGACATGAGCCGAACCTACGCGTGCCACCGACGTCCGTCGAGCACCTCACACCCCGCGACCACCCCCACACCCCTCCACCACGTCGAGTGGCCCCATCGTGCACAACCCGCCTGTGGACT
>NZ_JAJJPG010000046.1:5952-24541 GCF_032907665.1 Intrasporangium sp.
CCAGTCGAGTGGCCCCATCGTGCACAACCCGCCTGTGGACTCCCGGGCCACTCGAGCACCACCGCCCAGTCGAGTGCCCCATCGTGCACAACCCGCCTGTGGACTCCCGGGCCACTCGACTGGCGAGGGTCTCGGCGGTCAGACGGTGGGGCCGCGGCGGGCCAAACGCGCGAGGGCAGTTCGGTCGAGGCCGACTTCCAGAAGCTCATCGTCGTCCACGGCACCGCACTCGACCCCTCGTAGCACGAAGCTCGCGAGCGCAAGGGCGGTAGCGGGCTCGTCGAGGTACGTGGAGTCGCCCTCACCCACGTAGGCGCCCAGCCGGGTCGCAGCAGAGGCGAACCCCTCCCGATAGAACGCGAAGGTCGCGGCGAACCGGGTGGGCAGCTGCGCCGGGTGGAGGTCCCAGCCCTGGTAGTAGCCCCGCTCGAGAGATCGCCGCACCAGCCGCGCGTGCAGAGCCCAGCCCCGTCGGACCCCAGCACCGTCGCCGACCGGGAGGATGTTCGTCGACCCGTCGGACAGGTGGACCCCGGTTCCGGCCGCGACCACCTGCATGACCGCCTTGGCATGGTCGGCGACCGGATGCTCCAGGCTCTGGTACTCGCCCGCGATCCCGGTGGATGCCGAGTAGTCATAGGTGCCGTAGTGCAGACCGATGCACCGGCCCTGCGATGCACGGATCATGCGCGCCACCAAGGCTGTTCCGTCCGGTCCGAGGACGGCCTGGGGTGTCTCGACCTGGATCTCGAAGGCCAGCCGTCCCCGGTCCAGCCCGTGGGCCTGCTCCAGCCACTCGCACGCCGTCACCATCGCCGCGGCCTGCTCGACGGACGTCACCTTCGGCAGGGTCAGTCGGAAACCGTCCCTGAGCGCACCGCGTCGGGCCAGCCCTCCGACGAAGAGATCCAGCGTGCGGATCCCGCGCCGCCGGGTCGCCGGGTCGAAGGACTTGAACCGGATGCCGTGGAAGGGCGCCGCGGTTCGCGCAGCGCCAGCCGCGCCCTCGAGCGAGTCAGCGAGAGCGACCACTGCCGCGGCGGCCGCCGCGTCCTCCTCGTCGTCAGGACGCTGGCCGTAGCCGTCCTCGAAGTCGATGCGCAGGTCCTCGATCGGCTCTCGCTCGAGCTTGGCCCGGACTCGGGGATAGACCTCCTCCATCACCGGCTCGGGAAGGCCGACGGCTCGCGCGAACGACCCGGCGTCCGACCCGTGCTCGTCGAGGACGGCGAGCGCACGAGCACCCCAGTCGGGCGCGAGCCCAGCGGCATACGAGCCGGCGGGGACGTACACCGTGTGGACGGGCTGGCGCACGCCCCGGTCACCGGGGAACTGACGCGCGAAGGCGGCGTCGGCCCCCGCCAGCTGGTCATCCAGACGCGCGGTCAGCTCGTCGAGGTTCATTCGCCCGAGGCGTCGTAGGCGGGCAACGTGAGGAACTCGACGAACTCAGCTGCGAGAGCGACCTGCTCGAACACCCGGGCCGCCACCTGCAGCCGCTCGGCATCGACGGCGTCCGATGACCGCAGCCGCGTGACCTCGGCAGCGAGCAGCTCACGGACGAGGTCAGCGGTGACCGGCGTGCCGTCGTCCAGCGTCGAGCCGTTGTGGACCCACTGCCAGATCTGCGAGCGGCAGATCTCGGCAGTGGCCGCATCCTCCATGAGGTTGTGGATGGCGACCGCACCCGTGCCGCCGAGCCAGGACTCGAGGTAGAGCAGGCCGACCTCGACGTTGGTACGAAGACCCTCACGGGTGACGGCGCCCGCGGCGGACTGGAGGTCGAGGAGGTCCTCGGCCGCGACGTCGACGTCCTCACGCAGCACGGCGAGCTGGTTCGGGCGTTCACCGAGCACCCCGTCGAAGACCTCACGACAGATCGGGACCAGGTCGGGATGGGCGACCCAGGAGCCGTCGAAGCCCTGTCCGGCCTCGCGCTCCTTGTCCTTGCGCACCTGGTCGAAGGCTCGACGGTTGACCTCGTCGTCACTGCGACTGGGGATGAACGCGGACATCCCGCCGATGGCGTGGGCGCCGCGCTTGTGGCAGGTCTGGACGAGCAGCTCGGCGTAGGCGCCCATGAACGGCGTCGTCATCGGCACGGCGGCGCGATCCGGCAGGACGAACTCCGGACCGGCGTCACGGAAGTACTTGATGATGGAGAAGAGGTAGTCCCAGCGTCCGGCGTTGAGCCCCGAGGCGTGGTCGCGCAGTTCGTAGAGGATCTCCTCCATCTCGAAGGCGGCCGGGATCGTCTCGATGAGGACCGTCGCCCGCACCGTCCCGTGCGGGAGGGGAACCTCGAGGGACTGCTCGGCAAAGGTGAAGACGTCGTCCCAGAGACGTGCCTCGAGGTGCGACTCGGTCTTGGGCAGGTAGAAGTAGGGACCGCTGCCGGCGTCGACCAGGGCGCGCGCGTTGTGGAAGAAGTAGAGGCCGAAGTCGACGAGGGCCCCGACGACGGGTCTGTCGTCGACGAGGATGTGCCGCTCGTCGAGGTGCCAGCCGCGCGGGCGCAGGACGATCGTCGGAAGACGCTCGCCGGTCCGCAGCTCGTAGGTCTTGCCGTCCGGCGACGTGTAGCTGATGGTCCTGCGGATCGCGTCGCGCAGGTTGACCTGGCCGCCGATGACGTTGCGCCAGTGCGGCGTGCTCGCGTCCTCCAAGTCGGCCAGCCACACCTGCGCCCCCGAGTTGAGCGCGTTGATCGTCATCTTGCGGTCCGTCGGGCCGGTCATCTCGACGCGTCGGTCCACGAGGTCGGCGGGAGCCGGAGCGACGGTCCACTCGCTGTCTCGGACGTGCGCCGTCTCGGTCAGGAAGTCGAGCCGCCCCGACCGCGCCACCTCCTCACGCCGAGCCCGACGTGCAGCGAGCAGTGCGTCACGTCGCGAGCCGAACTCCCGCTGGAGCGAGGCCACGAACGCGAGCGACTCGGGGGTGAGAACGGCCTCCATCCCCTCGACGTGCGCCCCAGTGACCTCGACTCCGGTGCGACCAGGCACGATGCTCAGAGCACCTTCCCCACCGGAGTCGTGCGCGTCTCCGGCGCGGCGGCCCCAGCCGACTCGACGGCCGCTCGCACGGCGTGGGCGACAGCGGGAGCCACCACCGGGTCGAACACCGAGGGGACGATGTAGCTCGCGTTGAGCTCCTCAGGGGTCACCGAGTCGGCGATGGCCGTCGCCGCCGCGACCATGACCTCCTGGGTGATGTCCTTGGCTCCGGAGTCGAGCATCCCGCGGAAGAAGCCCGGGAAGCAGAGGACGTTGTTGATCTGGTTGGGGTAGTCAGACCTCCCGGTCGCGACGACCGCCGCGTGCTTGCCGGCCGCGAGGGGGTCGACCTCGGGGTCCGGGTTGGCCAGTGCGAAGACGATCGCGTCGTCGGCCATGGCCGCGATGTCGTCGCCGGTGAGGAGGTTGGGCGCCGACACGCCGATGAAGACGTCCGACCCCCGGATCACCTCGCGAAGCGATCCTTCCTCGCGGCGCAGGTTGGTGTGCTGGGCGATCCACTCGCGGTCCGGGTCACCGTAGGCCTGGCCGGCGTGGATGGCCCCGGCGCGCCCGCAGGCGACGATGTCGGTGGCGCCTTGGGCGAGGAGCAGCTCGATGATCGCGTGACCTGCGGCGCCGACTCCGCTCATGACGATCCGCACGTCGCCGATGTCCTTGCCGACGACACGCAGCGCGTTGGTCAGCGCCGCGAGGACGACGATCGCCGTCCCGTGCTGGTCGTCATGGAAGACGGGGACGTCGAGCTCTGCCCGCAGCCGTCGCTCTATCTCGAAACACCGTGGCGCAGCGATGTCCTCGAGGTTGATCCCCCCATAGACGGGAGCGATCGCCTTGACGATGGAGATGATCTCTTCCGTGTCCTGCGTGTCGAGGCAGACGGGCCAGGCATCGACGCCCGCGAACTGCTTGAAGAGGGCTGCCTTGCCCTCCATGACCGGCAGCGCCGCTGCCGGCCCGATGTTTCCGAGCCCGAGCACGGCCGAGCCGTCGGTGACGACGGCGACGGTGTTGCGCTTGATCGTCAGGCGGCGGGCGTCGGCGGGGTTCGCGGCGATGGCGAGGCAGACGCGGGCGACGCCGGGCGTGTAGGCGCGCGACAGGTCGTCGCGGTGCTTGAGCGGCACCTTGGGGTTGACCTCGAGCTTGCCGCCGAGGTGCATGAGGAAGGTGCGGTCGCTCACCTTGCGCACCGTGACGTCCGGGACCAGGGCGAGCTCCTCGGCGATCTCCTCGGCGTGCTCGGCGTCGGACGCGTCGTAGGTGACGTCGACGACGAGCCGGTCGTGCGTGGACTCGGCGATGTCGAGGGCGGTGAGCGAGCCCCCGGCCCGCTGGACCGCCGCGACGAGCCCGCCCGTGGCACCGGCCGACGCCGGGGCCTCCACTCGAACGGTGATGGCATAGCCGGGGCTCGGTGCACGCATGTTCTTCGGTTCTCCTTGGGGAGTGGATGACGCGGGGCGGCGCGGACTGCTCCTGACCTGCCCTCGGACCCAGCAGCGCCACAGCAACACCACCACCGATCCGGCGTGCTCCGCAAGTGCCCATCGGGGTCCGGCCACAAGGAGATTGGTCACTCGACGAGCTGGTGCCCTGCCAGGCCCTGGAGATCGTGGTAGGCCGCTGCTGCGAGAGGCCACCAGAAGAGCTGGGAGCACAGCTCGGCGTACTCGGCCGGCGTGACCCAACGGGTCTCGTGGATGCCCTCGTCACCCCCGGTCAGGGCGGGGCGCACCTCGGTGAGCTCGGTCCGGTAGACCTGCAGGTAAGGTCGCCTCGGGTCGATGATGTTGTCGGGGGTGCGTGGCGTGAACCGCTCGTAGCCGACGACCCTGACGCGGGACCGCTCGACGCGCAGTCCCGTCTCCTCATGGGTCTCGCGGAGGGCGTTGTCGATCGGCGTCTCCCCCGGCTCGCGCCACCCACCCGGAGATCCCCACTGGGCCCGACGGATGCTGTGAACTGCCGCGAAATGGCCCTCTGCGTCGCGGACGAAGAGCATCGCGGCGAAGACCTCGGCCTCCGGGACCGGGCGGGTGGAGGCGATGAGGTCGACATCGCTCGGCCCGTTGGGGAACGGGAGGTCGAGATAGCGGGCCAGCCCCCGATCGCCCCGGCGCTTGCGCAGGCGCAGGCCGGAGGCGTTGAGCCGGCGGGTGAGGTCGACCCCGGTCGTCACCGTGGCCCCCGCTGCGACCACCTCGGCCCAGCGGGCGTCCGGCACGTCGTAGTGGTCCCCGTCGAAGGACCGAGGGTGCAGGCCGACGGCCCGAGCGAAGGCGTGCAGCTCCGCATAGGACGAGTCGCTCACGAGGTGCGCGAAGTGCCGGCCGTGCGCCGGCCAGATCGGCTCGTCGATCCACAACGTCACATCAGCGAGCCTAGTCAGTCGCGACGACAGGCCTTGTGGACAACGTGGAGGGCCGATCGTCGCGCCCGTCTAGCGTTCACGGGGTCAGGTCACCAACCGGCCACCGCGCCCGATCGAAGGAGAAGCACCATGGCCAGGTCCGTCGTCGACACCGAGGCGATTCGCGCTGCCGCTGTCGACATCCAACGACTGTCCGACGACATCCAGTCGGCGACCACCGCGCTCCGCGGTCGGCTCGGCTCACTCAGCGGTGCGTGGGAGGGACCCGCGCGCACGCAGTTCGACGACGTCATGGAGCGCTACAACCAGATGCAGCTGAGGATCAACACCACCCTCGGCGAGATCAGCACCCTCACCGCGAAGGCCTCCACGGCCTACGAGCAGCACGAGACGGCCACCCGGGCGATGTTCTCCTGACGCGTCCAACCTCGAATGGCCCTCGTAGGGCCTCGAAAGCCCCCGAAGAGCCCTCGATCCGGGATTGACACTCACTGCCCCTGGCCCGGATCGAGCCCCAGGCCGGGGGGCGGCTCCCCACGAACGGGAGCCGCCCTCCGGTCGCCCCGACGCGTGGCGTGACCCAGCCGGTCGGTGCCAGTGCCTTCCGGTCGGTTGGGGCGATCGGTGTCAGTAGTAGCCCTTCCGCCCGTCGAGCAGCTCGCGAACGATGTCGAGATGGCCGACGTGTCGTGCCGTCTCCTCGAGCATGTGATGCAGCATCCACCGGAGGGTGGCATTGGCCGACGGCCAGCCTGTGCCGCGGCCGACCTGCTCGAGGGCATGGGCAGCGATGACCTCGTTGGACCGCTCGCACTGCAGCCGGTAGTCCTCGACGACCCGGGCCAGGGGGATGCCCTCGACGCGCCAGTCGTTGTCGAGCTCCTCACCGTTCGGGCCCTCGGCGAACTGCGGTCCTTCGATCGGCCCGCCGAGGAAGGCCACCTCGAACCACGTGTGCTCGGTCCACCTCAGGTGGGAGACCAGCCCCGCCACCGTCATCAGCGGCGAGGTCGGGATCACCGCGCGATGGGCGTCCTCGTCGGAGAGGCCGTCGCACTTCCAGCGGACGATCTCCCGCTGGAGGTCGAGCCAGCCGACGAGCTGGGTCCGTTCGTCCGCCACGAAGGCGGGCCGCTGTCGCTCCTCACGCATTGCCTGGGACATGGGACGACGCTACCGACACACGGCCGCGAGGGCACCCGAAAAGGGTGAGTGCCGAACGCGCGACATTCCGCGCGTTCGGCACTCGATGACGGAGAGTCTGCTCAGAAGCCCAGTCTTCTCGGCTTCATCCTCGACTCCGCTTCGGCGGGATGGCTCGCAAGCTCGCCCAACCTCCGCTCGGCTTCGTCAGAAGCCCATGCCGCCCATGTCGCCCATGTCTCCGCCAGCCGGAGCGGCCGGGGTCTTCTCCGGCTTGTCGGCGATGACGGCCTCGGTCGTGAGGAAGAGCGCGGCGATCGACGCGGCGTTCTGCAGCGCCGAGCGCGTCACCTTGACCGGGTCGATGATGCCGGCGGCGAGCAGGTCGCCGTACTCGCCCGTCGCGGCGTTGAGGCCGTGACCGGGCTCGAGCTGACGCACCTTCTCGGCCACGACACCGCCCTCGAGGCCGGCGTTGATCGCGATCTGCTTGAGCGGGGCCTCGGTCGCGACCTTGACGATGTTGGCACCGGTCGCCTCGTCGCCCTCGAGCTTGAGGTCGTCGACGGCCTTGGCGGCCTGGATGAGGGCGACGCCACCACCGGCGACGATGCCCTCCTCGACGGCAGCCTTGGCGTTGCGGACGGCGTCCTCGATGCGGTGCTTGCGCTCCTTGAGCTCGACCTCGGTGGCCGCGCCCGCCTTGATGACGGCGACGCCGCCGGCGAGCTTGGCGAGGCGCTCCTGCAGCTTCTCGCGGTCGTAGTCCGAGTCGGAGTTCTCGATCTCGGCCTTGATCTGGCTGATGCGGCCCTCGATCGCGCTGCGGTCCTCGGCGTCCTCGACGATGGTCGTCTCGTCCTTGGTGACGACGACCTTGCGAGCACGGCCGAGCAGGTCGAGGGTGGCGTTCTCGAGCTTGAGGCCGACCTCCTCGGAGATGACCTGGCCGCCGGTGAGGATGGCGATGTCGGTGAGCATGGCCTTGCGGCGGTCGCCGAAGCCCGGAGCCTTGACGGCGACGGACTTGAACGTGCCCTTGATCTTGTTCACGACGAGGGTCGCGAGGGCCTCACCCTCGACGTCCTCGGCGATGATGAGCAGCGGCTTGCCCGACTGCATGACCTTCTCGAGCAGCGGGATGAGGTCCTTGATCGCGCTGATCTTGGAGTTGGCGACGAGGACGTAGGCGTCGTCGAGGACAGCCTCCATGCGCTCGGTGTCGGTGACGAAGTATGCCGAGATGTAGCCCTTGTCGAAGCGCATGCCCTCGGTCATCTCCAGCTCGAGGCCCATGGTGTTGGAGTCCTCGACGGTGATGACGCCTTCCTTGCCGACCTTGTCCATGGCCTCGGCGATGATCTCGCCGACCTGGGTGTCAGCAGCGGAGATCGAGGCGGTCGAGGCGATCTGCTCCTTGGTCTCGATGTCCTTGGCCATGCCGAGCAGCTGCTCGGAGATGGCCTCGACGGCCTTCTCGATGCCGCGCTTGAGGCCCATCGGGTTCGCGCCCGCGGCGACGTTGCGCAGACCCTCGCGCACCATGGCCTGGGCCAGGACGGTGGCGGTGGTCGTGCCGTCACCGGCGACGTCGTCGGTCTTCTTGGCAACTTCCTTGACGAGCTCGGCGCCGATCTTCTCGTAGGGGTCGTCGAGCTCGATCTCCTTGGCGATCGAGACGCCGTCGTTGGTGATCGTGGGCGCGCCCCACTTCTTCTCCAGGACGACGTTGCGGCCCTTCGGGCCGAGGGTGACGCGGACGGCGTCGGCAAGCGTGTTCATGCCGCGCTCGAGGGCGCGCCGCGCCTCTTCGTCAAACGCAATGGTCTTGGCCATTCGGGTGGTTCCTCCCACACGAGTTCTGCGACTGACACGGCGAGCGCTCAGGTCCACCTCGCTGGAGCTCGGTCGATCTTCGCGCCCTGCGTCACTCGCTACGTTGGTTGGTGGCCCGCACGTCGCCCGCGACGGACGAGGCGGCACTCGCAGCTCACGTCGCTGTGAGACACCGCCCCTCGGCGTGCGGCCCATATCTGTCACTCCCCGGGGGAGAGTGCTAACGCCATTATTGGCACTCTCGGGGTGCGAGTGCAAACCCTCGGGAGCTCGCACGCGGGGTCGGCGTGCCCCGAGAACCGCGCGCTGGGCCACGCAGGGTCCCCCAGGGAACCCAGGTCGTATGCCGCTGGGCTCGCGCTCTCACGCCGGTGGCCTCCGGACTCCACCCTCTCCCCATGTCGAGTGGCCCGGACAACATCCGCGAACGCACCGCGTCAGGAGGGACTCGGCAGAGCGGCAACCAGCCTTGCGGCATACGTCGCCGACTCCTCGTCACTCGCATACGTCGTCCGTGGCCAGAAGAACCCTCGGAGGCCGTCGCCCTTGGTCCGCGGCACCACGTGGACGTGCAGGTGGGGGACGGACTGGCTGACGACATTGTTCATCGCGACGAACGTGCCCTGGGCCCCCAGCCCGGCCACGGCGGCAGCCGCGAGCCGACTGGCGGTCTCCGTGAGTCCCGCGTGCAGCGTGCCGGGCAGGTCGAGCAGGGTGGGGACGTGGGTCCTCGGGACGAGCAGGACGTGACCCTTGAAGACCGGCCGGCGGTCCAGGAACGCGACGAAGTCGGCTTCGTCGATGACGACGTCGGCCGGGACGTCCCCAGCGACGATCGCACAGAAGGTGCAGTCCATGACGCCCAGCGTGCCACGGGCTCACCCGGTCGACGGGCTCCCGTCAGGCCGTACCGTCAGACCCCACGGGTCACAGGCACACCCAGAGGATCTCGACGGAGCAGTCCGCCGTGTCGGCGTCCGGGTCGGGCTTCGGGGGCTTGGTGGGTTTGTTCGGGTTCGGCGGCTTGCTCGGAGGCCCGTTGGTCCGCGTCGTCGTCGGGGGCGTTGTCGTGGTCGACGACGAGGACGGCGTCGTGGTGGCCGTGGAGCGTTGCGTTGTCGCCGGCACTGCCGCCGCGGTGGAGGTCGAGTTCCGGATGGTCGTGGTCGAGCTCGAGGTCGTGGCCGACGTCGGCGTGGCTGCGCCTGGAGGCGTGACGGTCCGCCAGTCGCTGCCGGCGGGCTCCTGGGTCCACTCCGATCCGAGGGTTGTCGAGGGGGTTGTCGAGGTCAGGCCCAACGAGAGCGGCTGCTCCTGCCAGGGGCTCTCGTCCGGCCACCACAGGAGCATCCCCGCAACCAGCCCCACCACCGCTACCGCGGCTGCGACGACCGCGTTGCGGCGACGTCGGGCGGCTCGCTCTCGGGCTCTCATCTCCGCTCGCATCGCCTACCAAGGTAGACGAACCGGACAGCCCGCGCGCGACCGGACCCACGCCCGATAGCGTGGCGGGCACCAGGCAAAGCGGACAGCGTGAGGTAGTCGCGATGATGGCTTCGGGTTTTCACGAGGTGGCGGACCGGGTCTTCGTGGCCCGCTACCCGCAGTGGGACGTCAATGTCGGCCTCGTCCTCGGGCGGGACGGCGCCGTCGTCGTCGACACGAGGGCGAGCTGCCTGCAGGGCTTCGCGGTCCTCGACGACATCCGGCGCCTCGGATCCGACATCGAGGTGCGCCATGTCGTCAACACCCATGTCCACTTCGACCACACGTTCGGCAACACCGCGTTCACCGCAGCCACGGTCCATGCGCACGCCAACGTCGCGCGGGCCGTCGATGCGGACGCCGACCGCATCAAGGCCCTCTTCCGGGCCGACCCGGGCGACGGCCCCGAGGCCGGCTACACGTCCCGCGACGTCGTCGAGGTCCTCGCCACGGAGGTCCGCCCGCCGGACCGCAGTTTCGAGCTGAGCGCCACGATCGACCTCGGCGATCGCGCCGTCACCATGAGCTGGGCCGGGCGGGGACACACCGACGGCGACATCGGCGTCCACATCCCGGATGCCGACGCGATGTTCCTCGGGGACCTCATCGAGGAGTCGGCCACGCCCTCGTTCGGGGGCGATAGCTGGCCGCTCGACTGGCCCGACACCTTGACCGAGCACCTCGGCTGGCTCGGCCCGACGAGCGTCGTCGTGCCCGGCCACGGCAAGCCGGTCGACGCCGAGTTCGTCCGTCGGCAGCGCGATGAGATCGCGATGGTCGACCGCGTCATCCGCGAGCGCCAGGGCGCGGGCTGGTCGCTCGAGGCCGCCCTGTCCGAGCCGGACGAGCGCCTGCCCTACGACCTGGAGCGGCTCGACTCCGCCTTCCGGCGCGGCTGGGAGCAGCTCACGTCCCGACCGGCCGAGCCCGCCTGACCGGCCGAGCCTCTTCCACGGCTGGCTCGACGCCGGCGGATGTCGCGGATCGCCGTCGGAGGCGTGCCCGCTCCAGCGGCAGGAAGGCGAGCAGACAGACCGCTGTCGGCAGGAAGTGAATCGTCAGGAGGGCGTACGTGCTGGCGTGGAAGAGGACCCAGAACACCACGACGAGATGGAGCGCGCGGCCGCGCAGCCACAGCATGAGAGGCGTCAGCAGCTCCATGCAGAAGACGACCCACTGCATGAGCTGGGTGATGAGCAGCTGGGTCGAGAGCCACTGGGCGGGCTGGACGGCGCCGCGGCGGCTCAGCGCCCAGAGGAGCGTCGCGGAGCTCCCCCACAGCCACCCGCCCTCCCTCACCTTGGCCACTGCGGACAGGAAGTAGGTCGCGACGACGGCGACCTGCACGAGTCGCAGCGCCCAGCCGGCCGCCTCGGAGTGGCGCAGGTCGCTCCACCCCGCGCGACCGACGCTGGGCAGCACGAAGAGGGCGACCACCAGGGCGAAGTGGTCGTGGTCGACCTTGCCGTAGGACATCCCGTTGCTCACCCAGTCGAGCATCGCCAGCGCACACACCCACCCCGCCACCCGTGGGAACCGCCCAGCCGCAGCCACGAGGGCGCTGACGAGGATGACGACGAGCAGCACCCGCGTGTAGAGCGGTGATGGTTGGGGCAGGTGCAGCAGGTCCCTGACCGGCAGCGGCTGGTAGAGCGCGGCCGGCACGTCGCCGTGGTCGATGGGGTCGGTGACGAAGAAGAGGACGTCGAGCACGGTCACGAGGTAGATGGCGGCACGCAACCGGGCAGCCCGCGCGACGGGCACCGGACGGAAGGCCCAGCGGCGAAGCGCGCCGACCTGCCGGTCCGCACTCACGGCAGCTCCTCCGGAGCCTCGGGCGCGATGACAGCCCACGAGACCACGGTGCGCGTGACCGGGTCACCCGCCCGACCGTCGCGGACGAGCCGCACGTCGTCCATGACCTCGATCGTCGCAAGCCGCGGCGAGCTCGGGGACCGACGGGCGTGGAGCACTGCGATGCCCTGCAGGAGCGACGGCTGCTGGGTGAACGACCACAGCTGCCCCTCGATCTCGGCTCGCTGCAGCCCGAGCGCACCCCGGTTGAGGTCGAGCCGCATCCGCTCGCCGTCGACGGTCATCGCCTCGAGGTACCGGGAGTGGATCTCGCCGTCAGACGTGCTGACCGCGAAGGCGAACTGGCTCATCGGAGCAAAGGGCCACCCCTGGTCGTTGCGCAGCCACGTCCCCAGCACGACACCCACGACGACCGCCGCCATGACCACTGTCCGCACGGCGATTCCCCCGCGTGACAGGCGGATCGGCGTGCCGTGGTTGACTTGACCCATGCCCGCGTCGGTCCCCCTGCTCATCTTCGATGGCGACTGCGCCTTCTGCACCTCGTCTGCGGAGTTCCTCCGCTCACGGGCCGACCGCAGGGGCCGCTACGCCGTGGAGCCGTGGCAGCGGGTCGACCTTAGCGCATTCGGCCTCACCGAAGCGGAGTGCGTCGAGGCCGCGCAGTTCGTCACGGCCGACGGCACGGTTCACGCGGGACACCGGGCGATCGCCCAGGCGCTGAGGCACGGCTCCCCCGCCTGGCGACCGTTGGGCCGCCTCATCACGGCGCCCGGCATCGACGGCGTTGCTCGTTGGGTCTACGCCTGGGTGTCGGAGCACCGCCACCAGCTGCCCGGGGGCACCCCGGCGTGCGCGCTGCCCCCCACGGCCTCCCGCGACTGACCACCCAGCCTCAGGCGAGCGCGGACGGGAAGGCCTCCGACCAGGACCGGATCGCGACGCCCCCGGCGGCCGACCGGTCGACCGAAGTCGCGGTGAGCAGGGCCCACACGACGGCGCGGGCGACGCAGTCGGCTCCGGCCTCCATGAGCAGCATCAGGTCAGCAGGCTCGACGGCGCCACGCCCGCCCGTCGCCATGGCGAAGAGGGTGTCGCCGTCGAACGGCGTGTGGACCGGTTTGACCGCCCTGGCGAGCCCGTCGTGCCCGATGCCCGCAAGCTTCTGGCACTGCGCCTTGGAGAGGGTCGCATCGGTGGCGATGACCCCGATCGTCGTGGCCATGGCCGGGATCCCGGCCATCCGGTCCGGCAGCGACTCGGCTCTCGTGCGAGCCGCTGCCACATCCTCGGGAGACGCCACCCCGACGTGGGCGAACTCCCCCGCGAGACCGAGCCCAGCGGCATACGGCCGACCCGTGGCGGGGTCCACTGCGGAGCCGACCGCGTTGAGCGCGACGACAGCGGCCACGGTGACCCCCGACTCGAGGACGACACTCGCCGACCCCACCCCGCCCTTGAGGCCGCCGACGCGCGCTCCCGTCCCCGCCCCGACGCACCCCTGGGCAACAGCGGAGGAGGTGGCTGCATCGTATGCCGCCCTCCCGTCCCCGGCGCGCGGATGGTTGCGCCAGGTGCCCCCGCGTCCGAGGTC
This sequence comes from Intrasporangium sp., assembly GCF_032907665.1. Classification (GTDB taxonomy): domain Bacteria; phylum Actinomycetota; class Actinomycetes; order Actinomycetales; family Dermatophilaceae; genus Intrasporangium. The sequence continues at coordinate 19,217 of NZ_JAJJPG010000046.1, forward strand.
GAAGAGGATGGCAGCCGGGACGATCGGCACGACCTGGCCCGGCTCACGCATCGGCCAACCCTGGCCGTCGTCGAAGAGGCCCTCGATGACCCCGTCTGCCGCGCCCAGCCCGGGCGCACTGCCACCACCGAGCACGACTGCATTGACGCGGTCGACGAGGTTGCGCGGGTCGAGCAGGTCGGTCTCGCGCGTGCCGGGTCCGCCGCCGCGGACGTCGACACCGGCCACGGCCCCCTCGGGGGGCGCGACGACTGCGGTGACACCTGTGAGCCAGCCCGGCTCGTCGCGGGTGCAGTGTCCGACCCGGATGCCCGCGACGTCGACGATCGAGTTGGTCGGTCCGGGCCGGCAGGTGGTCTCGCCGGCGTCCCCAGCACGGGAGCGGGGGGTGTCGTCAGCATGGTCGGTGGCGCGGGAACGGTCGGTCTGGTCAGAACGGTCAGTCACTCGGGGTCCCTCAGGTCGAACTCCATGAGCCGGCCCGGCGAGGTGAAGCCGAGCCGCTCGTAGAACTGTTGCTCCTTCTCGTCCGCGGCGTTCACCCGGATCCACTTCACGTCGGTGGCCCGGGACCATTCGATCATGGCCTCGGTGAGGGCCCGAGCGACCCCGAGGTCGCGGCAGCCGGGGGTGACGAAGAGGCCCCCGACGTGGAGCCAGCTCACGTCCCTGCGGCCGGGCCAGGGCAGCGCGCGGATGCGGCGTGTCTCGAGGATGCCGGCGTGCTCGCCCCGGGCCTCGGCGACCCACGTCGGCCGGTCGGGTCGCTCGGCGAGCCAGGCGTCGACGAAGCGGTCGAGGTAGCCGGACTCGGACGGCATGCCGAGCTCCCGTGCGAACTGGAGGTGCAGGGCGGCGACGACCAGGGCGTCATCGGCACCGGCACGGCGCACCACGACGTCGGCCATGGGGGAAGTGAACCACGGCGGGCCGCGAGCAGCGTGAGGTTCGCCCTGCCCTCGGCGGTCGCGGTCAGCCGTTGAAGCCGAGGCGACGGCTCGTGCGTGCCCGCTGACGGCTGGCCCGCATGCGGCGCAGGCGCTTGATGAGCATGGGGTCGGCCGCGAGCGCCGCCGGGTTGTCCAGCAGGGCGTTGAGCACCTGGTAGTAGCGCGTGGAGCTCATGTCGAAGAGCTCCTTGATGGCCTGCTCCTTCGAGCCGGCGTACTTCCACCACTGCCGCTCGAAGGCCAGGATCTCGAGGTCCCGGTCACTGAGCGCGCTCTCGGAGTGGTGCGTGTGCTCCGTGGCGTGTTCTGTGCTCATGGTCCCTGTCTCTGGGGTTGGCCGGGTGTGTGTCGGTTCGGTGCCGGGTCCGGCGTGTCGTGCGAAACGGTAGCGACTCCGGGTGCGTGCCTTCCACTCGGGAGGATGATCATCACCTGAACTCGATCGCGTTGGCTCCACTACCCACCTTAGTCGCCGAATCACACGGGTGTCATTCACCCGGCCCTTTCAGGCCATCGTGTCGAGGATGGCCGTGACGTCCTCCTTCGTCGTGTGGGGGTTGACGACGGCGAAGCGCGTCAGGGTCTCTCCCCGGAAGGTCGTCGGGACGACGAAGGCGAACTCCGCGGCGAGCTGCCGGTCGGTCCAGGCCTGGTAGTCCTCCGGCGCCCAGCCGAGCCGACGGAAGACGACGACGGACAGGTCGGGCTCACGGACGAGCTCGAGGTAGGGACGAGCCTCGATCTCTCGCGCCGCGTGGCGGATCACGTCGAGCGTGCCCTCGATGGCCTCGACGTAGGCGTCCGTGCCATGGACGGCGAGGGAGTACCAGAGCGGCAGTCCGCGGGCGCGGCGGGTCAGGCCGATCGAGTAGTCGGTCGGGTTCCACTCGGTCGCCTTGGTGAGCACGTCGAGGTAGCCGGCCTCCTGCGTGTGGGCGATCCGGGCGAGCTCGGGGTCGCGGTAGAGCAGCGCGCAGCAGTCGAACGGTGCGAAGAGCCACTTGTGCGGGTCGACGATGAAGGAGTCGGCACGCTCGATCCCCGCGAAGAGGTGACGCACGGACGGCGCCGCGAGACCGGCCCCGCCGTAGGCACCGTCGACGTGGAGCCAGAGGCCGAACTCCTCGCACACCTCGGCGACCGACTCGAGGTCGTCGACGACGCCGAAGTTCGTCGTGCCGCTGGTGGCGACGACGGCGAAGAACGTCTCGGGGCCGTGCTCCTCGAGCGTCCTGCGCAGCTCAGGGCCGGTGAGGCGCAGCTTCTCGTCGACGTGGACGCCGCAGACCTCCGCATCCATGACAGCGGCCATCGACACGACGGACGAGTGGGCATTGTCGGTCGCCGCGATCCGCCACGGCCGCGCACCGGTGCCGGCCTCCTTCGCCCGGTTGCGGGCAGTGTGCCGCGCCACGACGAGCGCGGAGAGGTTGCCGACGGTGCCGCCGGGGACGAAGACCCCGCCGGCCTCCTCCGGCAGTCCGGCGAGGTCGGCGATCCAGCGCAGAGCCTGGTTCTCGGCGTACACCGCCCCGGCGCCCTCCAGCCAGGACCCGCCGTAGATCGATGACGCCCCGACGACGACGTCGAACGCCGCCGCCTCGCGGGTCGGCGCGCAGGGGATGAAGGACAGGTAGCGCGGGTGGTCGGTCGACAGGCAGGCGGGGGCCAGGGTGTGCTCGAAGAGCTCCATCGCGCGGATCGCGCCGAGCCCCGCCGCCGTGATCGTCTGGCCCGCTGCGCTCCTGAGGTACTCCTCCGTCTGCGGCCCGTCGAGCGGGACGGGGTCCATGAGCAGTCGTTCCCGCGCGTAGCGCAGGACCTGCTCCACGGCGATGTGGTCGGGGTCCTTGTCGAAGCTGTGCACGGAGGAACTCTAGGACTACCCGGAGATCAGGCCGTATGCCGCTGGGCTGGTCCCCGACGCGCGCTCACCTCAGGAGACGGCCGGGGCGAGCAGGAGGTCGTGCAGCTCGGCGGTCGTCGATGCGATGCCGTCGGGTCGGACCTTCTCGAGGTTCGCCCGGACGCCCGCGCCCCAGGTCACCGCCACGGTCGCCATGCCGGCGGCCTTGCCTGCGAGCACGTCGACGACGGCGTCACCGACATAGGCCGCCCGCGACGGGTCGGAGTGGCCCAGTCGCTGGAGGGCGAGCAGGAGCGGCGTCGGCTCGGGCTTGTGCACCTCGGTGTCCTCGAGGCCGACGAGTGCGGAGATGTGGGGCGTCAGGCCGAGCAGGTCCATCGCCTGCTGGGCGGACTCGCGACGCTTGGACGTGGCGACTCCGACCTTTGCCCCGGCCTCGCCGAGGGCGACGAGCACCTCGCGGGCCCCTTCGTAGGCCCGGATGAGTCGCTCGGTGTTCTCGGAGTTCCACGTCAGGTAGGTGTCGTAGAGCAGCTCGGCATGCTCTGGGGAGTGGTCGCGGAAGGCCGCGCTGAGGGGACGCCCGATCCAGGAGCGGATGATGTCGGGGTTCTCCTCGCGACCGAGGACCGTGCGGAAGGCGTGCTGGTACGACTCGACGATGAGGTCCACCGTGTCGGCGAGGGTGCCGTCGAGGTCGAAGATGACGACCGGCCAGCGGGGCGTGAAGGTTCCTGTCACGGATCTACCCTAGGCGCCCCGCGCGCCTGCTCAGAACGCATTTCCTCGCGGTTCGCCCTCGGCCGGCCCCGGTCCCGCCTATCGTGGAACGGGAGGGCGTCCGGTGTCGGGGGAGGGACTCCGCACCACCGGGGACGGGCGGAGAGCGATGGGGGCCAACGACGCGCAGCCGGGTCGACTCGCGGTCACCCGTGCGGCCCTCCGAAGCGGTCGGTTGCGCCGCGTCGTCACCGCGTTCCTCGTCTTCAGCATCGTCGAGTGGGCGACGTGGATCGCCATCCTCGTGTGGGCGTTCGAGCAGGGGGGCCTGCGGTCCTCGAGCCTGATCGCGCTCGTGCAGCTCGTCCCCGCGGCGCTCCTCGCCCCCGTCATCGCCGCCTGGAGTGGCCGTCGCCGCCCCGTGACGGCCCTCGTCACGGGGTATGCGGCGCAAGGGGTCGCCTTCTCCGCGACCGGTGCTGCACTCATCGCCGGGGCTCCCTACGTCATCTCGGCCACGCTCGCCTGCCTCGGTGCGATCACGATCACCATGACCCGGCCCGTGCACCACGCCCTGCTGCCGCGGATCGCGCAGACGACCGGCGAGCTGACGGTCGGCAACGCCGCATCGGGGTCCGCCGAGGCCCTCGCCGTCGTCCTCGGCCCCCTCGCCTGTGCCGCGCTCATCGGCCCCACCGGCGCCGGCGGAGTCGTCCTCGTCATGGGACTCTCGTGTCTCGGGTGCGCCGCGCTGACCTCCGGGCTGCGACTGGAAGCCGGTGGTGCAGCGCAGGGCCTCGACCGGAGTCCCACGCAGCTCGCCCGGGCGATCCTCAGGCATCCGGCCGCGCGGACGTTGACCTCCCTCGTCAGCGTCGAGCACGTCCTCGTCGGGACGATGGACATCCTGCTCGTCGTCCTCGCGATCGACCTTCTCGGCCTGGACGACTCGGGGCCTGCCCTGCTCAACGCGGCCCTCGGGGTGGGTGGGCTCGTCGGGGCTGCCGCGACGATCCTGATAGCGACGGGGACCCGGGTCGTGCCCGGAATCCTGGTCGGGGCCCTGGTGTGCGGCATCGCCTTCGCGGTGACGGCTCTGTCCCCCACCGCGGTCGCGGCCGGTGTCCTGCTCGCCGTCACCGGCGCGGGCAAGGTCTTCTTCGACGTGTCCCTGCGAACCCTCGTCCAGCGCGCCCTGCCCGAGCACCTCCTCACGGCCGTCTTCGGCCTGATGGAAGCCGTCACCATGGCCGCGATCGCCCTCGGCTCGGTGCTCGTGCCGCTCCTCGTCGAGCTCGCCGGCACCCGCGGCGCGTTCGTGCTCTCCGGGATGCTGCTCCCCCTGGCCGGTCTGGTGCTCCTGCGCCGCCTGCTCCGGCTCGACACCGCGGCGACCGTCCCGGCCGACGCCCTGGGGCTGCTCGAGGGCGTACCCATCCTCTCGGTCCTCGCCCCGCGCGTGCTCGATCGCCTCGCCATCGAGTCCCGCCGCGAGTCCGTCCCCGAGGGCACCGAGGTCGTCCGACAAGGGGCGCCCGGCGACACCTTCCACGTCATCAGATCCGGGACCGCCGCCGTGCGGATCGACGATGACCTGGTGCGCGAGCTCGGACCCGGTGACTGGTTCGGGGAGCTCGCGCTCCTGCACGACACACCTCGGACCGCGACGGTGTCGGCGCTGACCGACCTGGACCTCCAGACTCTCGAGCGGGATGAGTTCCTCGCCTTCGTCGCCCACGTCCCCCGCGCGGTCGAGGAGGCCGAGACCCACGCCCGCGACACCTACCG
>NZ_JAJJPG010000047.1:0-24364 GCF_032907665.1 Intrasporangium sp.
ACACCCACCCCATGCTCAACCCGTCAGCCTTTCGTCAGCGTTTGATCGTCAGCGTTTGATCGTCAGCGTGTGATCGTCAGCGTTCGACTCTCACCACATCCGACCTCGCGACACGGCCACCCTTCCGGCCGCCCTCCACCACTTCGGGGCCAATGGAAAGGACACCATGCTCGCCGCAGACGTCGCCCACCTCGCGCCGCCCGCCCACGTCGTGCACGCACAGCAGGCCGCACGGACCTGGCGCACCATCGTGGTGCGGCCCGGCGACACGATCTGGGACCTCGCGATCGCGCACGGCACGACGCCCGGGGCCCTCGTCGCGAGGAACCGACTCGCCGCCGGCGGAGCGGTGATCCACCCGGGCCAGCGACTCCTCGTGCCCGGCACGGCGTCCCCCTCATCGTCCCGGTCCTCGTCTCCGGCGACCGCGCCGCGGAGCCCGTCGCCGCAGGTGAACAGCAGGACCACGACCGGCCGGGTCCATGTGGTCCGGCCGGGCGACACGATGACCGACATCGCGGCGAGGTACGGCACCACGCTGACCAAGCTGCTCGCCGCCAACCGACTGCGCGACCCGGGTCGGATCTACCCCGGGCAGCGCATCTCGCTGCCGGGTGCTGCGGTCCCCGCGGCGCCCAAGTCGACGAGCAAGCCGACGCCGACGAGCGAGAACACCTTCGCGGGCTACACGTACTCCGACGCCACCGTGGCCGCCGCGAAGCGCAACCGGGCAGCGCTGGCGAAGGCCCGGGTCCCGAACCGGACCGAGATCGCCGCGATGATCCGCCGCACCGCGATCCGGCACGGGGTTGACCCCAAGCTCGCGCTCGCCATCGCCTGGCAGGAATCGGGCTGGAACCAGCGGGCGGTCTCGGTGGCCAACGCCATCGGGACGATGCAGGTCATCCCGATGTCCGGTGACTGGGCCTCCCAGCTCGCGGGCCGGAGACTCGACCTGCTCGACGCGCAGGACAACATCACGGCCGGGGTCGTCATCATCCGGGCGCTCCGGACGAGCGCAGACTCCCTCGAGCACGCCATCGCAGGCTATTACCAAGGCCTGCACTCGGTCCGGACCAAGGGACTCTTCAAGGACACCGAGCAGTACGTCGCGGCGGTCCTCGCGCACATGAAGCGGTTGTGACCTCCCCCACCCGGGAGGGGGCCGCCTCCCGCAGATGCCCTGCCGGGCCCCGTAAACTTCCTGCGTGACGTCCAGCGTGGCGGATGCGCTCGTCGGCAGGCTGATCGACGGGCGCTACCGCATCCTCTCCCATCTCGCAGACGGTGGCATGGCCTCCGTCTACGTCGCGCTGGACGGACGGCTCGACCGCGAGGTGGCCCTGAAGGTCATGCGCTCCGGGCTGGCGAGCGACGCCGTCTTCGTCGAGCGCTTCCGCAGCGAGGCGCGGTCCGCGGCCCGGCTCAGCCACCCCAACGTCGTCGCGGTCTACGACCAGGGCGAGGACGACGGCGACGTTTTCCTCGCGATGGAGCTCGTGCACGGCAAGTCCCTGCGCGAGGTGATCCATGAGGAGGCCCCGCTCACGGCTCGGGAGTCGCTCGCCATCCTCGAGCCGATCCTCGCTGCACTTCGTGCCGCGCACACGGCCGGACTGATCCACCGGGACGTCAAACCCGAGAACGTCATCGTCCGCCAGGACGGCGAAGTCAAGGTCGCGGACTTCGGCCTGGCCCGTGCGGTCACCGACCAGGGGTCGACGAGCCAGACCGGGGTGCTCCTCGGCACGGTCTCCTACCTGTCCCCCGAGCAGGTCGAGGGCCGGGCCGCCGACCAGCGCAGCGACGTCTACGCGGCAGGGCTCCTCCTCTTCGAGATGCTCACCGGGCGCAAGGCCGTGACCGGCGACACCCCGATCCAGATCGCCTACAAACACGTCCACACCGGCGTCCCGCGGCCCTCGTCGATCGTCTCCGCCGTGCCTCCCGACCTCGACTCCCTCGTGGCTCGGGCCACCGCCCTCGAGCCCGACGACCGCTTCGCCTCTGCCGCCGAGTTCCTCGCGACGATGCGCGCGGTGCGACGGGGGCTGACGGAGGGCGAGCTCGACCGCCGGCCGGTCACCGCGCCCATGACGATGCACGACACGAGCCCGCACGACGCCGGCCACGGGGCCGGCCCCGGCGTCGGCGCGGCCTGGACCGTCGCCGAGCCGAGTTCCGGGCAGCGCGCCGGGCCAGTCCTCGAGGCCACTGCCGCGCTGCCGATGCTGCCGATGCTGCCCGAGCAGGACGTGCACTCCGCCCCGTCCTCCCGCCGGGCCCGGCGTGCGCGGCGGTCCCGTCCTCGTCGCTGGCCGTGGCTCGTCGCCGCGCTGCTCCTCGCGGTCACCGGTGTCGGCGGCTGGTGGTTCACGGCCGGGCCGGGCGGCACGACAGTCGTCCCCGAGGCCATCCGCCACAGCCTCGTCGATGCGTCCGCGGCCCTGGACCAGGCGTCCCTCCGCGTCGAGTCGAGCGAGTCCTTCTCCGAGTCAGTCCCCAAGGGGCAGGTCATCTCGATGCAGCCGGCCGCCGGCACCGAGGTGTCCAAGCAGTCCCTCGTCCTCCTCGTGGTCTCGAAGGGCCCGGAGCGCTATGACGTGCCCAAGCTCGTCGGCGACAAGGCCTCGCGCATCAAGGCCGTCCTTGCGCCGCTGACCCTGAAGAGCAAGACCACAGAGGACTGGAGCGAGACGGTTCCAGAGGGCTCGGTCATCTCCCAGAAACCCGCCCCCGGGACTGCCGTCAAGCGCGGCACCGTCGTGGAGGTCGTCGTCTCGCGCGGTCGCCGCCCGATCGACGTGCCGGACGTGCGCCAGCTCCCGGTCGACCAGGCCACCGCCAAGCTCACCGAGGCCGGGCTCGCGCCGGTCCGCGCCGAGGACGTCAACCACGACACCGTGCCGGCGGGCCACGTCGTCTCCCAGCAGCCCGAGCAGGGCACCCTCTTCCGCGGGGACGAGGTCACCATCGTCGTGTCCAAGGGCCCGGTCATGGTCGAGGTGCCCGACCTCCTCGGCAAGCCGATCCAGGAGGCCGAGGCGACCCTGACCGGACTGGGCTTCACGATCGAGGTGCGGCGCCCGCTCGGCACCTTCTTCGAGCTGGTCCGTGACCAGAGCGTCCCGGGCGGCCAACCCGCCCCGAAGGGCAGCACGATCATCCTCACCGTCGTCTGACGCCACCGTGCAGCCCGCCGCCCGGTCGCGCCTCGCCACGCTCCTGCTCATCGGCCTCACGGCCGTCTGGGGATCGACCTTCTTCCTCATCCGCGACCTCGTCCAGCACGTGCCACCGGTCGACTTCCTCGCCGTGCGGTTCAGCATCGCCGCAGTCGTCATGGTCGTCGTCTTCTGGCGACCTCTCAGGGCGCTGCGCCGCGACCAGGTGTGGGTCGGGATCTGGCTCGGCGTCCTCTACGGGTTGGCCCAGGTCTTCCAGACCCAGGGCCTCGCGACGACCCCTGCCTCGGTCTCCGGCTTCATCACCGGCACCTACGTCGTGCTCACCCCGCTCATCACCGCCGTGTTCCTGCGGGAGCGAGTCCCCGCGACGACGTGGGCCGCGGTCGGCCTGGCCACGGCGGGGCTCGCCCTGCTCTCCCTCCGAGGCTTCTCGGTCGGCGCCGGAGAGGCGCTCACGCTGCTCGCCGCAGCCCTGTACGCCCTCCACATCGTCGGACTCGGACGCCACAGCTCACACGAGATCGCCACCGGGTTGTCCGTCGTCCAGATGGTCGTCATCGCCGTGCTCACGACGATCGGCGCCGCTCCCGGAGGTCTCGTCCTGCCCACGACGCCCGGACACTGGGCCTCCGTGCTCTACATGGTCGTCTTCGCGAGCATCGCCGCCCTCTGGGCGCAGACCTGGGCGCAGGCGCACATGTCCGCCACCCGAGCCGCGATCGTCATGACGATGGAGCCGGTCTTCGCAACCCTCTTCGCGGTCTCGCTGGGAGGCGAGTCGATGACGGGGCGGATGGTCATCGGGGGCGCGCTCGTCCTCTCCGCGATGTTCGCTGTGGAGCTGCTCGCCCGTCGACGCCCGGGCGAGCTGCCCGTGGAGACGCTGCACCACGAGGTCTGAGGCCCCGCCACCCCGGGAGATGTCGTATGCCGCTGGGCCCGGCTGGGCGGCATACGGCCACACGACGCCCCGCCCACCCCCGACGGCAGAGTGCCCGGTCCCGCAACGCAGCCCACCCGGCCCGCACCCACCGGCGACGGGGGGTCGTGCCACCAGCACTCCGTCGGAAGAGCGCACAGCGCCGGCGGGCCGTGGTCTCAGGAGGGAGGGAGGGACGGACCGTGCTCGGACAGAAGGGTGCAGAGCACGTCGATCGCGTGGTCGGTCGCCTCGTCGTCCACGTCGAGGTGCCACACGAGGCGGACCGCTCGGGGATCGACCGCGTAGCTGCGCACGCCCCGCTGGAGCGCCGCCGCGACGAACTCGGGCGCCGCCCACCCGGCCGCGGCCACGTCCACGATGACGATGTTGGTCTCGACCGTTGCCGGCTCGACACACCCGGGCACCGCCTCCGCCATCGCCTCGGCGGCACGGCGAGCCCGCCCGTGGTCCAGGGCGAGCCGGTCGATGTGGTGCTCGAGGGCCCACAGGCCCGCAGCTGCGAGGATGCCTGCCTGACGCATTCCCCCGCCGAAGCGCTTGCGCCAGACGCGCGCCTCCGCCATGGCGTCGGCCGACCCGACGAGGACACTGCCGACGGGCGCACCGAGTCCCTTGCTCAGGCACACCGAGACCGTGTCGAACTCGCGGCCGTAGTCCGCCAGGGGGACGCCCGTCGCCACATGGGCATTCCACAGCCGCGCACCGTCGAGGTGCATCGCGACGCCCCGCTCGCGGGTCAGCTCTCGCGCACGCCGGATCTCCTCGATGGACTGGACCGTGCCGCCGCCGAAGTTGTGGGTGTTCTCGACGATCACCAGTGCCGTGCACACCTGGTAGGGACCGACCCCGGTGATCATCAGCGACGCGGCGTCCTCGGCCCGGAACCGGCCCCGCTCGGAGACCCAGGTGCGCGACGAGATCCCCGAGAGGATGGCTGCCGCGCCGAGCTCTGCCCGCAGCACGTGCGCGAGGGAGTCACCCACCAGCTCCTCGCCGGGTCTGACATGCAGGCGCACGCCGAGCTGGTTGGCCATCGAGCCGGACGGCGTGAAGAGCCCCGCCTCGTGGCCGAGGAGCGCAGCCACGCGCTCCTCGAGCTCGCGGATGGTCGGGTCCTCGCCGAAGACGTCGTCGCCGACCAGCGCCGTGGCCATCGCCTCCCGCATTGCGACTCCCGGCCGGGTGACGGTGTCGCTCAGCAGGTCGGCGCGGATCCCGGAGGAGGCCGTCCCCGCTGGCGTCACGGTCAGGCCTGCCCGAGCATCTCGGCGACGACGAAGGCGAGCTCGAGCGACTGCTGATGATTCAGGCGCGGGTCGCAGACCGACTCATAACGCTTCTCGAGGTCGGAGTCGATGATCTTCTCGGCGCCGCCGAGGCACTCGGTCACGTCATTGCCGGTGAGCTCGACGTGGATCCCCCCGGGCACCGTGCCGAGCGACCGGTGCACCTCGAAGAAGCCTCGCACCTCCTCGACGATCTGCTCGAAGTCGCGGGTCTTGTAGCCGGTCGAGGACTCGAACGTGTTGCCGTGCATGGGATCGCAGATCCACGTCACCGTCGAACCGGACGCGGTCACCTTGTCGATGAGGGCGGGCAGGGCGTCCCGGATGGAGTTCGCCCCCATCCTCGTGATGAAGGTGAGCCGTCCCGGAGTCCGGTCTGGGTCGACCTTGTCGATCATCCGCAGGACCTCGTCGATGTCGGCCTTGGGGCCGAGCTTGACGCCGATGGGGTTGCTGATCCGCGACACGAAGTCGATGTGTGCACCGTCGAGCTGGCGGGTGCGCTCACCGATCCACACGAAGTGCCCCGACGTGTCGTAGAGACGGCCGGTGCGCGAGTCGATGCGTGTCAGGGGGCGCTCGTAGTCGAGCACGAGTGCCTCGTGGGCGGCGTAGAACTCGACGGTGCGCATCGCCTCGAAGTCGGCACCGCACGCGGCCATGAAGCGCATCGCCTTGTCGATGTCGCGGGCGATCTTCTCGTAGCGGGCGTTCGCAGAGTTGGCGACGAAGCCGCGGTTCCACTCGTGCACGTAACGCAGGTCGGCGTAACCACCGGTCGTGAACGCCCGGACGAGGTTCAGCGTGGCCGAGCTTGCGTGGTAGGCCCTGACGAGTCGCTGCGGGTCGGGTTGGCGGGCCGCCTCGTGGAACGCGAAGTCATTGACCATGTCGCCGCGGAAGGCCGGCAGGGTGACGCCCTCGCGGGTCTCGACCGACGACGATCGCGGCTTTGCGTACTGGCCGGCCATCCGACCCACCTTGACGACGGGCACGCTGGCGCCGTAGGTCAGCACCGCCGCCATCTGGAGGATCGTCTTGATCCGGTCACGGATGTTGTCCGCGGTCGCCGAGGCGAACGTCTCGGCGCAGTCGCCACCCTGGAGGACGAAGGCCTCCCCGACGGACGCCGCGGCCATGCGTTGGGTGAGCTGGTCGCACTCGCCTGCGAAGACGAGGGGCGGATACGACGCGAGGGTCTCGACCACTTCGGAGAGGGCAGCGGTGTCGGGCCAGTTCGGCTGCTGCGCGGCCTCGAGCTCGGTCGCGGCGGCGTTGAGCTCTGCCAGGGCCTCGGCTCCCGCGGCGGGGTCGGTGAAACCTTGCCCAGCGGTGGCGTCGGTGGTCATTGTCACCCATTCAGGGTAGTCGCCACCGGGGGGTGCTCCTGCCCGGGTCCGCATCCCGAAACCCCTCCCAGGAGATCCACCGTCCCGCCAGTCCCGTCGTCGAGCGGCTTGGCTGGTGCTCAGGTCGGGTCGACCGGGTCGATGCCGCGCTCCAACGCGAACCGCACGAGCTCGACACGATTGTTCATGTGCAGCTTGCCGAAGATGTTCTGCACGTGGTTCTGGACCGTGCGGTGCGACAGGAAGAGGGTCGCGGCGATCTCCTTGTAGCCCATACCTGTGGCGACATACTTGAGGATCTCGGTCTCCCGCTCGGTCAGCTCGGGCACGGGACGGTGCCGCAGACCCGGCTCGGTGCGCCCGGAGCGCGTCCGGCGAAACTCACCGAGGACGAGGCCGGCAAGGCCGGCCGTGAAGACCGGCTCGCCCGCGGCCGTGGCGCGGACCGCGGCGATGAACTCCTCCCGCCCGGCTGACTTGACGAGGTACCCCAGGGCGCCGGCCTTGACGGCGGCGAGGACGTCGTGGTGGTCCCCGCTCGCTGAGAGGATGAGCGTCCGGGTCCGCACGCCTGCAGTCGAGAGAGCGGCGCAGACCTCCGGTCCCGTGAGGCCCGGGAGGTTGAGGTCGAGGACGAGGACATCGGGGTCGGTCGCCCTCGTGCGGTCGACGGCGGCACGGCCGTCGTCGGCCGTCGCCACGACATCGAAGCCGGCATCCGCCAGGTCCCGCGCCACGGCGTCACGCCACATCGGGTGGTCGTCTGCGACGACGACCCGGATCGACGGGGTGTCGGCGGTCATCGGTCCCTCCGCGCCGGGATGCGCAGTTCCACCACGGTGCCGCCGGCCGGTCCGGACTGGACGATCGCGGTGCCCCCGAGGTCCTCGAGCCGACCCCTGATGCTCGAGGCGATGCCGAGCCGGCCCTCGCCGCGCGCAGCGTCGAGGCGTCCTGGCTCCAAGCCCCGCCCGGAGTCGCGGATCGTCACGCCCACCTCCCCGTCGTCGTCGTCGACGAGCACCCAGGCCTCTGCCCCGGGACCGGCGTGCTTGTGCACATTGTCCAGGGCGGCCCCCACTGCGGCGACGACCTCGTCGCCGACGCGTCGCGGGACGAGAACCGGCTCGGCGGGGGCGACGAGGTGGACGAGGTCGGACTCGATGTGACCGAGCAGTGCGCGCAGGTCCGCGTGGCCGCTGACGGCCCGGTTGACCTCGTCGAGATCAGCCCGGCTGACGAGGGTGCGCAGGATCCGCTCCTGCTCCGCTGCCATCGCACCCAGGGCTGCGGCATCGCCGCCGAGGTCCTGCCCGCGTCGGTGGATGTAGGCGAGGGTCTGGAGGACCCCGTCGTGGACGGTGCGGGCCAGGCGGTCACGCTCCGCACGGGCAGCATCGCGCCGCATCGCCTCGGCCAAGGTCGCGTGACTTGCGCGGGCGAGGTCGACGCAGTAGCCGAGGCACCCGCCGAGGAGCAGTCCGAAGACGGAGTTGGTGATCGTGTTGCCGGTGGGGTGGACCACCTCGACGAATGAGGCGGCCGCGACGGCCGATGCCGCGACGACCCCTCCCCGCCAGCCCCGCAGGATGGCCCAGCCGACGATCGCGGCGGACGGCCAGATCGAGGGAATCGTCTTGGCGCCGCCCGTGATGACCCAGTCGTGGTCGACGAGTCGGGTCGCGAGAATCGCGCTGCACCCGAGGGCGAGCTCGATGGCGTAGGCCCGCTCGGAGCGCATCGGTCGCACGGTCTGGACGATGGTCCACCCGGCCAGCACCGCGAGGACGAGAATGGCCAGCCGGAAGTCGGCCACCTCGGTGCGCCGCAGCCACAGCGAGTAGCCGGCATAGGCGAAGGCCAGGATGCGGAAGACGTCGACGGCTCGCCACAGTCCGCGCACCACGGCGTGCTCGTCAGCGAGCACCTCGGTCACAGGGACGGCTGACCCGCGGCCCGCCTCGAACCGGACCGTCCGCATGGCCGTCAGGATGCCTCCTCTATGTCGCCGCGCCCCTTGGGGTCGCTGTCCGCTGCAGGCCGCTCGCCCGACACTCCGCTCTCGGCGTCGCTCCGGGGGACCGTCGGTGTGCGCGGGACGACCGGCCGCCCTTCCGCCGCATCGAGGGCCTCCTCGAGCTCCGGCGCCGCACTGCCCGGTTTGGCCGCCTCCTGGAGCTCGCGCGCCTTGGCCCGGGCCGCCGCGACGAGCCGGTCCTTCATCGACGTCGCATACATGTCGACGTACTCCTGGCCGGACAGGAGCATGAGCTCGTACATGATCTCGTCGGTGATCGAGCGAAGGACGAAGCGGTCGTCCTCCATGCCCTCGTACCGCGAGAAGTCGAGCGGCTTGCCGATGCGAACGCCGATCCGCATGATCCGCGGCGTGAGCTTGCCCGGCGGCTGGGCCTTGTCCGTGTCGATCATCGCCACGGGGATGACAGGTGCGCCGGACTCGAGCGCCATGCGTGCGACGCCCGTCCGCCCCCGATAGAGCCGGCCGTCCGGGGAACGGGTGCCTTCGGGATAGATGCCGAGCAGCTCACCTCTGCGCAGCAGCCGGAGGCCGGAGTTGAGGGCAGCACTGCTCGCCTTGCCGCCCGAGCGGTCAACGGGCACCTGGCCGATGCCCTTGAAGAACGCCTTGGTGAGCCAGCCCTTGATCCCGTTGCCGGTGAAGTAGTCGCTCTTGGCGAGGAAGGTGACCCGTCGCTTCACCATGAGGGGCAGGAAGACCGAGTCGGAGAAGGACAGGTGGTTCGAGGCGAGGATGGCGGCGCCCTCCTCGGGCAGGTGCTCCTCGCCCTCGACCCAGGGCCGGAAGAGCAGCTTGAGGATCGGCCCGAGGACGATCGTCTTCAGCACCCAGTAGAACAACCCTTCGCCACCTCCCACATCTGCCGCGAGCAGCCTACGGCACTCGCGCCCGCCCGGTACCCCGTGCGAGGATCTGTGTCGTGAATGATCGGGACCTCGACGCGGAGTTCGAGCGCATCGTCGCGGGGTGGGAGGCCGAGGCACCCGACCCCCAGCGGTCCGCGTCGACGCCGCTCGCCGCCGACGCTGTCGCTGAGGGTGGGTTGCCGTCTGACGTGAGCGGGTCGGACGCGCGGTCCGACGTGGCTGAGCCGGACGTGCGCGAGCCCGACGGGCCCGGTCCGTCCCCTGAGCCGACGCCTCCCCCGGGCCGGTCCGTGCCCGGCGGCGTCAAGGACTCCGGCCTCAACCTGCCGATCGCGCCGACGACTCCGCACGTGTGGCGAGGAGCCGAGCCGCCCGACGAGGACGTCGACGAACTGCTCGAGTCGGTGGATCGGGATGACGAGGACCACTTCACGCCTCCGACCGAGATGGACCTTCCCACTGCCGAGGAGGACCCGATGTTCTGGGCCATCGTCGGCGGACTCGGCGGCGGCCCCCTCCTGCTGCTCTACGTGTTGTTCTTCGATCGAGGCGGCAGCGCGTGGTGGATCGTCACGGCGATCGCGATGATCGTCGTCGGCTTCGTGCTGCTCGTCCTGCGTGGTGGCACCGAGCGAGATCCGTTCGACGACGGCACCCGGGTCTGAGCCGGGGCGGACTCCGCCCTCGACGGTGGAGTCCGGGGTGCCGTATGCCGCAGGGCTCCGGACGCTCGCGCGTCTCCTGGCAACGCCCCGGGTGAGCTGAGCAGCGGGCGGTCCGGCACGTCCGGCACGACCAGCACGCTCGAGCTCACGGCGATGCCCTCGCGATGTCGACCCAGACCGGGCGGTGGTCCGAGGCTGCGGCGAGGTCATCGGGGTCCAGCCGGGACAGCTCGGCCTCCGACTCAGGGAGTGCAGTGAGGTCTCGACTGGCGAAGATGACGTCGAGGACCGCCCGTGGATGATCCGAGGGATAGGTGGGCCGGGCGCCTGACGCCTGGGCGAGGCGGCCGACGAACCTGCCGAAGGCGCCTCCGTCGCTGCCCTCGTTGAGGTCGCCCGCGACGACGGACCGGTCCGCCAGGCGTGACACGATCGCCTCGGCGTGCTCCTCGCGCTCGTCGGGGCGGAGGCCGAGATGAACGCTGAGGACGCTGATCGGGAGCCAGCCCGGGAGCGAGACGTCCACGGCAGCGAACCCGCGCGTCCGGTCGGGGAAGCGCACCCCGAGTCGGTGCCCCGATGACGCGTGAACCCGCACCCGGAGCGCGGTGAGGGCCGCCGTGCCCCCGGTGCCGATGCGCCCGCCCGCCCAGTAGAGCCCGCACTCACGTGCGAAGGCCGGCAGTCGGAACTCCGTGGTCAGCCTGCGCGGGACCTCCTGGAGGCACAGGACATCCGGTCCCACGGCGCGCACGACCCGGGCAGCCGCCCCTCGATCGGCGGTGAAGTCCTGCACGTTGTAGCTCATGACGCGCAGCACGTCGGCGGTCTGCGGCCGCGGTGTCGCGGGACGGGAGGGCGCCCGGTCGACCGACGGAGTCATCGTCCCGCGCGGGCGAGCTCCGCTGCCCCGATGAGGCCGGCGTCCGCACCCAGCCGGGCCCGGACGATGCGCGCCTCAGGCCGATAGCCACGACCGGGGAGCTGGCGCCTGAAGGCTTCGCGGGCAGGGCCGAGGAGCAGCTCGTCGGCGGCGCTCACCCCACCCCCGATGACGAAAAGGGCGGGATCGAAGGCTGCGGCGAGGTTGGCCATGCCGACACCGAGCCAGTCGCCGATCTCGGCGATGAGCTCCCGCGCCGTGAGGTCGCCGTCACGCGCAGCTGCCGTGATCACAGGCCCGGTCAGCGCCCTCACGTCACCGCCGACCCGGTCCACGAGGTCCGCCACCACGGGAGAGCCCGCCCCCATCATGGCCCGCGCCTCGCGAACGAGGGCGTTGCCGCTCGCGTACTGCTCCCAGCACCCACGGTTGCCGCACTCGCAGCGTGTGCCGCCCGGGACGACCTGCATGTGCCCGAACTCACCGGCGACCCCGTAACGGCCCCGCTGGACCTGCCCGTCGATGATGAGCGCTCCGCCGATGCCCGTCCCCAGGGTGATGACCACAACGTGCGACTCCCCCCGAGCGGCGCCGAAGGTGTGCTCCGCCCACGCCGCGGCGTTGGCGTCGTTGTCGACCGTCACCGGCCTCGGGATCCGCCCGGCGAGCCGGCCACGGAGAGGCTCGTTGCGCCAGGCCAGATGAGGCGCGAAGAGAACCGTGGCGCCGTCCTCGGAGACGAATCCTGCCGCCCCGATGCCGACGGCGACGACGTCGGCGGGATCGGCGTCCGCCATCAGCTCCTCGACGCACTCGACGATGGTGTCCTCGACGACGGCGGGCGAGGTCGAGCGGTGGGGCGTCTCACGCCACGCACGGTGGGCGATGCCGCCGTCCTCGTCGACCAGACCTCCCGCGACCTTGGTGCCACCGATGTCGATACCGATGGCGAGCTTGCGCGTCACGGGTGCTCGGTGTCCGCGGTCGGGGTCGAGGAGCCGGCGCCCCCCGCCTTCCTGTCCCGTTGGGCCTGGGCGAGGTCGCGCAGTGCGGTGGCCGCGAGGTCGATGACCTCCGCGACCTGCTCGAGCGCCTCCGGGCTCACCTTCTGCACGAGGGCGATGAGCTGACAGACCGGGCACAGCCGGCACGCGGCAGGCGTCGTGCCGCCGCACGTGCACTCGTCCCGACCCGACGTGGGGTCGGGGCCTGCCGGCTCCGACCGTTCGCCGGCCTGCCCGGCCTGCCCGCCCCACCCCCGCGAGGAGAGGAGGTCGACGAGCAGCGCCGCCTCATGGGCGACCGAACCCGGTGGGGCTCCGGATGCTGCGTCTCTCGTGTCGGTCACGGCGTCAGGCCTCGGCGCGCTTCTTGAGCTCCTTGAGAGCGGTATCGACGATGACCTTCTCTGCCTTGCGCTTGAGCAGGCCGATCATCGGGATCTTGAGGTCGACGGTGAGGCGGTAGGTGACCTTCGTCGCGTCGCCGATGTCCTCGAGGGTGTAGGAGCCGCTCATCTCCTTGAGGACCGTGGCCCTGACCAGCGACCAGGTCAGCACGCCCGTGCCGTCCTCGTCGATGTCCCACTCGTAGTCGAGCACGTAGGTGTCCTTGATCGCCCCGGCGTCCAGGGTGAACTCCACCTGGTCGGCCCAGCCGTCGCCCTCCTCCGCGAGGATGGCCACCTGCTTCACCTCGCTCGCCCACTCGGGGTAGGCCTCGAAGTCGGCGATGATGTCGAGCACCTCACCCGGCGGGGCATCGATGATGATGATGGACTCCGTGCGATCGGCCATGCGCCGAAGGCTATCGCGTCCCCGCAGGGGTGCCGCCTCTCGACGACGACCACCGAAGCACCACCGAAGCGACCACCGAAGGATGATCGGTGCGCGAGGTGGATGATGGTGTCATCACGACCGGCAGCGGTCAGGCCCACGGCCTCCCTCTGGTGTGTCGACCTCCACGTCACGAACGAGCCGCCGACCGACCTACTCGCCGGTATGGTGCAAGCAGTACCCGATCACCAGGAGTCACCGTGAAGGACATGGACGTCGCCCCAATCGCCCCGAAGACCACCGAAGGGACGCTCGCCGACCTTCCCCGGCGCAACGCCGACAACTCACCCGGGGAGGGCGCCTTCTCGAAGAAGAGCCCAGCCGGCCATTGGACACACGTCACGTGGGCCGAGTTCGCCGACGACGTGACCGCCGTCGCCAAGGGACTGATCGCCGCCGGCATCAAGCCGGGGGAGCGTGTCGGCCTCATGTCGCGCACGCGCTATGAGTGGACGCTCGTCGACTTCGCGGCATGGACCGCTGGTGCCGTCGTCGTTCCCATCTACGAGACCTCCTCTCCCGAGCAGGTCGAGTGGATCCTGCTCGACTCCGGCACGCGACACGTCGTCGTCGAGGCCCCCCGCCACCGCGAGATCGTCGAGGACGTCCGCGACCGACTGCCCGGCTTCGAGGAGATCATCGAGATCGACGGTGGTGGCCTCGAGGCCCTCAAGGCGCGTGGTGCGGACGTGTCCGACGCCGCCCTCCTCGAGGCGCGCGCCGGCCTCGACCGCACCACGGTCGCCACGATCATCTACACCTCTGGCACCACAGGTCGCCCGAAGGGTGTCCAGCTGACCCACGGCAACTTCCTCGACCTCGCCGAGAACGCCATCGCGAAGCTCGGCGACGAGGTCCTCACGCCGGGTGCCTCGACCCTGCTCTTCCTCCCCCTCGCCCACGTCTTCGCCCGGTTCATCGAGGTGCTCTGCGTCGCCGCACCGGTGCGCATCGGCCATGCCCCTGACATCAAGTCGATCCTCGACGACTTCGGCAGCTTCCAACCGACCTTCGTCCTCGCGGTGCCCCGCGTCTTCGAGAAGATCTTCAACTCCGCCGAGGCCAAGGCCGCGGCCGGCGGCAAGGACAAGATCTTCCTCCGGGCCGCCACGGTGGCGATCGCTTACAGCGAGTCGCTCGACGAGCGGGGCCCGGGCATCGGCCTGAGGCTCCAGCACGCCATCTTCGACAGGCTCGTCTACGGCAAGCTCCGTGCCGCCATGGGTGGTCGCGTGCGCTACGCCATCTCCGGCGGAGCCCCTCTCGGCACCCGTCTCGGTCACTTCTTCCGAGGGATCGGCGTCAACATCCTCGAGGGGTACGGTCTCACCGAGACCACGGCCCCCCTCTCCGTGAACATCCCGGCCAAGGTGAAGATCGGCACAGTCGGCCCGCCCCTTCCCGGCACGGCCGTCCGCATCGCCAATGACGGCGAGATCCTCGTCAAGGGCGTCGGCGTCTTCAGCTCCTACCACCAGAACGACCAGGCCACGTCGGAGGTCATCCGGGACGGGTGGTTCCACACCGGTGACCTCGGAGACCTCGACGAGGACGGCTACCTCCGCATCACCGGCCGCAAGAAGGAGATCATCGTGACCGCCGGCGGCAAGAACGTCGCCCCGGCCGTCCTCGAGGACCGGCTCAGGTCCCACCCTCTTGTCTCGCAGTGCATCGTGGTCGGCGACCAGAAGCCCTTCATCGGAGCGTTGGTCACGCTCGACGCCGAGATGTGGCCCCTGTGGGCACCCGCGCACGGCCTCGACAACGTGTCGATCGAGGAGGCCCGCACCCACCCCAAGGTGCTCGAGGTGCTCCAGCAGGCTGTCGACCGCGCGAACGAGGCCGTGAGCAAGGCGGAGGGGATCCGCAAGTTCGCCGTCCTGCCGGGCGACTTCACCGAGGCCAACGGCTACCTGACGCCGTCCCTGAAGATGAAGCGCAACATCGTCCTCAAGGACTACGACCAGGACGTGGAGAGCCTCTACTCCTGAACCACGTCAGACCGAGACGGCCGGGATCCCAACGGGATCCCGGCCGTCATCGGTTTGTCGAGGCCAGCACGGCGAGCCGCGACCGCCACGCTTCGACGATGGTGTGACGGTCGGTTCCGAGCCGACGCTCCAGGAAGTGGTCTGTGGCTGCATCCGCGTCTTCTCCCACCCGACCGGGAAGGGCGGAGCCGTCGTTGACAGCACGGAAAAGGCCGACGAGCGCAGCGGTGCCGTGCCGGTCGGCGATCGTCCGTGCGACGAGCAACGACTGGCCGTAGGCGACCTCGAGGTCGCCTCCGACCGAGTCGAAGTCACGCGCCGTGGGGAGGTCCGCCGGCAGACCGGCCGATCGGACCCGGCCGAGCGCCGACCGCACGACCTCGGTCTCGGGGAGGTCGACGTCGCGATAGGCGATGAACTCGGCAAGTCCCTCCGACAGCCAGAGGGGAGGCAACCGCATCGACGTGCGACGCGTTGTCACGTGCGTCAGCTCATGGGTCAGGACGACGTCCCGGCCCACCGCGCTCAAAGCCGACCATGCACTCGGGACGAGGACGATGCGGTCCGCGCCGGCCGGGCTTCCCGGGCCGATGGGGCCGTCCGTCGCTGCAGCGACGCCGCGGAGGCCACCCTCGTCCCGACCGAGCAGGCGCGCTGCCTCGGCATCACTCGCCGGCACGACCCAGACTGCGACCGCCGCAGAACCCAGCACGCCCGACACCTGTCGCGCCGCCGCCGCCGCCCGGTCGGCCACCTCAGCGACGTCCGCGGCGTCCCCGGCGGCGAGGACGAGGGCGTCCTCGGTGCGACGGACCTGGAGACCGGCGAGGTCCCACGGCTCGGGACGTTCGCCGGGACGGGAGCCAGTGATGACCGCTGTCGCCCGGGGTCGGGCGGGGTCCGCGGTGAACGTGACGTCGAGGGTGAAGGCGCGGGGTGACTCGTCGAATCCCGCGATCCGGTAGTCCAGCGTCGCCCGGGCTTCCCAGCTCACGGACGAGCCAGGCACGGCCGCAGCCGGAGGGACCGTCTCCTCGATCGCTCGAAGCCGCACCCGTTCCACGCCGATCGAGCCCATCCGGGACAGGATCTGCTGCTGCTCGGGCCTGATGCGCTCGCCCACTCGCGCGAGCCAGGCACGCTCGTCTGCCGGCTCGACTGCGGCTGCGCGAACCCTCATCATCTCCGTGCCCAAGGTGCTCCGGACCTCGCGCCACGCCTCCGCGCGCACGAGGGGTGATGCCGTCGCAGGTCGCACACCCGCCACGGACTGCGCAGCCACGAAGGGCCCATCCGTGGCGGCCGGAGCAGAGCACGCGCCCACCACCGTGGACGCGATCATCCCGGCGAGGGCCGCGGCGACAGGGTCGGCGCATCGCATGGCGCCATCGTGGCACGAGCGCACCGGCGGGTGACCCGCCGGAGCTTCACCCCGCCGTGCGGCCCAGTCGGATCGGCGTCGGATGGTCCTCCGGCAGCGCGCGTGCCGCGCTCGCCGTCTCGTGCGTCACGAGGCCCGCAGCGAGCAGCACGGACACTGCCCGACGCTCGCCGCGGTCGAGTGGCAGTCCCGTGTCGGCATCCGGCGCCCCCACAGGGATGGCCGCCAGTGCCGTCACCATGCAGTCAGCGCAGTGGACGTCCCTGACGGGGCAGGTCTGGCAGTCGATGAGCATCATCGGCTCCGCCCTTCTTCGTCGTTGCGAGCTGTCGAAGAACACGCTATGGGGGCGCACTGACAGCGCCACGGCACGGCAGGCGAGTGGCGTGACGGTGGCGGGCGGCAGATCTGGACCGAGTCCGGCCCGTGCCCGCCGCGCCTTCGAGGCAGTGTCAGCCCAGCGGCATACGGTCATCCCATGCAGGCGATCCAGGCGACGTTCGACGACCTCGGCACTCGCCTGGCGGACGTCACCTTCGTCGTCGTGGACCTCGAGTCGACGGGCGGGAGCCCGGAGCAGTGCGGCATCACCGAGATCGGAGCGGTCAAGGTCCGCGGTGGCGAGGTGCTCGGCGAGTTCCAGACCCTCGTCAACCCCGCTGAGCCGATCCCGGCTTTCATCTCGGTGCTCACCGGCATCACCGACTCGATGGTGGCCGATGCCCCACGCATCGAGTCCGCCTTCCCCGCGTTCCTCGAGTTCGCCGCCGGCAGCGTGCTCGTGGCCCACAACGCCGGCTTCGACCTCAGCTTCCTCAAGTCGGCCGCACGCCGCACCGGCACGCCATGGCCCGGCTTCGAGGTGCTCGACACGCTGACGCTCGCTCGCCAGCTCGTCACCCACGACGAGGCCCCCAACCACAAGCTGTCGTCCCTGGCTCGGGTCTTCGCGGCCCGCACGACCCCCGACCACCGCGCGCTGCACGACGCGCGCGCCACCGTCGACGTGCTCCACGGCCTCATCGAGCGCGTCGGCAACCTGGGCGTCCACACGCTCGAGGAGCTCGCCAGCTACACCTCACGGGTCACTCCCGCCCAGCGTCGCAAGCGCTTCCTCGCCGACCCCCTCCCCCACGCCCCCGGCGTCTACCTCTTCAAGGACGGCGAGGGCCGCGTCCTCTACGTCGGGACCAGCCGAGACATCCGGTCTCGGGTGCGGACCTACTTCACGGCGTCCGAGCAGCGCAGCCGGATGGCCGACATGGTCAGGCTGGCCCACGCCGTGACACCTGTCGTCTGCCAGACCTCGCTCGAGGCCCAGGTGCGCGAGCTGCGCCTCATCGACGAGCACAAACCCCGCTTCAACCGGCGCTCGAAGAACGCCCGGCGCGCCGTCTGGGTCAAGCTGACGAGCGACCGGTTCCCGCGTCTGTCGATCGTCCGCCGCGTCCGCGACGACGCGGGGCACTACATCGGGCCCTTCCGATCGCGTCTCTCCGCGCAGGCCGCCGTGGACGCCGTCCACGAGATCGTCCCCCTCCGCCGATGCACGCAGCGCATCACCGGCCGGGAGTCCGCGTGTGCGCTCGCCGAGCTCGGTCGCTGCGGGTCACCGTGCACCGGCGCCCAGTCCGAGGCCGACTACGACCGTGTCGTCGCGGAGTGCAGGGCCCTCTTCTCGGGTGACGCCCGGGCAGGGGGCGACCGGTTCCGCGCCCGCCTCGAGGAGCTCGCGGCTCAGGAGCGGTTCGAGGATGCCGCCCTGGTCAGGGACCGCTTCCTCCAGCTGGTCCGGGGCGCAGCCCGCTCCCAACGGCTCGCCCCGCTCACCAAGGCAGCCGAGCTCGTCGCGGCCCGACGGCACGAGGCCGGCGGGTGGGAGCTCGTGTGCATCAGATACGGCCGACTCGCCGGCACGGTCGTCAGCCCGCGTGGGGCCGATCCGATGATCCATGTGCGGAACCTCCAGGCCACGGCCGAGGTGGTGCCCGCGCCCGGCGCCGGCGCGATGGCCGCCCTGACCGAGGAGACCGAGATCCTGCTGCGCTGGCTCGAGACGCCCGGTGTCCGCATCGTCGAGCTGGATGGGTCCTGGACCTGCCCCATCGGCGGCGCGGGCGCCCTGCGGCGCGAGCTCGAGCCGGCCGTGACCGCCGCCCTCGAGGTGATCGGTTTCGACCGGGACGCCGGGCTGGACGCGGGACGGGACGCCGGACGCACCCGCGTCCGCGGTCGCTTGCGACGTGCCGGATAAGGTGGTGCCGTGATCACCGCCATCGTCCTGATCAACTGCGAGGTCAACCGCATCCCCGAGGCCGGGGAGGAGATCGCCGAGATCCCCGGCGTGTCCGAGGTCTACTCCGTCACCGGGGACGCCGACCTCATCGCCATGGTGCGGGTGCGCGCGCACGAGGAGCTCGCGGACGTCATCGCCGACCGGCTGAGCAAGGTGGAGGGCGTCATGGGCACGTCCACGCACATCGCCTTCCGCACGTACTCGTCGCACGACCTCGAGGCCGCCTTCAGCCTGGGCCTCGACGGCGACTAGGTCACCCGGCCACCCGAAGCGCAGCGGTCACGAACGGGTTGCCCTGATCCACCGGTCGACGGTCCGGGTCGCTTCCCCTGAGTCGATGGCCGCAGCGGCCCGGTCCATGCCGGTGCGCAGGTCGCGCTCGAAGGACTCCTGGTCCCCACCGGAGTCGGGCTGGGTCAGGGCGAGGGCGATGCCCGCGTTGAGCAGCACCGCATCCCGGACCGCACCGGTGGCGCCGGCGAAGATGTCGCGGACGACGTGGGCATTGTGCACGGCGTCGCCGCCACGCAGGTCCTCCGTCGGGTGCAGGCCGAGCCCGAGCCGAGTCGGGTCCACCGTGCGGCTCCGCACCTGGCCATCACGAACCCACCACACGCGCGTCGTCGTGGACACCGTCACCTCGTCGAGGCCGTCGTCGCCGCGAAACACCGCGGCGTCCTTCCCGCGGCTCGCGAAGACCCCGGCCAGGAGCGGAGCCATGCCGGCGTCGGCACAGCCGATGGCGGCGTAGGTGGGCTGGGCGGGATTGGTCAGGGGCCCGAGGAAGTTGAAGGCACTCCCGACGCCGAGCTCGCGCCGCGGGACGGCAGTATGGCGGAACGAGGGGTGGAAGGTCTGGGCGAAGCAGAAGCTGATGCCTGCCTCCAGGGCCACCTCGACAACCCGCTCCGGGGTGAGCGAGAGGTCGACCCCGAGCGCCTCGAGGACGTCCGCGGAACCGGACGACGAGGACGCCGCACGGTTGCCGTGCTTGACCACGCGGATGCCGGCCGCCGCCGCGACGATGGAGGCCATCGTCGAGATGTTGACGGTGTGGGCCCGGTCGCCCCCGGTGCCGACGACGTCGAGGCTCGGCCCCTCGACCTCGATACGGTGCGCCCGCGACAGCATGACCTCGGCAAGACCCCGCATCTCGTCGACGCTCTCGCCCTTGGCCCGGAGCCCGATGAGGAAGCCCGCGATCTGGGCCGGGGTCGCCTCGCCGTCCATGATCTGGGCCATGGCCCACTCGACCGCCGCGCGCTCGAGGTCACGGCCGGCGATGAGGTCCGTGTAGATCGAAGGCCAGGAGAGATCGTCGCCCTGCGTCATCGCTCGGGTCGGCTCAGGCAGTCGGCACGGCGGAGCGTGCGAGGAGGTTGACCGCAGAGGTCAGGGCGATCGGGTCGAGAGGGTGGGGCACCGCGAGGTCGGCCAGTGACCACGCCGCGAGCCAGGAGTCCTGGGGACGCCCGGTCAGCACGATGATGGGCGGGCAGTTGAACACTTCGTTCTTCAGCTGCCGCGCGAGACCGAGGCCACCGACCTTCGCCGCCTCGCCGTCGAGGATCAGGAGGTCGAACGGCTGCGTCTCGACCGCAGTGACGACCGCGGCAGCGGTCGCGCACTCGAGCCACCGCACCACCTCGACGTCCTTCGCCGGCCGCCGCCCCACGGCGGCTCGAACCGCGTCACGCGTCGTGATGTCGTCGCTGTAGAGCAGCACCCTGACCTGGTGCCGCGGTGCGGTGCCGGGGCGCCCTACGGCGGACTCGGTGGCGATCTCGTTCGAGGCGGTCATGCTGCCGATGCTACCGGTCAGCGACGCGGGCCCCTCAGGAGCCCTCCCGGGAGGGCCGGAGGGTGGGACACCGGCCCACGAAGGTCCGCCGCGCGCGGGCGGCCCGGGCCCCCGTCGTCGAGCCCGCGGCCCACGGGTCATCGCCCGGGAGGCACCCGCATCGCGTGCTGTGAATGCCAGTTGACGTGCGAGAACGTCACGAATTCGTCAGGACCGGACCGAAAACCGGGGGTCGCTCACACACTCGGCATCGAATGTGGGAATAATGACCGACGTGGCGACAGCATCAGCAGTTCCTTCCAGCGCAGTAGCGGCAGCCGGCCATGGGCCGGCGACCCGTCCCAACATGGTGGCCGTGGGCACGATTGTGTGGCTCTCGAGCGAGCTCATGTTCTTCGCGGGTCTCTTCGCGGTGTACTTCCAGCTCAGGTCCGTCCGTGGCGACCTCTGGGCGGTGCAGGTCGACAAGCTGAACATCGTCTTCGCCTCGATCAACTGCTTGGTTCTCGTCATCTCCTCCGTGTGGTGCCAGCTCGGTGTGTGGAAGGCAGAGCGCGGCCAGAAGGCCCGCACCGGCTCCCTCCTCGACATCAAGAACTGGGGCATGCGGGAGTGGTACGTCCTGACCTACCTCTTCGGCGCGTTCTTCATCGCCGGCCAGGTCATGGAGTACGCGGAGCTCGTCCACGAGAACGTCACCCTGAGCTCCGATGCCTACGGCTCGGTGTTCTACATGGCGACCGGCTTCCACGGACTGCACGTGACCGGTGGCCTCCTCGCCTTCCTGCTCATCATCGCCCGTACCTTCACGACGCGGCGCTACACCCATGCCAACGCGACGGGTGCCGTGGTGACGTCGTACTACTGGCACTTCGTCGACGTCGTGTGGATCGCCCTCTTCGCGACCATCTACATCCTCCGATGACCCCCGCCGCACCGCCTCCGCCGCGCCGGACCAGCACCACCCGCACAGCCCCGACGGACGACAGGACCCCACAGTGAACGCCTTGGCCGCACGCCGACGACACCCCGCCGCGATCGCGCTGCTCATCCTCGTCGGCCTGCTCATCATGGGTGGCGCCTACTCGTTCGTCGCCCCCAAGGACGCGAACGCGTCCGCGGCGGTCGCGACGGCCACCGTCGAGGAGGGCAAGCAGCTCTTCCTCGGCAACTGCGCCTCGTGCCATGGCACGAACGCCCAGGGAACCGCCTCCGGGCCGTCGCTCGTCGGCGTCGGTGCCGCCGCGGTCGACTTCCAGGTCGGTACCGGGCGCATGCCGATGGCGCAGCCGGCGGTCCAGGCCCCGCGGGGTGAGGTGAAGTTCGACGAGGACGAGATCGCCTCACTCGCCGCCTACGTCGCCTCGCTCGGCCCCGGGCCTGCCATCCCCGACGAGGAGTTCACCACCGTCCTCGAGCCCGGTACGCCGGAGAACAACCGGGCCATCGCCGAGGGCGGCGAGATCTTCCGCGTCAACTGCGCGATGTGCCACAACTTCGCCGGCGCCGGAGGAGCCCTGACGCGCGGCAAGTACGCCCCGGCGCTGGACGGGGTCGAGCCACGACACATCTACTCGGCAATGGTGACCGGACCCCAGTCGATGCCCGTCTTCAGCGACACCAACCTCACTCCTGAGGCGAAGCAGAAGGTCATCTCCTACCTCAAGGCGCAGGAGGAGGCCACCAGTGTCGGCGGGCTCAGCCTGGGCAACCTCGGCCCGGTGTCCGAGGGCCTCTTCGCCTGGGTCTTCATGCTGGGGATCCTCATCGGCGCCGCAGTCTGGCTCGGCAAGAAGGCCGCATGAGCCTCGGCCACGGCATCCTCACCACGACAGTCCCGATCATGAGCGACAGGACATCCAACCGATGAACGACAACGAGACCACTGCGGCTCCGGTCGAGGGGGCAGCAGTCGCACCCGTCTCCGGTGACGCGCAGGTCCTGCCGGCATCGCTGGCGGCCGGGCCCGACACCTTCGAGAACCCGGGCCTGCCGCAGCACGTCCATCGGGCTGCCGACGTGGACCCGGAGGCCGCCAAGCGTGCGGAGCGCCAGGTCGCCACGATGTTCGGGATCTCCATGCTCGGCGCGCTGGTCTTCGTGATCAGCTACTTCGCGATCCGTGACGAGGCGACCTTCTTCCTCCCCGGTGTCGGCAAGGCCAGCACCCAGAACGTCGTGCTCGGGCTCTCGCTCGGTGTCTCCATCCTCTTCATCGGCCTCGGCGCCGTGCACTGGGCGAAGACCCTCATGTCCGACGAGGAAGTCGTCGAGGAGCGTCACGCCCAGGCGTCGAGCCCGGAGGCCCGGGCCGCGGCCGTGGGGGTCGTCACCGATGGCGTCGACACGACCGGCCTGACGCGACGGCCGCTGCTCAAGTACTCCCTCGGTGGGGCTCTCGGCCTGTTCGCCCTGCCCCTCGGTCTGCAGGTCGCCGGATCGCTCGGCCCCGTCACCGTCGGGGAGCTGAAGGAGACGCTCTGGGACCCCGAGAACAACGGGGGCAACCCGATCCGGCTCATGCGTGACCCGGAGATGACCCCGATCAAGCTCGAGGACGTCACCAACGGCTCGGTCTTCCACGTCATGCCGGAGACACTCCAGCACTCCATCGACGAGGGCCGTCACGTCCTCGAGGGGAAGGCCAAGGCTGCAGTCATCCTCATCCGCCTCGACCCGAACCTGATCAAGGTCCAGAAGGCCAGGGACTGGGGCGTCGACGGTGTTGTCGCCTACTCCAAGATCTGCACGCACGTCGGCTGCGCGGTGGGCCTCTACGAGCAGCAGACGCACCACCTGCTGTGCCCGTGCCACCAGTCGACCTTCGACCTCACCGAGGACTGCAAGGTCATCTTCGGCCCGGCCAAGCGTGCGCTGCCGCAACTCAAGATCACCGTGGACGACGAGGGCTACCTCGTCGCACCCGAGGGCTTCGCCGAGGCTGTCGGGCCGAGCTTCTGGGAGCGTAAGCGATGAGCGCCACCTACCAGCCCCGCCACGCAGCCTCACTGCGAGAAGGCGACGACGCAGCCGACCGCCGACAGGCAGAGCAGAAACCGCTCGGCGGCATCGCCGGCTGGATCGATGACCGGACCGGTGCAGCCAAGGGCACGACCGGCCTGCTCAAGAAGGTCTTCCCCGACCACTGGTCGTTCATGTTGGGCGAGATCGCGATGTACTCGATGATCGTCTGCCTGCTCACCGGAGTCTTCCTCACGTTCTGGTTCGTGCCGAGCCAGTCGCAGGTCGTCTACGACGGCTCCTACGTGCCGCTGCAAGGTGTCGTCGTCTCCGACGCCTACCGCTCCACCCTCAACATCTCGTTCGACATCCGTGGTGGCCTGCTCATCCGCCAGATCCACCACTGGGCCGCCCTGATCTTCGTCGTCGCGGTCTTCGTGCACATGGCCCGGGTGTTCTTCACCGGCGCTTTCCGCAAGCCGCGCGAGATCAACTGGGTCTTCGGAACCATCCTGTCGCTCCTCGCCGCGATCGAGGGCTTCGCTGGCTACTCCCTCCCGGACGACCTCCTCTCCGGCACCGGCATCCGCGCGATGAACGGCTTCGTCCAGTCCGCGCCGGTCATCGGCTCCTACTTGTCCTACTTCATCTTCGGCGGCGCCTTCCCCGGCGAGATGATCATCCCGCGCCTCTACTCGGTGCACGTCCTGCTCATCCCCGCAATCCTCGTGGCCCTGTTCACCGCCCACATCCTGCTCGTCTTCGTGCACAAGCACACGCAGTACCCCGGGCCGGGCCGGACGAACAACAACGTCGTCGGCTACCCGTTCATGCCGGTGTACATCGCCAAGGCCGGCGGCTTCTTCTTCATCGTCTTC
>NZ_JAJJPG010000048.1:0-19463 GCF_032907665.1 Intrasporangium sp.
CCGGCGGAGAGGGAACGATGCGTTGTCCCGATGCCGTCTGGACCATGTCGGCCTCACAGGACAGTCTCGCCAGATCTCCAGCACAGACCTGGGGATCCCTGTCGCCAAGGGCCAAACGGCCCGGGTCGTGCCACGGACAACGCAATGCCGTATGCCGCTGTGCTGGCTCCCGCGGTCACGTGGCCTCGGGAGGCGGCTGGGCGGCATACGGCACGGGAGGGTTGGAGGGGTCACCCCGCGGTGACTCGCGCCCACTGACTCGCCAGATGAGTCAGTGGGCGAGTCAGCGAGGCCGGCTGGTGCGGCGACAGATGGGCGTCAGCGCGCGGGCGTGGCTGCTGCGACGGCGTCGAGGGCGCGGGTGATGCGCGCCTTCGCGTCGGCGGCGACCGCGGCGAGGGCCTCGCCGGACGCGATCTGGGTCATGAACTCGGGGTTCATCGCTTCGACGACGGTGCGGCCCGCGTCATCGACGCGGACGACGACGTTGCACGGCAGGAAGACGCCGATCGACGGTTCCGCCTCGATGGCGGCGTGCGCCAGCGGCGGCCGGCAGGCCCCGAGAATGACCTGCGGGGGCAGCTCCACCCCGATCTTGGCCTTGAGGGTCGCGGCCAGGTCGATCTCGGAGAGGACCCCGAAGCCCTCCTCGGAGAGTCGCTCGCGGGTGGTCTGCAGGGCGTCCTCGAAGGGAAGCTCGGTCGTGACGGTGATCGCGTGGTCCATGTGCTCCTGTGCTCCTGGTTCTGGGGTTCTCGGGGCCGGTGCCGGTGCGGAAGGGGCTCAGGCTCAGGCGTCGGCCTTGGCGCTCTGCTCCTCGACCTTGCGGCGGACGTCGTCCATGTCGAGGTCGCGCACGGCCTGGATGACCTGCTCGAGGGCAGCCGCGGGCAGAGCACCGGGCTGGCTGAAGACCAGAATGCCGTCTCGGAAGGCCATCAGGGTAGGGATGGACGTGATGCGAGCCGCAGCGCCCAGCTGCTGCTCTGCCTCGGTGTCGACCTTGCCGAAGACGATGTCGGTGTGCTGCTCCGACGCCGCCTCGTAGACGGGCGCGAACATGCGGCACGGACCGCACCAGGCGGCCCACCAGTCGATGAGGACGATGCCCTCCTTCGACACGACGGACTCGAAGTCGGCGTAGGTGAGGTTGCGGGTGCTCATGGGTATTTCCTTCAGGGTGTGTGGCAGCGCCGGACTGGCGCGCCCCGGTGGACGTGGTCTACAGTGATGCCAACATACCCCCTGGGGTATATATTTCCACCACCAGAGACATCCCCGACCTCGAGGAGTTACGTATGTGCCGTCCCGCCAACTGCAGGACCTGCGGCAAGACCACGTGGGCCGGTTGTGGCCAGCACGTCGACCAGGTGATGCGCCACGTTCCCACCGCGCAGCGCTGCGAGGGTCACACGAAGGACGCGTCGGCGTCCTCCGGTGGTCTCCTCGGCAAGTTCTTCGGCCGCGGCTGACGAGCCCCCGAGGCTGAGCGGCTTCCCCCCCAGCCGCCCGGTCCGGCCGAAGCACGGATGGGCCGAGTGCGTTCCCCCTGGCGCACTCGGCCCATCCCTATGTCCGGCTCGGATCGGTCAGGCGACGTCGACCTCGAGGTCGACCTTGACGCCGTTGGCGAGGACGTCGTAGACCGCGGACCGGCTTCGTGACTGCTCCACGATCTCCCGAAGGACCTCGGCCGGGGCGTCACCCTTGACGAGGAAGGCCACCGTCACGTGCTGGTAGCCGTTGCGCACGTCCTGGAGGCCGAGGATGCCGTTGAGGTCGATGCTCCCGCGGACCGTCGAGCGGACCTCGGTGAGCGTCACCTTGCGCGCGGACGCGATGTTCGCGATCCCGGCGGTGAGGCAGGCCGCCAGCGCGTGGAGCAGGAACTCCACGGGCGTCGGGCCGTGATCCCGACCCACGAGGACGGCCGGGTGGTCCGCGTCGAAGACGAACTCGCGCTCGTGGGTGCGCTCCTCGCCCACACCGAAGAAGTCGTGGATCCGCGACAGGCTGTGGGTGCCCTCGATCCACTCGTTGTGTGCTCGGAACTCGAACTGGGCAGCCGCGGGCATCTCCCTCACCGCGTCGAGAGTTGCGAAGAGAGTCGCCGTGTCGACGCCGTTGCGGTGGCCTTGCGGCCGGACGGTCTCGGTGGTCATGTCATGTGCTCCTTGGTGATGGCCGGGCGCAAGACCGCAACCCGGATTGTGGTGACTTCGCGCCGGAGTCCCGGCGCTCCTCGTGCTGAGGTCTGGTGTCACGCTCTCGCCCGAAGGCCGCGCGGCAACGGGCGGGCGTACAGCTCACCCGCAAGGTCGTCGATGGCCACGGCGAGGCTTCGCTGCAGCTCGACGAAACGCTCCTGGTCCGGGAACGTGATGAGCTGCTGGGTGAGCTCGAAGATGGGACCGGCCAACCGGTCCCGGTCCTGCTCGAAGAGAGCCAACGCCTCGACCTCGCGGGCAGGACGGCTCAACGCGCAGTCGATGGCCCCCGCGAGCAGCTCTGCGTCGCGCAGGGCGTCGCTGATCCCGTGGCCGGTGATGGCGTCGCGGTGGTAGCCGGCGTCACCCACGAGCGACCACCCCGGGCCGAACGGCTTGCGGGCGTGGTTCGGCATGCGGAGCATGCCGCGGACCGGCTCCCGCTGGCACGCGGGGTCGAGCCGTGCCGCCAGGTCGGGCACCCGCTCGGCCAGGAGGGCGGCGAACGCATCGTCGGCGCCACGGTGCGAGCGCCGGAAGCGGCGAGCCGTTGCTTCCGGCGTGATCGCCCAGACACAGGCCTCGCTGCCGTGGGTCGGGAAGACACCGGCGAAGACCTCGTCGGCCAGATGGTGCTCGATGACCGGCCAGTCCCCTGCGAAGTAGGCGTACTGGCTCGCCGCGAGGGCGGGCCGCACGACGGTGAGCGGGGCCGACACGGAGCGCGCCAGACGCGAGCTCAGGCCGTCAGCGCCGACGACGTGCCGGGCCCGCACCTCGATCGGGCCGTCACCGTCGTGACCGGTCACGCCCACGACCCTGCCCTGCCCGTCGCGCACGACGTCGTCGACGCTCGTCGCCGTCCGCAGCGTCACCCCGGACTCCACGGCGGCCCGTTGCAGGACGTCGTCGAGGATGACCCGTCGCGGTGCGAGCAGGAAGTCGATGCCGTGGCGGTCCTTCACCTCGCGGGCGAGGACGCCCAGCCTGCTCGAGAACGTCACCCGGCGCAGCGTCGGCGCGCCCGTGGCGACCAGCGCCTCGACGACCCCGAGCCGGGCCAGCGAGACCATCCCCGAGCGCACGATGACGTGCGTCGAGACGGTGTCGCTCGGGAACTCCGCCCGATCGAGCATGACCACGTCGTGGCCCGCCCGTGCGAGGTGCGTCGCCGTGGCGGCTCCCGCCACCCGGGCACCCACGACGACGACGTCCGCCTCGAGGACCCGCCCCGACGCCCCGGGCTGCCGAGTCGGCCGCGTCCGCCGCGACGGTCCCGACCACCCCGACCCCGAGGGCCGAACGGACCCCCCTGTCTGCACTGTCTCTGACCCCACGTCCTTGCCCTCCACCTGTTGTCCCTTCGATCGGCTCGGGGACCACAGTCGTCGGTGGGGCGCAGTCGGGTCTGGGACTACATGTGGACTTCCTCTGGACGGTTCGTGGACTCGTCCTCCGCGAGGAACGCGTCGAGCTCGCTGAGCAGGTGCCCCCACGCCGGCTCGTCGGCCTGCAGCAGGTGGTTCCGGGTGTCGAGCGGCACGAGCCGGCTGCCCGGGATCCGGGCCGCGAACTCACGGCCCTGGCTGAACGGGATCCGCACCTCGTTGCGGCCGTGGAGGATCAGGGTGGGCACGGTCACCCGTGTCGCCGCCTCGCGGACGTCCATGTTGACCGAGACGTTGTTGAGGCGCAGGGCATTCTCGGCCGACGTCGTGCGCCGCATCAGGGCCGCGAAGTCGCTCCACATCTGCGGGCTCGCATCGGGCATGAACGTCGAGGAGAAGTACAAGCGGAAGGACGGGTCGTCGCGACCCCAGCCCATCCGGATCAGCTCTGCCTGCATCTCCGACTCGCGCAGCTCCTCGGATGTCGTCGCGCGGGCGAGTCGCCCGGTGACGAACGCGCCGACGAGGACGAGGCGGCTGACCCGCTCGGGGTGGCGCACCGCGTACTCGACCGCGACCGGTCCGCCCTGAGACAGCCCCAGGAGGGGGAACCGCTCCAGCCCGAGCTCGTCCACGACCGTCTCGAGATCGCGGACGAAGGACTCGAAGGAGATGTCCTCGGGGTCATGGTCCGAGAGCCCGCACCCGCGCTCGTCGTACCGAATGAAGGTGCGGCCCCGGGACAGTCCCTCCATCCAGTGTCGCCACACCGGACTCTGCCACTCGTAGTCGAGGTGGGTGATCCAGTGCGCAGCCCGGACGAGGGGTGGCCCCTGCCCGACCGTCGCGTAGGCGATCCGCACCCCGTCACTCGCCGTGCAGAAGCGGATCCGTTGCTCCAGTGCCCGCGGATGCGGAGACGGGGGCCCGGCCTGCGCCGGGACCTCGACCGCCGCATCGACGTCCGCGATCCAGCGATAGCCCCGACCGTGCACCGTCTTGATCACCTGCTGGAGCGCACCGTCGTCGCCGACCACCCGGCGCGCCGCCTTGATCCGGCTCGTCAGGGTCGACTCGCTGACGAAGCGGTCCCCCCAGACCGCGTCGAGCAGCTCGGTCTTGGTGACGACCCGCTCGCGGTTGCGCACGAGGTGGGACAGGACGTCGAAGACCTGCGGCTGGACGTGGACCGGCTCACCGCCGCGCTCGAGGAGGAACCGGTCGGTGTCGAGAACGACGTCGCCGAAGGTGAATCGCACCTGCCGATCATCCCACCCGTCCATCGCGCGAGGATCGCTTCAGCGGAAGCCCGCCCAGCGGCATACGGTATCGAGGGCCGTGACAGCTGTGGAAGGTTGGCCGGGCACCCACCGGGGCAACCTTCCACAGTCACATCTGCTCGGGCGATTCCAGGCCGAGCAGGTCGAGGCCCGTCACCATGGTGCGCAGCACGAGCGCGCTGAGGGTGAGCCGCGACTCCCGGAGGTCCGAGGTCTCGGCCTTGAGCACGGGGCAGTTCTCGTAGAACGCGGAGAACGCCTGCGCCAGCTCGAAGAGGTAGCCACAGAGCCGGTGCGGCTCGTAGTGCGTCCCGACCGCGCTCACGACGTCGGCGAAGTCCAGCAGGAGCACCGCGAGGGCTCGCTCGTGCGGCGTGCCGAGCGTGATGGGGGCGTGCTGCGCGAGCGGGTCGAGGCCGGCCTGCCGGAAGATCGAGCGGACCCGGGCGACGACGTACTGGAGGTACGGCCCGGTGTTGCCGGTGAGCGAGACCATCCGGTCGAGATCGAAGACGTACTCGCTGTTGTGGGCGACGGAGAGGTCGGCGTACTTCACCGCGCCGATCCCGACCTGGCGGGCAATGGTGGCCCGCTCGTCCTCGGACAGGTCCGGCCGGTTCTCGTCGATGAGGGCTCGCGCCTTGGCGACGGCCTCGTCGAGCAGGGCCATGAGCCGCAGCGAGGAGCCAGAGCGCGTCTTGAGGATCTTGCGGTCCTCGCCGAGGACGTTGCCGATCTGGATGTGGACCGGAGTGACGCCCTCCGGGAGCCAGCCGGCCAGCCGCGCCGTGTCCCACACCATGTTGAGGTGCAGGGCCTGCGGCGCGCCGATGACATAGAGGACCCGGTGGGCGCCGAGGTCTGCGACGCGATACTTGATCGTCGCGAGATCCGTTGTGGGATAACCGTATCCGCCGTCCGACTTGCGGATGATGAGCGGCACTGGCTTGCCCTCGCGCCCGGTGTAGCCATCGAGGAAGACGCACAGCGCACCGTCGGAGACCGTGGCGATCCCCTTGGCCTCGAGCTCGTCGCAGACGTCGGCCAGCATGTGGTTGTAGGTCGACTCGCCCGCGAGGTTCTCGTCGCCGAGGGTCACGCCGAGGGTCGAGTAGACCTTGTTGAAATACACCCTCGACATGCCGACGAGCCGGTGCCAGTGCTCCAGGGTCTCCGGGTCGCCGGCCTGGAGCTTGACGACCCGGGCCCGGGACCGCATGTCGAAGTCGCCCTCGCTGCCATCGGGTTCGGCCCGCTCTGCCGCGTCGAACTTCGCCCGCGCCGCCTGGTAGAACGCGTTGGGGTCGGTGACGAGCAGCTCGGCCTCGGGCGAGTCCTCGCCGACCTCGAGGAGGTGCTCGATGAGCATCCCGAAGGGGGTGCCCCAGTCGCCGATGTGGTTCTGCCGGATGACGTTGTGGCCGAGATGCTCGAGGGTGCGGGCGAGGGAGTCGCCGACGATCGTCGTGCGCAGGTGGCCGACGTGCATCTCCTTGGCGACGTTGGGCGCGGAGTAGTCGATGGGGATGTTCTGCCGCTCCTCGAGGGGCACGCCGAGTCGGTCGTCGGCGTCGACGTCGGCGAGCAGCGAGGCGAGCCAGGCGTCGCTGAAGGTGATGTTGATGAATCCGGGTCCGCTCACCTCGACGGTGTCGGCGACGCCGTCGAGGTCGAGCACCTCGACGATCTTGGTCGCCACGTCCCGCGGGGGCGCACCGACCTGCTTGGCGAGGGCGAGGGCGGCGTTGACCTGCACGTCGGCGAACTGCGACGGGCGCAGCACCGGGTCCGCCTCGCGGAACTCGTCGCCGAGGGCGGCGGCGATCGCGGACTGGACCTTCGGGGTGAGCGCGACGAGCGGGGATGCCATGCGGGCCAGTCTATGAGCGGGTCGTCAGTGCCCGCGCCGCCGTTTCGTCGGGGTGACCAACCCCATGGGGCCGTATGCCGCTGGGCTCGCTCCCAGCCACCCCACCCCCCGTCGAGTGGCCACGAATACAGGCTCGGTGGGCGCGCCCGCCCGACACGTGGGGCCACTCGACGTGCATTGTGGGGCCACTCGACGTGCATTGTGGGGCCACTCGACGTGGAGGGTTGGCGGTCAGGTCGCGGTGTTGCCGAGGTCGGCGGCCGCGAGCACCTGCGCCCAGGTCACCCGTTTCGGCTCCGGGGTGTCGCCGAGCGGGAGTCCGGCCAGGGCACGGCGGCGCTCGTCGCCGCGCAGCTCGTCGCCGAAGCGGTCGACGAAGATGAGCATGCGCGGGCGGGCGACCCCGCCGAGATTGTCCCGGACCGTCTCGTTGAGGTCCCGGGCCAGGGCATCGAGGTCCTGGTCCGCCGTGCCGCGGTCGAGCACGATGGCCGCTGCGAGGTAGCGACCGCCCTGGACGTCCCGGCGCTCGATGACGTCGGCGCGTTCGACGAACGGGTGGTCGAGGAGCGTCTGGCGCACCTCGCTGATCGAGACGAGCTGGCCGGAGAGGGACACGACCTCGTCGGTGCGGCCGAGGAACTCGAGTCCGCCCTCCGGCGTGCAGCGCACGCGGTCGCCGGTCGTGTAGAGGCCCGGGCGGTTCGTCCAGTGGTGGTCGGTCGCGGCGGCGACGTCGCCGGTGCCGGGCAGCATGGCGCCTGCCCAGGCCCGGGTGAGCACAAGCTCCCCCGGCTCTCCGTCGGGCACCCGATTCCCCTCCGCATCGACGATGGCCGGTGCGACCGACGGGACGAGCTCCGGGTCGAGGGGGCGGCTGAGGTGGACGATCCCGCCGAGCTCCACCTGGCCCCAGCCGTCAGCGACGACGACGGGGCGGTGGCTGAGGTCCGACGCCGCCCATTCACGGAGCGCCGGCTCGGAGGGCTCGGCGTAGAGCACCACCCGTCGCAATGACTCGACCGGGCTCGTGTCGGCAAGCGCGGGCGCCCAGCCGCGCATGGTCCGCAGGACCGACGGCGTCGTCATCATCGTCGTCACCTCGTGGCGGCGCATGATCTCCCAGGCGCGGGCGTGGGTCGGCACGTCGAGGGTTCCCTCGTAGAGGACCGTCGTGATGCCGCGGGCGAGTGGGCCGTAGATGCCGTGGGCCTGAACCGCCAGCCAGGAGACGTCTCCGGCGCTCCACAACCTCGGCCCCTCGCCGACGCCCCACTCGTGGAGGGCGGCCGCGGTGACGAGGCTGCTGGCGAGTCCGTGCGTGACGACGACGGGGCGCCCACGTCGATGGGCTTGGCTGATGATGGAGGAGGGATGGTCGCTGGGCAGGTCGACGGCCTCGCCGCCCGCGCGTCCAGCGGCACGCCGTCCCTGGCCACGGTCCGCCGCGACGAGGTCGTGGTACCACCGGTCCCCCTCGTACCACGCGACATCCATGCCGGTGCGGCGCACGACGATGGTGTGCTCGATGCCGGCGACGGCCGTGAGGGCCTCGTCGGCGCGGACCTTGAGCGGCAGGATCGTCCCGTGCCGCCAGGCGCCGTCCTGGGTGAAGAGCACCTTGGCCCCGAGGCTCTCCAGCCGGTCCGCGAGCGCCTCGGCCGGCAGTGGTGCCGGGAGCACGGCGTGGACGGCACCGACGCGGGCGCAGGCGAGCATCGCGACGACGGCCTCGGGGACGAGGCCGAGGTGCACGGCGACGACGTCACCGGGCTGGACGCCGATGGACCGAAGACCCCGGGCGAGCGTGGAGACCTGGGCGAGGAGGTCGCCGTAGGTGATGGTGCGCCGGTCGCCGGGCTCGCCCTCCCAGCTGATGGCGACCCGGTCCGGGTCGACCGCGGCGTGCCGGTCGACACAGGTCACGGAGGCGTTGAGCCGGCCGCCCGGGAACCAGTGGGCCCGACCGTTCCGAGGCTGCCACACCGCGTCGAACGGGGTGGACCACTCGACGAGCTCGGCCGCCCGGCGCCACGCTGCCTCGTCGGGCGCCCAGATCGGGTCAGGCATGGCCCAGCGTCCTCACCGCAGCGGCACCGGCCCGGGCCAGGTGCCCTGCGACGGCCTCGATGTCCTTCGGCGCGGCCCCCGGAGGCACGGTGGCGACGAGGGCGGCCAGCGCGCCGCCCTGCCCGTCGACGAGCGGCACGGCCACGTGGCCCGGGGGGCCCAGCGGGTGGCCCTCGACGACGAGCCACGGTGCCGAGGCCCAGGCGCCGCGTGCGGCCTCCGCCGCGGGCCGGTCCTCCTCCGCGCAGTGCTGGAGGATCGCCTTCCACTCGTCGTCGCTCGCTCGGGAACCGAGGAGGCGGCCGGTCGCTGTCGTGAGGGCGTCGCGCACGGTGTGGGGCTCTCGGTAGAGCCCGGCGTCCGGCCCGTCGACGCGGTCGATCGTGACGACGGCCGATCGCACGAGCGTCTGGACGACGATGGTCGAGCGGACGAGGTCGCGCAGCTGCGCGAGATAGGGCGCGAGGGCACCGAGGATCGGCAGCCGGGCCAGGTAGCGGTGGGAGAGCCGGACGAGCTCGGGCCCGAGGCTGTAGCGCGAGGACCGCGGGTCCTGCTCGACGAGGTCGGCGAGGACGAGGGAGCGCAGGAGCCGGTGGACCGTCGGGACGGTCATCCCGGACCGCTCGGCGAGATCGGTCAGCTGTTGGTAGGCGGGGCCCTCGCCGAGCAGCTCGAGAAGGGTGACGGCGTTGCGCACGGTGCCGAGGCTGCCCCTCGATTCCCGGTCCCCGACCTCCGTAGACGGCACGCGTGTCCTCTTTCGCTCGGCCCTGCGCTCAGGATGACAGCCGGCGTCTCACCCTGATCCGGAAAGAGACTGTAACTGGCCGGATAACAATTTCACAAGGAGCCCTTGCACTTTCAGATAGTGGAAACGTAGTCTCCACCTGTCCATCCCGCCACCGAAGGAGGGGACCCCGAGTGACCACAGGTCTCACCAGGGCATACCAGCACTCGCTGAACTCCTCGACCGTCCCGGCCGGACAACCCGCCCTCGAGGTCAAGGGCGTGGGCCTGCGGTTCGGCGGCGTGCACGCTCTGGAGGACGTGAGCTTCACGGTCACCCAGGGCAACATCCACGCTGTCATCGGTCCCAACGGCGCGGGCAAGTCGAGCCTGCTCAACTGCGTCAGCGGTCTCTACCACCCGCAGCAGGGCTCCATCGTCCTCCACACCGGCACTGAGGGCACCGCTCACGAGCTGACGAAGCTCAAGCCGCACCGGATCGCCCGCTTGGGCGTCGCCCGCTCGTTCCAGAACATCGAGCTCTTCTCCGGCCTCACCGTCCTCGAGAACCTCATGCTCGGACGGCACATCCACATGAGCAAGAGCGTGCTCACCTCGCTGCTCTGGTTCGGACCTGCCCGCCGCCAGGAGATCGAGCACCGCCACCTCGTCGAGGAGGTCATCGACCTGCTCTCGCTCCAGGCGTTCCGGCACAAGCCCGTCGGGTCCCTCGCCTACGGGATCCAGAAGCGCGTCGAGCTCGGCCGCGCGCTCTGCCTGCAGCCCGCCCTGCTCCTCCTCGACGAGCCGATGGCCGGCATGAACGCCGAGGAGAAGGAGGACATGGCGCGCTACGTCCTCGACGTCCACGAGCTGGCCGGGGTCACGGTCGTGCTCATCGAGCACGACATGGCTGTCGTCATGGACATCTCGAACCGCGTCAGCGTCCTCGACTTCGGTCGTCTCATCGCCGACGGCACCCCCGACGAGGTCAAGGCCGATCCGAGGGTCGTCGAGGCCTACCTCGGGGCCGAGGAGCACTGATGGCCGACGACACGACCAGCGAGACGACCAGGGACACGACGATGCCGGATGCCGCCCACCCCACTCCCGCCGTCAGCGCGCGCGCAGCCGGGCGGGCTTCCGGAGGTGCGGGAGGTGGTGCGTCCAGTGACAGCACCTTCCCTCGGCTCCTCGCATCCCTCGCGACGACCCGCGCAAGGGACACCGCCCTCCAGGAGAAGCGCTACGGCATCTGGCAGCCCCTGACCTGGGCCCAGTACAACGCGCGGGTTCGTGACTTCGCGCACGGTCTCGCGTCCCTCGGGGTCCGACGGGGCGAGATCGTCGCCGTCCTCGGCGACAACCGGCCCGAGTGGCTCATCGCCGAGCTGGCCGCCCAGAGCATCGGCGCGGCGGTGGTCGGCGTCTACCCCACCAGCATCGGCGAGGAACTCCACCACATCCTCAGCCACTCGCGTGCCCGGGTCGTCATCGCCGAGGACCAGGAGCAGGTGGACAAGCTCATCCGGCTGCGTTCGGAGACGACGGCATCGGGGGACGTCCTTCCCCTGGAGACCGTCGTCTTCTACGACCCGCACGGCCTCGAGGCCTACACCGAGCCCTTCCTCAGGGACTTCACCGACATCGAGGCACAGGGGCGCGCGTGGGGCGAGGAGCACCCCGGCTGGCTCGACGAGCAGATCGCGTCCAGCACTCCGGACGACGTCGCGGTCATCTGCACCACGTCGGGCACGACCTCTCGCCCGAAGCTCGCCGAGCTCTCGCACGCCAACCTGCTCGCGATGGCCGAGCACCTCACGTCGATCGACCCGATCCGGCCGAAGGACCGCTACGTCTCCTTCCTTCCCTTCGCCTGGATCGGTGAGCAGATGCTCGCCGTCGCCTGTGGCCTCTCCAAGGGTCTGACCATCTCCTTCCCGGAGGACTCCTCCACCCAGAAGACGGACCTGCGCGAGATCGGCCCCAACGTCATGTTCTCGCCCCCGCGCATCTGGGAGTCGATGCTCTCCGAGGTCCAGGTGCGCATCGACGAGGCGGGCCGCCTCAAGCGCGGCATCTTCGGCTGGGGCTACGCCATCGGCGACCGGGTCGCCGAGCAGCGCATCCACGGCAAGGCGAGCCGGTTCAACCCGCTCTACTGGATCGCCGATCAGGTCGCCCTGCGGCCGGTCCGGGACCAGCTCGGGCTCGCCCGGATCGACCACGCCTACACCGGTGGCGCTCCGCTCGGTCCCGATGTCTTCCGGTTCTTCCACGCGATCGGCGTCAACCTCAAGCAGATCTACGGACAGACCGAGATCTGTGGGATCGCGGTCGTTCACCGCGACGACGACATCGCCTTCGCCTCGGTCGGCACCCCCATCCCGGGCACCGAGATCCGGATCAGCGACGACGGGGAGATCCTGCTGCGTTCGAGCTCGGTCTTCCGCGGCTACCACCGCAACCCCGAGGCCACGGCCGAGGCGGTCGACGCCGAGGGGTGGCTGCACACCGGTGACGCCGGCTACCTCGACGATCGAGACCACCTCGTCGTCATCGACCGCGCCAAGGACGTCCTCACGACCAGGGACGGCACCCGCTTCTCGAGCGCCTTCATCGAGAACAAGCTGAAGTTCTCCCCCTACGTGGAGGAGGCCGTGACCTTCGCGACCGACGAGGACATCACGGCCATGATCACCATCGACCCCATGACGACCGGCTCCTGGGCGGAGCACGAGCGGCTCAGCTACACGACCTACACCGACCTCGCAGGCAAGCAGGAGGTCCGGGACCTCATCGCCGAGGAGGTCCTGCGGGCCAACGAGGACCTCCCGGAGAGCATCCGGATCAAGCGCTTCGTGCTGCTGCACAAGCAGTTCGACCCGGACGACGACGAGATCACCCGCACCCGCAAGGTTCGGCGGTCCGTCATCGCCGAGCGCTACGGCCAGATCATCGAGGCCCTCGCACGAGGCTCCCGGGACGTCACCCTCCGCAGCCTCGTCACCTACCAGGACGGCACGCAGGTCGAGCGCAACCTCGTCCTCACCATTGTCGACATGTCCACCTTCCGTGCTCCCGAAGGCCGGGGGCGTCGACCCGTCTGGAGCGGCCGCCGATGACCACCTTCATCTCGCTCACCGTCTACGGCCTGTCCGACGGGGCCCTCCTTGCCCTGGCAGCGCTCGGCTTCGTCCTCATCTACAAGGCCACCCGCGTCATCAACTTCGCCCAGGGCGAGT
The DNA here is from genome assembly GCF_032907665.1 of Intrasporangium sp. GTDB lineage: Bacteria > Actinomycetota > Actinomycetes > Actinomycetales > Dermatophilaceae > Intrasporangium. The sequence continues at coordinate 12,790 of NZ_JAJJPG010000048.1, forward strand.
TCCTCCTGGTCGGCGCGTACATGTTCTACACCGCCTTCGTCGTCATGCGCCTGCCGCTCATCGGCGCTGCGCTCTTCGGGGTGCTCGTCGCGATCGTCCTCGGCGTCGTCGTGGAGCGCTTCGTGCTCCGCCCCCTCATCGGTGAGCACGCGATCAGCGTCATCATGGTGACGATCGGTCTGTCGGCGGTGCTCAAGGCGGTCATCCAGATCTTCTTCGGGACCGCGGTCCGTGAGCAGCCACCGATCCTGCCGACCGGCTCGATCCAGCTGGCCGGTGCCACGGTTCCCGTCAATCGCCTCATCGTCATCGGCACAGCGGCGATCGTCCTGTTCGCGTTCTCGGCCTTCTTCCAGCGGTCGCGCCATGGTGTCGCGATGCGCGCCGTCGCAGACGACCAGCAGGCCGCCCTGACGATGGGCATCTCGGTCAAGCGCGTCTTCAGCCTGGCCTGGATCCTCGCCGCCATCTCCGCGCTCATCGCCGGCGTCCTCCTCGCGGACCTGTCCGCGGTCGAGCAGGGGATCGCGGCGTTCGGCCTCATGGTCTTCCCGGTCGTCATCCTCGGCGGTCTCGACTCCGTGCCCGGCACGGTCGTCGGTGGCCTGGTGATCGGCCTGCTCAAGCAGTACGTCTCCGGCTACGCCGACCCCGGTCTCGCCGAGGTGATCCCCTACATCGTGCTGGTGGCCATCCTCATCGTTCGGCCCTACGGCATCTTCGGCGAGACACGGATCGAGAGGGTCTGACCCATGGCGACTGCCACCGGCATCCACCACAGGACCTACCGGTCCGAGCTGCGCCTGCGGCACACGAGGGCAGAGTTCTTCCGGCTCGCCCTCATGGTCGTGCTGCTCCTCGCGGCCCCCTACATCCTCGACCGCTACTGGCTCGGGATCGCCAACGTCATCCTCATCTCGGTGATCGGCGCGGTGGGCCTCAACATCCTCGTCGGCTTCACCGGCCAGATCTCTCTCGGCCAGGGCGGCTTCCTCGCCGTCGGCGCCTTCACCTCCGTCATCATCTCGGACCGAGCCGGAGTGCCGGTGCCGATCAGCATTCTCGTCGCGGTGGTCATGACAGCGGCGGTCGGGGCATTCTTCGGGCTGCCCGCCCTGCGCCTCAAGGGCCTCTACCTCGCAATCGCCACCTTGGCGTCGCAGGAGATCATCATGTTCGTCGTCCGCCGATGGGAATGGCTGACGGAGGGCAAGGGCTACCTCGAGGTCAACCGTCTGCAGGTCGGCGGCTTCGAGATCGAGCGACGGATGTTCGAGGTCCAGTGGTACTGGATCCTCCTCGCGCTCGCCGCGCTCGCGGTCATCGTCGCACGCAACCTCTTCCGGACCACATTGGGCCGCAGCTTCATGGCCGTGCGTGACCAGGACATCGCGGCCGAGGCCATCGGCGTCAACATCACTCGTGCGAAGGTCACCGCCTTCGCCGTCTCGAGCGGTTTCGTCGGCCTCGCCGGCGCCCTGACCGCCCACTACACCGAGACCGTCACCTGGGAGCGCTTCACCCTCGACGTCTCGGTGCTCTACCTCGCCATGATCATCGTGGGCGGCCTCGGCAGCATCGCCGGCGCGGTCTACGGTGCGATCTTCATGGGCCTGCTCCCGGCCCTGCTCACGGAGCTCGTCGATGTGCTCGGCACGAGCCTGCCCGGTCTCTCGGACCAGCTCCCGGCCCTCAAGAACGCCGTCTTCGGCGTCGCGATCATCGTCTTCCTCCTGGTGGAACCCAGAGGACTCGATCGGATCTGGACCCGGATGAAGGACTACATCCGGTTCTGGCCCTTCCGCTACTAGCGACCGGGCCCGCCCAGACTCCCGCTCCTTCCCAACACACGCAGTACCCGCACCATCACGCCAGCAGGCGACCGATGAATGGAGAAGAAATGAAGTTCAGCACCCGCTATGCGGCGGTCGCCACGATGGCAGCCGCTGCGCTCGCACTGTCCGCCTGCGGCGGAGCCGCCACCGAGGACGGTGGTGACGGCGGCGCCGGCGCCGGCGGCGACACCGCGCCGATCAAGCTCGGCATCATCGCCGACCGCACTGGCGCCACCGGTGACGTCGGCTCGCCGTACAACGACGGCATGCTCGGCTACATCGACTGGATCAACGCCAAGGGCGGGATCAAGGGACGTCAGATCGACGCGGACTCCAACGACTACGCGTACAAGGTCCCGACGGCCGAGGAGCTCTACAAGAAGTACGTCAACGACGAGGCCGTCGCCATCCAGGGCTGGGGCACCGGTGACTCGGAGGCCCTGCGCAGCAAGGTCGCCGCGGACAAGCTCCCGTTCATGTCGGCGTCCTACGCCGAGCCGCTGACCGACCCGAAGGAGTCCCCGTACAACTTCGTCGTCGCGCCGACCTACTCCGACCAGATGCGTGTCGCGCTGAACTGGATCGCCGAGGACGCCGGCGGCAAGGCCGACGTCGCGGTCTTCCACAACGACAGCCCGTTCGGCCTCGCGCCGGTGGCGGACGGTCAGACGTGGATCAGCGAGAAGGGCCTCAACCTCGGCTACAAGGCCTACCCGATGCCGAAGACGCCGAACTTCGTCGGCCTGCTGACGCAGGCCAAGAGCCAGGGCGCGAAGTACATCGTCATCCAGAACGTCTCGTCCCCGGCAGCGCAGGTCGCCAAGGACATCAAGGCGCAAGGCCTCGACATGAAGATCGTCTGCCTCAACTGGTGCGCGGACGAGCTGTTCATCAAGACGGCAGGCGCTGACAGCGCCGAGGGCCACATCCTCGTCCAGCCGTTCGCCCCGGCGTCGGCCCAGAAGCCGGGCCACGCGGTCATCGACGAGTACCTCAAGTCCAAGGGCTCCTCGCTCGCAGACGAGGGTCTGCACTACGCCCAGGGCTGGTACACGATGGACATCATGGCCAAGGGCATCGAGAAGGCCATCGACGCAGGCGGCGAGCTCACGGGCGAGGCGATCAAGTCGGCCCTCGAGACGATGGGCCCGGTCGACACCGGCGGCGTCGTCGGGGCAGGCACGGTCGAGTTCTCGGCGGACTCGCACCGCGGCTCCACCGGCACCGGCATCTACGAGGTCAAGGGCGGCGACATGGTCGAGCTCGCGGCGAACCAGACGCCGGAGTCCTGATCCGATGAGCCCAATGAGCTCGGTCGAACTGAGCGGGAAGGGGGCGGCCGGTGCCTCGGCGCCGGCCGCCGACCTCCTCACGCTCAACAACGTCGAGGTCATCTACGACGACGTCATCCTCGTGCTGCGCGGCCTCTCGCTCTCGGTCCCCGAGGGGCAGATCGTCGCGCTCCTGGGCTCCAACGGCGCCGGCAAGTCGACGACCCTCAAGGCCGTCTCCGGGCTGCTGCCGACCGAGCACGGGGAGGTGACCGATGGGTCGATCCTCTTCGCGGGGAAGAACATCACGCACCTCGACGCGGCCGAGCGCGTCAAGCTGGGCCTGTCCCTCTGCATGGAGGGACGGCACGTCTTCGAGCACCTGACCGTCGAGGAGAACCTCATCTCCGGCGCGTACTTCCGCGGACGGATCGACACCAAGGCCGACCTCGACATGGTCTACGGCCTCCTGCCGAAGCTCGGCGACATGAGGGCCCGGATCGCCGGGTACCTGTCCGGTGGCGAGCAGCAGATGCTCGCCATCGGGCGGGCGCTCATGGCCAAGCCCAAGCTGCTCATGCTCGACGAGCCGTCGCTCGGCCTGGCCCCGCTCCTCGTGAAGGAGATCTTCGCCTTCATCAAGCAGGTCAACGAGGAGATGGGTCTCACGGTCCTCGTCATCGAGCAGAACGCCCGGCGCGCACTCGAGGTCGCCGACCACGGCTACATCATGGAGCAGGGCCGGATCGTTCTGGAAGGCACCGCCCAGGAGCTGCAGGACAACCCGGACGTCAAGGAGTTCTACCTCGGTCTCGGTGAGTCCGGGGGACGCAAGAGCTTCCGTGACGTCAAGCACTACAAGCGCCGCAAGCGCTGGCTCTGAGAGGGGCACACCGTGTCGGTCGATCGTTCCTCCACGCTCGCCGGAGCCGTCGAGGCGTATGCCGCTGGGCTGGCTCCCGCTGTCGGTGACGTCGTGCGCCGGGCAGCGTCCGCGGTTCCCGCCTTCGCCGAGCGGGTGCACGCTGCGGGACTGTCGGCCGACGAGCTGGCGTCCGGCGATCTCGCGCGGCTGCCGATCCTGACGAAGGACGACGTCCTCGCCCGACAGCAGGCGGAGCCGCCCTTCGGCGGCATGCTCGCCGAGGGAGCGGCGGTCCGACGGGTCTTCCAGTCGCCCGGCCCGATCTACGAGCCGGAGATCGACGGACCGGACCCGTGGCGGTGGGCGCCGGCCCTCACCGCGGCCGGGATCGGCCGCGGGGACGTCGTGCTCAACTGCTTCGGCTACCACCTCTCCCCTGCCGGTGCGATGTTCGAGGAGGGGTGCCGGGCGGTCGGCGCGACGGTCATTCCCGGCGGCATCGGGAACCAGGACCTGCAGGTGCAGGCTGTCGCCGACCTCGGGGTGACCGCCTATGTCGGGCTCCCCAGCTACCTCAAGGCGCTGGTCGAGCGCTTCGACGAGCTCGGCCACGGTCCGGAGCGCTGGCGGCTCTCGAAGGCCCTCGTCACCGCAGAGCCCTTGCCCGACTCCCTCCGCGCCCTGCTCCAGGAGCGGGTACCGACCGTGCTGATGTCCTACGGCACGGCCGAGGTCGGACTCATCGCCTACGAGACCTCGCCGGGCAGCGGCCTGCTGCCCGCGCCGGGCGTCCTCGTCGAGGTCTGCGAGCTGGACTCCGGCACGCCGGTCTCGCAGGGCGAGGGTCAGGTCGTCGTCACCCTCGCGCGGCCGGAGTACCCGCTGATCCGCTTCGGCACGGGTGACCTGTCTGCCTGGAGGACCGGGCAGGACGGCACTGCGCGGCTCGCAGGCGTGCTCGGTCGCGTCGGCGAGGCGGTGAAGGTCAAGGGAATGTTCCTGCACCCGCGGCAGGCGGCCACGGTGATGAACGGGCTGCGCGGCGTGGCCGCGTGGCGCTTCGTCATCGACCGGGTCAACCACAAGGACGAGCTCGCCTGCGAGGTGGTCCTCGACGCGTCGGCGGGCGACCGGGACGGCGTTGTCGAGCAGGTCCGCTCGGCCGTGCGTTCGGGTTTGCGCTTCGCCGCGGTCGTCCGAGCCGTCGACGCCGTGCCCGAGGCCGAGTCGGGTCGCATCATCGACGCCCGCAGCTGGGACTGACCAGCCGCCTCCCGACTCCCTCGGTGGGGTGGAGGCGCCGACCCTTCACCGGCGCGTCCACCCCGTCGCGGGGACTCGCTACTGGCCGCCCGGCGTGAACCCCGCGCGGCGGGCCGCCTCCTCGTTGAAGAACCAGACGTCCGGCTCCGCCTCGTCGTAGCCCGGGCCGCCCGGTGCGAGGAACGTGCTGGAGTCCCGGAAGCCCTTGACCGCGTGGCCCAGGGGCTGGGCCCCGTCGTCGAGCGGGGACGCCGACCCGATGCCGAAGCCTCCGTCGCGCACCTCGTCGAACGACGAGATGCGCCGCTCGGGACGGCTTCCCCCGTCCGCGCCGGAATCGTCCGGCTCGGCCGTCTCGGGCTCGTCAGGCGGTGGCACCTCGGAACCGGCCGGCTCGGGGGCCGGTTCGACGTCGAGGCGCTGCTCGCGGTCGTAGGGCCGCTGCGACCGCTCGGCCACCGGCGCCGCCCCGGGCTGCGGTTCATCGCCCTCGTCCGCGTGACCCGCCGGCGCGGCCGGTTCCCGGGCCGCCCCGCTCGCCGCGCGAGGGCCGGCGGGCTCGGTCAGGTCGGTCGACCACGGCTGTCCTCGGTGGTCGCCCGGGTCGTCGCTCGGCGGCCCCCCACCGGCGATGAACTCGTCGCGGTCCTCCAGGGCGGGGACGGAGACCTCATCGACAGCAACGGGATCCTCTGTAGCCCGCTCGGGCCGAGCCGCGGCGAGATCCTCGTCCGCCGGGCCGTTGATCCAGTCTGCGGCCTCGCTCTCCTGCGCCGCCGAGGCCCCGAGCTCCTCGTCGTCGACCTCCTCGACCGGACCGTTGATCCAGTCGGCGTCGTCAGTGGTCATGGTCTCGTCCTCTCGGGCGTCCGGCGCGCTCGCGTGACCGATACCCGTCCCGACCTCCCCCGCAACATCGGCCCCGTCGCCGTCCGGGCCGTTGATCCAGTCCGGTGCCGCGCTCTCCTCGGCGGCGGAGGCCGCGAGCTCCTCGTCGTCGACGTCCTCGACGGGGCCGTTGACCCAGTCCGCATCCTCGGACTCGTCGGCGACGGGCACCTCGGGTGCGCTGGACGAGGGGACGTCATGGGCGCTCTCCACGGACACCTCGTGTGCGGCAGGGGCGGGGGCGGGTTCCCGGCCCGGCTCGGTCGACGCAGCCTGGTCGGCAAAGGGATTCTCGGCGTCGGCGAGGTCGGGCTCGTCATCCTCCTCCGTGAAGGCCCGCGGACCGCTCGCGCGACCCGCGGCTGCGGCTGCCCCTGCCGCCCCCGATCCCGCGAGCGCCACCCCTGCGGCCACCGAGCCCGGCGCACCCCCCGGCCGACCGAATGCGCCTCGCTCCTCGAGCGGCTCGGTCTCCGCGTCGACGCGACGGCCGGACTCGTCGACGCGACGGCCCTCCTCGTCGGTCGGGACATCGGGGTCGATCCGATCGGC
>NZ_JAJJPG010000048.1:19563-24033 GCF_032907665.1 Intrasporangium sp.
CGTCGACGCGACGGCCCTCCTCGTCGGTCGGGACATCGGGGTCGATCCGATCGGCCTCGCGCTCCAGCCTCTCCCGCTCCTGCTGGGCCGACTGCGCTTCGGCCCGGTGCTCCTCGGCCTGCCGCTCCAGACGGGCCGCCTCCGCGGCCTTCGCCTCTGCCTCGGCGCGGGCGTCCTGCGCGATCTGACCGGTCACCGAGGCGCGGTCCTCCGCGTCCTGGAGGTCGGGGAGGCGCTCCTCGACGCTGGCCCGCAATGACGCGGCCTCGGCCCGCTGCTGGGCCTCCCGCTTCCTGCGGCGCGACCCCGACACGAGCACCCAGATGACGAGCGCGACGATGACCAGCCCCAGCACGATCCACAGGACCAGCTGCATGGTGTCCGACATGCCAACCCCTTCAGGTCACGGTTACGGGCGGAACCTCCTCCCGAAACCTACTGCGCGGGGAGGCCCACACGCGGGACGTCAGAGCCCTTGCCCGCCACTCGTGAGGGAAGCGCAGCGCGCGGGCGGGGGTCACCCCAGGCCGAGCCTCTTCACCGTGGCCTCGCGCATCTCGACCTTGCGGATCTTGCCCGTCACCGTCATGGGGAACTCGTCGACGACCTCGACGTAGCGGGGGATCTTGTAGTGCGCGAGCTGTCCGGTGCAGAACTCGCGGACCTTCTCGGCGTCGAGCGGCTCGGCTCCCTCCTTCATCCGGATCCAGGCGCACAGCTCCTCGCCGTACCTCTCGTCCGGGACCCCGATGACCTGGGCGTCGAGGATGTCGGGGTGGGTGTAGAGGAACTCCTCGATCTCGCGGGGATAGACGTTCTCGCCGCCCCGAATGACCATGTCCTTGATCCGGCCGGTGATCTCGACGTAGCCGTCGTCGTGCATGACGGCGAGGTCACCGGTGTGCATCCAGCCGTCCTCGATGGCCTCGGCCGTCTTGTCGGGCTGCTCCCAGTAGCCGAGCATCACGGAGTAGCCCTTGGTGAGGAACTCGCCGGCCTGCCCGCGCTTGACGGTCTCTCCCGTCGAGGGGTCGACGATCTTGATCTCCAGGTGCGGATGCACCCGACCCACGGTCTGCGTCTTCTGCTCGAAGGTGTCGTCGACGCGGTTCTGCGTCGACACCGGTGACGTCTCGGTCATCCCGTAGCAGATCGTCATCTCGTCGATGCCGGAGGCGATGAGGCGCTTCATCAGCTCTGCCGGACAGGGGGATCCCGCCATGATCCCCGTGCGCACGCTCGAGATGTCGTAGTCGGCAAAGCTCGGCAGGTTCCACTCGGCGATGAACATCGTCGGCACCCCGTAGAGGCTCGTGCACCGCTCGTCCTGGACGGCCTGCAGCGTCGCCGCAGGGTCGAAGCCGGGAGCCGGGATGACCATGCAGGCACCGTGCGACGTGCAGGCGAGGTTGCCCATGACCATGCCGAAGCAGTGGTAGAAGGGCACCGGGATGCACACGCGGTCCGCCTCCGTGTAACGGCACAGCTCCCCGACGAAGAAGCCGTTGTTGAGGATGTTCCGATGGCTGAGGGTCGCGCCCTTGGGGAAGCCCGTGGTGCCGGACGTGTACTGGATGTTGATCGGGTCGTTCCGGTCGAGTGAGGCCTGTATGCCGCTGAGCTCGCTCGCGCTCACCCGGTCGGCCTGGGCGAGGGTGGAGTCCCAGTCGTCCGTTCCGATGAAGATGACGCGCTCGAGGCCGGCGACGTCGTGCCGCACCTCGTCGATCATGTCGCGGTAGCTGCTCGTCTTGAACGACTCGGCCGAGACGAGGGTCGAGACGCCCGACTGTTCCAGGACGTAGTGCAGCTCGTGCGCCCGGTATGCGGGGTTGATGTTGACGAGGATCGCGCCGATCTTGGCGGTGGCGAACTGAACGAGGGTCCACTCCGAGCAGTTCGGCGCCCAGATGCCGACCCGGTCGCCCGTCGTGACGCCGATGGCCAGCAGAGCGCGAGCGAGCCGGTCCACGTCAGCCTGCAGAGCGGCATACGTCCACCGCTTGCCCTGCGCGACGTCGACGAGGGCTTCCCGCTCCGGGAAGCGGGCCACGGTCGCGTCGAAGTTGTCGCCGATCGTCTGCTCGAGGAGCGGTGTGTCGGCCTCCCCACGCGTGTGCGACAGGGTCGGGTCGAGGACGTCGGTCATGGTGCCTCCCGGGTGCAGCGACGGACCAGGTTCAGCTCGACTCCACCACACGGGCCCGCGGCTGCACAACGTCCGCCCTACGCTGGCCCCCGTGTGGTACTGGTTCTTCAAATACGTCATCGTCGGCCCCCTCGCCCGGTGGTACTTCCGGCCGCGGTGGCTCGGCCGCGACGGGCTGCCCCGGACGGGACCGTTCCTCCTCGCCGGCAACCACGTGACGATGATCGACCCGGTGGTCATCAGCATGGGCGTGCCGCGGCGCGTCACCTACGTCGCGAAGTCGAAGTACTACTCCGGCACGAGCCTCAAGCGCCGGGCGCTGGCCTGGTTCCTCCGAGCCATCGGGCAGGTGCCGATCGACCCGGCGAGCGCCGACACCGCCAGCCCCGCCCTCGACACGGCCCGACGCATCCTGCTCGAGGGCGGGGTCGTGGCCCTCTTCCCCGAGGGCACCCGGTCGCCCGACGGACGGCTCTACCGCGGGCGGACAGGGGTCATGCGCCTCGCCCTTCCGCTCGGCATCCCCGTCATCCCGGTCGCGGTCCGCGGCACGCGTGAGGTCCGGTTGCCGGGACAACCGAATCCGCGCCGCGGCCGGGTACAGGTCAGCTATGCACCGCCACTCGACCTGTCCCGGTGGGTTGATCGCGCCGACGACCCCGCCGCGTGGCGCGAGGCCACCGACGCCCTCATGGTCCGGATCGCCGAGCTGTCCGGGCAGGAGTACGCCGACCGCTACGCGACCAAGGAGGAGCGCGAGGAGAGGGACCGGCGCACCGGCACCGAGCGTTGACCCGCACACCCGCGGAAGCGCGCGTCGGCGGGCGACCAGCCCAGCGGCATACGGCGAATGGCCATTCCACCTCGTGCGGCCCTGTCACTGGCTGCGATCCCGCAAGTTTGCGAGGATGACGACGCCGCACTCGGGGTGCACCGGAAGGACGTGCAGCATCAACGAAACGAGCAGGATCAGGATCGTCACGGCCGCGCGGCCGTCGTGCGCCCGCGAGGGCGGAGAGCGCGACGGAGTCCACGCATGAAGGCGGCGTTCCGGTCCCTGATGGAGCGCTTCTGGGCGCGGCCGCTGCTGTTCGCCGTCGGAGCGACCGGTCTGGCGCTCGCCCTGACCACGCTGGACGAGTCGCTCGACACCTCTCTGAATGCGCCGTTCCTCTTCGCCGGAGGGCCCGAGGGTGCGCGGTCGCTGCTCTCGGCGATCATCACCTCGATGATCTCGTTCACCGGCCTGGTCTTCTCCATCACCATCGTCGTCCTGCAGCTCACGAGCAGCCAGTTCTCACCCCGCATCCTCAGCTCGTTCCTCAAGGACCGCTTCAACCAGGTCGCGCTCGGCGTCTTCGTCGCGACGTTCGTGTATGCGCTCGTGGTGATCCGCGGTGTGCGGGGCACTGCCCAGGTCGACCCGTTCGTGCCGCAGATCTCCGTCACGGTCGCCTTCTTCCTCGTCCTCGTCTCGGTCCTCGTCTTCCTCGCCTACATCCACCACATCGCCCAGTCGATCCGCGCCGCGGCCATCATGGCCGCCATCGCCGCAGACACCCGGGGCCTGATGGAGAAGCGCCTCCCCGCGGATGCCACGCCGGAGCCGACCCTGACCCTGCCGGCCGGTCCTTCGCGCACGATCGCGACGAACCGTCCCGGTGTCGTGAAATGGATCGACGACGCAGCGCTCGCCCGTGTCGCGGAGCGCGAGGACGTGACCGTCGAGCTCCTGCGTTCCGTGGGCGAGTTCGTCCCGGCCGGAGTGCCGCTCGCCCGCATCCACGGGGCGGGCACCTTCGACGACGACAAACTGCACTCCGCCGTGCACGTGGGCCGGGAGCGAAGCCTGGACCAGGACGTCGGCTTCGGTCTGCGTCAGCTCGTCGACATCGCGGAGCGAGCGCTCTCGCCCGGCACCAACGATCCCACCACCGCGGTGCAGGCGGTCGACCAGTTGCACGACCTCCTCCGCAGGCTCGCCACGCGGGTTCTCGTCCCACGCCAACGCACCACGAAGGACGGACGGCTCGCCGTCTCTGTCCCGCAGCCGAGCTTCGCTGATTACCTGGCACTCGCCTTGGACGAGATCGCGCACTGGGGCAAGGACAGCCCCCGCCTCCAGCGACGCCTGCACGTCGTGCTCCTCGATCTCGAGACGGCAGCCCGCCCCGAGCACCGTCCGGCGGTCCAGGCGGCCATCGCCCGTTACGGCCTGACGCCATCCCTCGGCCTGGACGCGCTCTCCCCGACCGACGTCGGTCTGCGGCCGGCGGACTGACCCGCCCGCGGGCGCAGCGACGAGTCCCGCACCAAAGGCC
>NZ_JAJJPG010000049.1:0-23784 GCF_032907665.1 Intrasporangium sp.
GTCACGACCATCGGCTCGAGTGACGTAGGCCCTGAGGATCGACCGAGCGCCGGCGTGGGAGGCCGTCCACATCGTGGGCGCGCCCTTCGCACGAAACGCACCACTAACAGGGCGGCCGTCTTGTTGACACGGACGTAACACACCACGCGATCGGTCGAAACCGGTCGTCCGCACGATCGACCGCATGACAACAGCACTGGTGCCGCTCGCGGCAGAAGCACCGGAGATCAACGAGGCCGCGACGGCGTTCATGCTCGTCGCGGCCGCGATGGTCCTCCTCATGACGCCCGGTCTCGCGCTCTTCTACGGAGGGATGACGCGAGCCAAGTCCGTCCTCAACATGATGATGATGTCCTTCGGGGCCCTCGGGGTCGTCGGCGTCATCTACATCCTGTGGGGCTACTCGATGTCCTTCGGCCCGACGAACATCGGGGGTCTCTTCGCCAGCCCGTTCGACCTCTTCGGTCTCGGCCAGCTCCTCGACGACGGCACGGGCAGCCCGAGGCTCGTCGACGTCTTCGGCGCCGGGGTGTACATCCCCGAGGCCATGGTTGCCGGCTTCCAGCTCACCTTCGCCGTCCTCACGGTCGCCCTGATCAGTGGGGCGGTCGCCGACCGGGTCCGGTTCTCCACCTGGCTCGTCTTCGCCGGCATCTGGGCGACGATCGTCTACTTCCCCATCGCGCACATGGTCTGGGGCGGCGGGCTGCTGTCCGGCGCCGAGGACGGCCTCTCGGCGAGGCTCTTCGGCGTCACGGACGGCGCCGCGTCGGTGGCCCCGATCGACTTCGCCGGCGGCACCGTGGTCCACATCAACGCCGGTATCGCTGCCCTTGTCCTGGCGCTGATCGTCGGCAAACGCCTCGGCTTCGGCAAGTCGGCCATCCGGCCGCACAACGTCCCGCTCGTGATGATCGGCGCCGGGCTGCTGTGGTTCGGCTGGTTCGGCTTCAACGCCGGGTCCGAGCTGGCCGCCGACGGGGTGGCCTCCGTGGTCTGGCTCAACACCACGGCTGCGACCGCCGCCGCCATCATCGGGTGGCTCCTCGTCGAGAAGCTGCGTGACGGTCACGCCACGTCGATCGGCGCCGCCTCCGGTGTCGTCGCCGGACTCGTGGCCATCACTCCGGCCTGCGGCGCCCTCTCGCCCGTCGGCTCGCTCCTCCTCGGGGTCGTCGCCGGTGCCCTTGCGGCCCTCGCGGTCGGTCTCAAGTACCGCTTCGGCTACGACGACTCCCTCGACGTCGTCGGCGTCCACCTCGTTGCCGGGCTCTGGGGCACCATCGGCGCCGGGCTCCTGTCGACCTCGACCGGCCTCTTCTACGGCGGCGGCTTCGAGCAGACGGCCGTCCAGATCGTCATCGCCCTCGTCTCGCTCCTCATCTCCGGCGTGCTCACGGCGCTCATCGCCCTCGCCCTGAAGTACACCCTCGGGTGGCGGGTCAGCGAGGACGACGAGACCGCCGGCATCGACCAGTCCGAGCACGCGGAGTCCGGCTACGACTTCGGTGGCCTCGTGTCGGGCACCGGCCGAAGCGGAGCGATCCCACGCTCCACCGTTCCGGTCGGAGCCGGGGGCCCCATCTCGGATCGACCAGAGACCGACCACACCTCGACCGACCGCGCCGAGAAGGCTGAAGGAGCGAACGCATGAAGCTCGTCACCGCCATCATCAAGCCACACCAGCTCGACGAGGTGAAGGAGGCCCTCGAGGCCTTCGGCGTCACCGGGATGACCATCAGCGAGGCCAGCGGCTACGGCCGTCAGCGCGGCCACAGCGAGGTCTACCGCGGTGCCGAGTACACCGTCGACTTCGTGCCCAAGGTCCGCCTCGAGGTGGTGGTCGACGACATCGACGCCCCCGACGTCATCGACGTCATCCTCAAGTCGGCCCAGACCGGGCGCATCGGTGACGGGAAGATCTGGTCCGTTCCCGTCGACGAGGTCGTCCGGGTCCGCACCGGCGAGCGGGGCGCCGAAGCGCTCTGACCATGGTGGCCCGCCCGTCACGCACGGGAGTCGTGCGGGCCAGACGACCTGACACTCGAGAGAAAGGCCCGGCGAGGTCCACATGAGCGATGTGACGACACGACGACTGGACCTCGCCGGGACCCGCACCTTCGCGATGCCGGGGGCGGGCCCCACCCGCCGCCGCGCACTCGCGGAGTTCGGTTTCGGCTGGCTGCAGGACCTCTGGCGGGAGGCCTGCGCCGGTCGTCGCCACGCGGGCGTCGCCCTCGCGGCCGTCGGTTCCCTGGCCCGGGCCGACGGCGGTCCGCTCAGCGACTACGACCTCGTGCTCGTGCATCACCCGCGTGGCCTGTCGGGGGCCGAGGTCGGCGCCTTCGCCGACCGGCTGTGGTACCCGATCTGGGACGCCGGCGTGCGACTCGACCACAGCGTCCGCACCGTCGCCGAGTGCCGTGCTGTCGCCTCCGAGGACCTGTCTGCGGCCATGGGCCTGCTCGACCTGACGCACGTCGCCGGCGACGCCGACGTCGTCAACGCCGCCCGGTCCACGGTGGCTCATGACTGGCGGGCCAACGCGAGGACGCGCCTGGCGGAGCTGCACGAGTCGGTCCGCGTGAGGCACGCGAGGCAGGGGGACCTCGCGCACCTCCTCGAGCCCGACCTCAAGGATGCCCACGGTGGCCTGCGGGACATGGCCGTGCTCCGGGCCCTGACCGAGGCCTGGCTCACGGATCGGCCGCACGGTGAGGTGGACGAGGCCTACGAGCGGATCCTCGACGTCCGCGACGCCATCCACGTCGTCACCGGCCGCGGCCGGGACCGGCTCACGCGGGACGACCAGGACGCGTGCGCCGCCCTGCTCGGCCACGCGGACTCCGACGAGCTGCTCACCGAGCTCTCCGGAGCAGCCCGGACCATCGCCTACGCAGTGGACGGCACCCTCCGCCGAGCCCTGCAGTCGCAACGGGCCCGCACCCTCCGCGTGGGCCCGCGGCGACCGCAGCTCGCGCCGCTCGGCTACGGCCTCTACCGTCACGACGGCGAAGCAGTGCTCGGGCCCTCGGCGGACGTCGCCTCCGACCCCGTGCTCCCGCTCCGAGCGGCCCTCGTCGCCGCGCGCAACAGCCTCCCCCTCTCACCGACGACTCTGCGCAACCTCGCGGCCCACGCGCCGGACCTGCCCGAGCCGTGGCCCGACGTGGCTCGGGACCTCTTCGCGGACCTCCTCGCCGCAGGTCCAGGGGTCGTCGCGGTCTGGGAGGGGCTCGACCTCTCAGGCATCGTGGAGCGGTGGATCCCGGAGTGGACCGCCGTCCGCAGCCGCCCACAGCGCAGCGCGGTGCATCGACACACCGTCGACCGGCACCTCGTGGAGACGGTCGTGTCCGCGAGCGGGATGGTCCGCGACGTCTCCCGACCGGACCTGCTCATGCTCGCCGCCCTCCTCCACGACATCGGGAAGGTGGCCGGTGCCACGGACCACTCGGTCGAGGGTGCTGCCCTCGCCGACCGGATCCTGCGCCGCATCGGGACCACTGACCATGACCGTGACGTGGTGGTGCGGCTCGTCCGCGAGCACCTCACCCTTGTCGAGCTCGCCACCCGGCGCGACCCCGACGACCCCGCCACGATCGCCACCCTGTCCGAGGCCGTCAGCGGGTCCGTGAAGACCTTGGACCTGCTCCGTGCCCTCACCGAGGCCGACGCCTCCGCGGCCGGGCCCAAGGCCTGGAGCGACTGGCGGGCCGGCCTCGTCGCGCGGCTCCACGAAGCGTGCCGAGCCGCCCTGCTGCCGGACGAGGCGGCCGCCCGGACCGACGGCGCCGGGGATGCCGACGAACGGGGTGTCGAGCCGGTCGCGGCGCTGGCGCTGCCCGAGAACCTGATCGAGAAGGTCGCCGTCGGGGAGCCGCACGTCTCCGTCGCCTCGCTCGGCGGGGCCCACCGCATCGACATCATCGACCGGGACCGCGCAGGCCTCTTCGCCGACACGGCCGGCCTGCTCGCGGCCCACGGGTTCGTCGTTCGCTCGGCGGTCGTCCGCACGCTCGACGGTCTCGCGGTCAACGAGTGGTGGGTCGACTCGCCGGGTGGCGAGCGACCCCTGCCCGAGATCATCAGCCGCGACCTCACCCGCGTGCGCGCCGGTGATCGCGCGCCGCTCGGCCGGCTGCAGCGACGCAAGGCCGTCGCCTCCGGGCCGGTACGCAGCCCCGGGTCAGGCGCGCCGGACTCGACCCGGGCCATGGTGGTCAGCAGTGCGTCGGACACGGCGACGGT
Organism: Intrasporangium sp.; assembly: GCF_032907665.1. Classification (GTDB taxonomy): domain Bacteria; phylum Actinomycetota; class Actinomycetes; order Actinomycetales; family Dermatophilaceae; genus Intrasporangium. The sequence goes on from NZ_JAJJPG010000049.1 coordinate 4,252, forward strand.
CATCGAGGTCAGGGCGACCGACCGGCCGGGACTGCTCCAGGACATCGGCATCACCCTCGCGCGCGCCTCGCTCGCCATCCGCTCCGCGCACATCGCCACCTATGCCGGTCAGACGCTCGACACCTTCTACGTCACCGAGTTCGGGGGCGGCCGGCTGGCTCCGGCCCGGACCGCCCAGGCCGTCGCCATGATCATCGACACCTGCGACGGACGATGATGCAGCGGCCGGAAGCGCGCCCCGGGGAGCGAGCCCAGCGGCATACGGCGGACGACCACCGGCGAAGCCGAGTCGGAAGTCGGCGCGCCAGCGGCTAAAGTTGCGCGAGTGTTCGCAACCCTGTCTGACCGGCTGACCGCCACCTTCAAGAACCTGCGCGGCAAGGGCCGCCTGTCCGAGTCCGACGTCAACGCGACGATTCGGGACATCCGGCTGGCGCTCCTCGACGCCGACGTGGCCCTGCCCGTCGTCAAGCGGTTCACCGGCGCGGTCCGCGAGCGCGCCCTCGGCGCCGAGGTGAGCCAGGCGCTCAACCCGGCGCAGCAGGTCGTCAAGATCGTCAACGAGGAGCTCGTCGGCATCCTCGGTGGCGAGACGCGCCAGATCCGGTTCGCCAAGACCCCACCGACGGTCATCATGCTCGCCGGACTCCAGGGCTCCGGCAAGACGACCTTCGCGGGCAAGCTGGGCCGGTGGCTCAAGGACCAGGGCCACACCCCGCTGCTCGTCGCCGCGGACCTCCAGCGGCCCAACGCCGTCACTCAGCTCGAGGTCGTCGGCGAGCGGGCCGGAATCAAGGTCTTCGCACCCGAGCGGGGCAACGTCGGCGGTCATGACGCCGTCGCCGAGACGGGGGAGGGGACGCGGAGCTTCGGGGACCCGGTGGCCGTGTCGCGCGCCGGCGTCGAGCACGCGCGGGCGCAGCAGCACGACGTCGTCATCGTCGACACCGCCGGACGTCTCGCGGTCGACACCAACCTCATGCAGCAGGCCGCCGACATCCGCGAGGCGATCCGGCCCGACGAGGTGCTCTTCGTCATCGACGCCATGATCGGGCAGGCCGCCGTCGAGACGGCGCAGGCCTTCCATGACGGCGTCGCCTTCACCGGCGTCGTGCTGTCCAAGCTCGACGGCGACGCCCGGGGCGGTGCCGCCCTGTCGATCCGCGAGGTCACGGGCGAGCCGATCATGTTCGCCTCCGTCGGTGAGAAGGTCACCGACATCGAGGTGTTCCACCCCGACCGGATGGCCAGCCGCATCCTCGACATGGGTGATGTGCTCACCCTCATCGAGCAGGCAGAGAAGGCGTTCGACAAGCGCCAGACCGATGAGATGGCGCGCAAGTTCCTCGCGGAGGAGGACTTCACCTTCGAGGACTTCCTCCAGCAGATGAGCGCCATCAAGAAGATGGGCTCACTCAAGTCGATGCTCAAGATGATGCCGGGCATGCAGCAGATGCGGGCCCAGCTCGACTCCTTCGATGATCGCGAGTTCGATCGCGTCGAGGCGATGGTCCGGTCGATGACGCCCTTCGAGCGGACCCACCCCAAGCAGATCAACGGGTCGCGACGGGCCCGGATCGCCAAGGGTGCCGGCGTCACGGTGACCGAGGTCAACCAGCTGCTCGAGCGCTTCCGCGACGCGCAGAAGATGATGAAGTCCCTCGCTCGGGGCGGCGGCGGTGGCCTGCCGGGCATGCCGGGCGTTCCCGGCACCGGGAAGAAGGGCCGTCAGCAGCAGCCCCCGCGCAAGAAGAGCAAGAGCGGCAACCCGGCCAAGCGTGCCGCCGAGGAGCGGGCCGCCGCACAGCGGGCGGCCGAGGGGCGGAGCAAGGCCGCGGCGTCGGCCTTCGGGATGCCCGGGGCCGACAAGGACGGGGCCGACCCCATGGCCGACCTCGACCTGTCCAAGCTGCCCAAGGGTTTCGAGAAGTTCCTCGGTAAGTGACCTGAGCGGTGCCGGACCCGTCGGTCCGTATGCCGCTCGGGGCGGGGTCCGGTGACCAGTCGCCGGGGCGACCGACTGGGGATCACCTCGCGGGAGGCTCGTCCTCCCCAGACTCCTCGGCTGCGTCGCCCTCCTCCTTGGTCGCGTGCACCGCACCCTCTGCGTGCTCCGGGGGGCCGTAGACCGTGTAGAGGACCAGCGGGTTCGGTCCGACGTTGCGCACGTTGTGCATCGCCCCTGCGGGGATGACCACGAGATCTCCCCGGGTCACCTCGTTCGTCTGGCCGGACGCGTCCGTCTCGCCGACTCCGCTGACGATCGTGATGAGCTGGTCGGTCTCCTCGTGGACCTCCTCGCCGATCTCACCGCCCGGAGGGATCGTCATGATGACGAGCTGCGTGTGCATGCCCGTCCAGAGGACCTGCCGGAAGTCGGAGCTTCGCTCCGCGGTGGTGCCGATCGGGAAGTGCTTGACCTGGGTCATGGTGAACGCTCCGTTCTCGTCGGGTCTCGGTCCCGCTCCCTCGGCTCATGCCAGTGGCACGATCCCTCGCGGGTACCGCCACGACCACCCTGCCGTCCCGCGCGCCGACGGGACAGGGCCTTTGGTCCCGAGGACCGGCCGGTAGGTCGGGGACCGTTCGGACGGGGCGTCCGGTCCGGGCCATCCGGTCTGGGTAGGGTCAGAGCATGAGTGCGCCGGTGCTTCATGTTCGTGGTCAGGTCCTCGTCGGGCCGGACGAGGTCCGTGACGAGATCTGGGTCGTCGGCGGGAAGGTGTCGTTCACGGCACCACCGTCGGGGGGCGATGTGCAGACGCTCGACGGCTGGGTGCTGCCAGGCCTCGTCGACGCGCACTGCCACGTCGGCCTCGACCCGCACGGGGAGGTCCCGCGGGAGGTCGCCGAGCAGCAGGCCCTGACCGACCGGGAGGCGGGCACGCTCCTCATCCGTGACGCGGGCCAGCCGGGCGACACCCGGTGGATCGACGAACGCGAGGACCTGCCCAAGATCATCCGGGCCGGCCGCCACATCGCGCGGACCCGCCGGTACATCCGCAACTACGCCCACGAGATCGAGGAGGACGAGCTCGTCGATCACGTGCGGCTCGAGGCCCACCGGGGCGACGGCTGGGTCAAGCTCGTCGGCGACTGGATCGACCGCGAGGTGGGCGACCTCGCCCCGAGCTGGTCCCGGCAGGCCGTCGCCGACGCGATCGCCGCGGCGCACGAGGAGGGCGTGCGGGTCACCGCACACTGTTTCGGGGAGCAGTCCCTCAGGGACCTCGCGGACGCCGGCATCGACTGCGTCGAGCACGCGACCGGGCTCCAGGAGGACTCGATCGACCAGTTCGCGCGGCAGCGCATCGCCATCGTGCCGACCTTGGTCAACATCGCCAACTTCCCAGCCCTCGCGGCGCCGGCAGCGGAGAAGTTCCCCGCCTACCACCGGCACATGCTCGACCTCCATGCTCGCCGTCACGCGACGATCGGCGCGGCGCACGAGGCGGGAATCCCGATCTTCGTCGGAACCGACGCCGGCGGCAGCCTGCCCCACGGCTTGGTGGCCCAGGAGATCGTCGAGCTCACCAAGGCCGGGCTGACGAGGCTCGAGGCGCTCGACGCCGCGACGTGGGGGGCGCGCTCCTGGCTCGGCCGGCCGGGGATCGAGGAGGGAGAGGACGCGGACCTCGTCGTCTACGGCGCCGACCCGCGAGAGGACGTCACGGTCGTCGCCGACCCGAAGGGCGTCATCCTGCGAGGCCGGGTTGTCCGCTGACATCGCCATCCCCGCTCCGGTCCGCGGTGAGCGCGTCGAGGTCCGCCCGCCCACGCCGGCCGACGAGCCGGGCTATGTCGCGGCGGTCACGCAGTCGTCCACTCGACTCGCCGAGTTCGCCGTCCCCGACCCGCACAACCTGCCTGCCGTCATCGCCAACCAGTCGCCGACCTACCGAACCTTCATGGTCCATGCGCTCGAGCCCGAGGGGGAGCACGACCTCGTGGGCCGGGCCAATGTCGCCAATGTCGTCCACGGGTCCTTCCGCAGCGCGACGATCGGCTACGACGCGTACGACCCCTACGTCGGCAGGGGCCTCTTCGGCGAGGGACTGCAGCTGATCGTCGACCTCGTCTTCGCGGACGAGCCCCAGGGCATGGGGCTGCACCGGATCGAGGCCAACATCCAGCCGACGAATGTCCGGTCCGCCGGACTCGTGCGCTCCTTGGGCTTCCAACACGAGGGTTTCTCCCGTGACTTCCTCTACCTGCCGGGGCGCGATGGCCGGCGCTCCTGGCGAGACCACGACCGCTACACGATGCTCGCGAGCGACTGGCCCGCCGTGCCGTACCGGCATGCCCTGCCCCGCCGCCTCGTGGCGATCGTCGCCGGGCCGCCGGCGTTCGGGCCGACCGGTCTCGCGCCCCAGCTCGCCCTCGAGCTCGGCGTCCCGCTCTACTCCGTGTCGAAGGTCCCGTCGACGGCCGCCCTCTTCGAGCTGCTCCGGTCCTCGCCCGTGGGGGGCGTCATCGAGGGCAAGGTGTCCGGGCCCGAGCTGCGCATGGGTCTGGCCAGGGCGGGCGTCGAACCGGCGGTGGTCCCCGTCTTCGAGCCGATGGAGGTCGCGAGCAAGCGGGTCGTCGTCGAGAAGGCGCTGCAGGTCCGGGCCGCCTTCGCCGAGGTGGATCGTTGAATCCTGGCGCTGATCCCTGCCGCTGATCCCTGCCGCTGATCCGAGCGCCGACTCCGGACGAGGTTCGAGGCATGCTCGGACGTCTGGCAGAATGGTCGGCTGTACCCGTCGGGCCAGGACCCTCTCGCCTGACCTGGACGCCTACACCGAGCCCCGGTTCCCCGCGTGTTCCCCACCCGGTCTCGCCGTGCTCACAACCAAGAAACAGGAGACACCACACCAGTGGCAGTCAAGATTCGTCTGAAGCGCATGGGCAAGATCCGTGCACCGTTCTACCGCGTCGTCGTCATGGACTCACGCACCAAGCGTGACGGTCGTGCGATCGAGGAGATCGGCAAGTACCACCCGACCGAGGAGCCGTCGCTCATCGAGATCGACATGGAGCGCGCGAACTACTGGATCGGCCAGGGCGCCCAGCCCACCGAGGCCGTCGCCGCCCTGCTCAAGGTCATCAACGAGGGCAAGCTGAAGACCAAGGAGCAGGGTCCGTCCAAGAAGGACCGCTACGAGGCTGCGCTCGCCGCCGCGGGCAAGTCCGCTGACGCCAAGGACACGGCGTCGCCCGCACGCAAGAAGCCGGCCAAGAAGGCGGAGGCTGCTCCCAAGAGCACCGACGTCGAGGCCGCCGAGGACGCGGCGGAGGCGAAGGTCACCGCCGAGGCCGAGGCCGAGCGGACCGAGACCTCTGAGAAGAGCGAGTCCTGAGCATGCTCGAGGAGGCCCTCGAGCACCTCGTCAAGGGCATCGTCGACCACGATGAGGACGTCGTCGTGCGCCGCAAGGAGCTGCGCCGGGGTGAGCTGCTCGAGGTCCGGGTCCATCCCGACGACCTCGGCCGCGTCATCGGCCGCTCCGGTCGCACGGCGCGCGCCCTGCGCACCGTTGTCAACGCCCTCGCGGGCGACGGCAACGTGCGTGTCGACATCGTCGACACCGATCGCGCGCGCTGAGCGCCCATCCCGTCGGAGTGGGGTGTCCCATGAGTCTGGGGCACCCCACTCCGCTGTGGTCGGGGAGCCAGGTCGTATGCCGCTGGGCCGCCTCCCAGCCCACCTCGCGGCCCACCTCGCGACCCGCCACTCGCGGCCCACGTGTCGTCGAGGCCGAGCGTGGACACCATCCAGTGGTGAGAGGATCCCGCCATGACTGAGGGCGCGATCGTGCTGGCCAGGATCGGCAAGCCGCACGGCCTGCACGGGGAGGTCACCGTGCAGCTGCACACTGACGAGCCGGAGCGTCGCTTCGCCGTCGGCGCGGTTCTCGACACCGAGGCGAGGCCGGGATCGGGCGTGCCCCGTCAGCTCACGATCCGCTCCACCCGTGTCCACCGGGGGATCTGGCTCCTCGCCTTCGAGGAGGTTCCCGACCGGACGGGCGCAGAGGGCCTCCGCGATGCCCGCCTCGTCCTCGACGCCGCCGAGGCTGACAGCGACGGCTCGGACGACGAGGCCTTCTACGAGGAGGAGCTCGTCGGGCTCGAGGTGCGCGACCGTGACGGTGCCGTCATCGGCGTCGTCACGGGTCTCGAGCTCGGCGCGGCCCAGGACCGGCTGGTCGTGGAGCTCTCCGACGGTGTCACCGCCACCGTGCCCTTCGTGGCCGCGATCGTTCCGACCGTGGCCTCGGACCACGTCGTCGTCGAGGCGCCCCCCGGGCTCTTCGACCTCTTTCGCGAGTCGGGGGCCTGACCAGGTCATGCGCGTCGATGTCGTCACGATCTTCCCGGAGTACTTCTCGCCGCTCGACCTCTCGCTCATCGGCAAGGCGCGGGAGGACGGCCTGCTCACCGTGGAAACCCACGACCTTCGGACGTTCGCGCACGACCGGCACCGCACGGTCGACGACACGCCCTACGGCGGCGGGGCCGGGATGGTCATGAAGGCCGAGCCGTGGGCTGAAGCCCTCGGCCATGTCCTCACCCGGGGCGAGCCCGGCAGGCGTCCGCACCTCGTCGTGCCGGGACCCGGAGGGACCCGGTTCAGCCAGGCGATGGCCCGGGAGCTGGCGGCCCAGCCCTGGGTCGCGTTCGCCTGCGGCCGCTACGAAGGCATCGACGAGCGCGTCTACGACTATGCCAAAGACGACCTCGGGCTCGAGGTCTCCGTCGTCAGCCTCGGTGACTACGTGCTCAACGGTGGGGAGGTCGCGGTCCTCGCGATGGTCGAGGCCGTTGCCCGGCTGCTGCCGGGCGTCATCGGCAACGCCGAGTCGCTCGTCGAGGAGTCGCACGAGGACGGCCTGCTCGAGTACCCCCTCTACACCAAGCCGCGTGTCTGGCAGGGTCGCGGGGTGCCGGACGTGCTTCTCTCCGGGAACCACACGGCCATCGCCGCCTGGAGACACGAGCAACGGCTCGCCCGCACCGCGGCCCGGCGCCCCGACCTCCTCCACGCGTCACAGCTGGTCGGGTCGGAAAGTACCGACCTCGACATCTCGCTCGCCGCACCGGCCGACCTGCCCGAGCTGTTCACCCTCACCCGGGCCACGTGGGTCATCGAGACGGCGCCACCCGAGTCCCCGGACCCGCCGACCCTCGCCGAGACGGTCGACGACCTCCGGGCCAGTCTGAGGACGACACGGACCCTCGTGGCACGCGTGGCCGGTCGCCTCGTCGGGTCGGTCCGCACCGAGGTCGAGGGGAGCGACCTGCGGATCTCGCGGCTCATCGTGGCGCCTGACCTCCAGGGGCGCGGCCTGGCCACGCACCTGCTGCGCCGTGCGGAGGAGACGGCTCCGGTCGAGGGCGTCGGGACCTTCGTGCTCGTCGTCGGGACCCGGAGCGAGGAGACCACCCGGTTGGCCAGAAAGGCGGGCTACCGTCCAACACCCGGCCACCCCGCGGTCCCCGGCACGGTCGAGCTCACCAGGCGCCGCACCGGCGGCCCGGCGCGGGCCTGACCGACTCACGAGACCAGCGAGGCGCGGAGGTCGTCAGGCAGGTTGCGCCGCGCCCGGATGAGACGCGCCTCGACTCCGGCGGTGATGGACTGGGTCGCCATGATCGCGAAGAGCACGAGGACCTGCGCGGTGGCGGCCTGGATGGCCGTGCCGCCGCCGAGCATGACGCCGATGAACGCCCCTGGGAGGGTCACCACCCCGGAGGTCCTCACCTGGTCGAGGCTGGGGATGAGCCCCTCGGGGACCCGTCGGGCGATGATCTCGTCGATGGCCTGGTCCGGCAGGAGGCCCAGGGAGAGCGCGGCCTCGTACTGGCCCTGCTCCTCGCGAAGGGCAGCGAACGCGCGCCGGCCGACCAAGGTGTGCACCGTCATCGTGTTGCCGAGGATGATGCCGACGACGGGGATGAGGGCGATGCCTTCGAACGGGATGGTCCGGCTCAGCAGGAGGATGGTGAGCACCGGAACCACGCCGGCCGCCATCGCAGCGGTGGCCCACGGCCAGGCCCGCGGACTCCCGATGCGTCGGCACGTGGTGGCCACCGCCATGGCGAACATGCCGAGCAGCGCCAGAGCCGAGAGCCAGATCGAGCCGATGACGGCGGTGATGATCGCGGCGGCAATCGTCAGCTGGGCGGCCGCCCTCACCCCGGCCACGACCGACTGGCGGCCGAGCCCGAGCCGGACGGCCCGGTTCGCGAGCACCGTCACGAGCAGCAGGGCGACGAGGGCCACGGCCACCGGCCAGCCCGGGTTGATGGTCACGCCACGACGCTATCCCCACGCGGCCTCCAAGCCGGGTCCGCCAGACCGGTCAGGGCCGGTCGGGATCGCGGGCACGCGACCCAGCTCAGCGGCATACGGCATCGATTTTCCCAAAGGGCGCCGCTCTGGCAGACTTGGACCCTGCGTCCGGCTGACGACGGCCCCTGCCACAGGGGGAGTCAAGCCAGCGAGTCCGAGCTGTTCGGCCGCTGGTGCGACGTGGCCGCACGGACCGAAACCTTCGTGATCCCTCACGGGCGACCTGTGGCGCCCAGGAAAGTGAAGCACCATGCACACGTTCGACGCGCTCGACGCCGCATCCCTCCGCTCCGACATCCCCGAGTTCCGGGCCGGCGACACGCTCAAGGTCCACGTCAAGGTCGTCGAGGGCAACCGTTCCCGCATCCAGGTCTTCCAGGGGATCGTCATCCGCCGCCACGGTGGTGGGATCGGCGAGACCTTCACGGTCCGCAAGATCTCCTTCGGCGTCGGGGTGGAGCGTACCTTCCCGCTGCACACGCCGATCATCGACAAGATCGAGGTCGTCACGCGCGGTGACGTCCGTCGCGCCAAGCTCTACTACCTGCGCGGGCTGCGGGGCAAGGCCGCCAAGATCCGCGAGAAGCGCGAGACCGTTCCGGCGAAGACCACGTCCAACGCCAACTGAGTCCCGGTCAACCGGGGCCGACACCCGCTGGACCAGCCGAATCGAGGCACGGTGGCGACGAGCGGCGCGGTGGTCCCCGAGCTGAGCGGCTCGTCGTGAGCGAGGAGACACCGCCGGACGAGGGCTCGACCGCGCCTTCGTCGTTCCCGCACGACTCCGTGCGGGGGGCGGAAAATGGCGACCCGCCGACCGGGGAGCCGTCGGCGCGGCAGGAGCGTGACCTGCGGTGGCTCATCGGACCTGCCGTGGCCCTGGCGCTCGTCCTGATCGTCCGCGCCCTCCTCGTCGCGCCCTTCAGCATCCCCAGCGGCTCGATGGAGGACACCCTCCGCGTGGGTGACCGGCTCCTCGTGACGCGCACGACCAGCCCCGAGGAGCTCGAACGTGGCGACATCGTCGTCTTCGACGCCTCCCGGGCGTTCCACCTCGAGACGCCGGAGCGGGGCTTCGTCGAGTCCGTCGTCGACGCCCTGGAGGGACTCGTCGGCAAGGGCCCGCCGTCCGACTTCGTCAAGCGGGTCATCGGGCTGCCCGGGGACCGCGTCCGCTGCTGCGCGGAGGACGGGCGGCTGGAGGTCAATGGCGAACCCATCGACGAGCCCTACCTGAAGTCGGGCCAGGAGCCGAGCACGGTGACCTTCGACGTGCTCGTCCCGCCGAACCGGTTCTGGGTCATGGGCGACAACCGCGGCGGGTCCGCGGACTCTCGGGCGCATCTCGGCGAGCCGGGTGGCGGCATGGTCCCCGGGGACGACATCATCGGCAGGGTGTGGGTGCGATACTGGCCGCTCGACCAGCTCGGCGCAGTGGACCACCCAGGCGCGGGCTCGACCTGACCGGCCCCGGGTCCTTCGATCCGGTCCAGCGGGCCGGCCCCGCGGCGGTCGCGACCTTCGGATCATCGAACCCAGACCCACAGAACACGAGAACCCACAGAGAACCCGACAGAGAGCCCCACAGAGAGCCCCAGGGAGGCCGCTCCGGCAAGGGCCGACCTCCACGACGAAACGGTGAGTGATGTCGCAAGTGCCAGGCCGTCCTGAGTCCTCGGGACCGATCCACGACCGCGTCGGCGATTCCGACGAGGCCTACCTGGACGACGACCTCGACGACGGCGACGTTGACGACGCGCGGCGGGGGTTCGGCGCCGGTCTGCTCGCCGCACTCAAGGAGCTCCTCATCGTGGTCGTGCTCGCGATGGCCCTCTCGTTCGTCGTGAAGACCTGGCTCTTCCAGGCCTTCTACATCCCGTCGGGGTCGATGGAGGACACCCTCGTCAAGGACGATCGCGTCATCGTCAGCAAGCTGACTCCGGGACCGTTCGACCTGCGCCGCGGTGACGTCATCGTCTTCGAGGACCCGGCTGACCCGTTCCCCTGGCTGGCCGGCTCCGCCTCGAACGGCTCCTCCGACGCCGGGGGGCCCCTGCACGATCTGCTCGTCTTCGTCGGGCTCCTGCCGGAGGACGCCGAGAACCACCTCATCAAGCGGGTCATCGGGCTCCCGGGCGACCACGTCGTCTCCGACGGCGGAACCGGCCCGATCACCGTCAACGGGGTCGCGATCGAGGAGACCTACCTCAAGCCGGGTGACGCGCCGAGCGAAGGCAAGCCCTTCGACGTCGTCGTCCCTGCCGACCACGTGTGGGTCATGGGCGACCACAGGTCCGACTCGTCCGACTCCCGCTACCACGACCAGCCGTCCAATGACGGCACGGACGGGTCGGTGCCCCTGGACAAGATCGTCGGACGGGCCCTGTTCATCGTCTGGCCCATCGACCACGTGACCTGGCTCGGCGTGCCGGACAGGACGTTCGAGGACGTTCCCGAGCCGTCCGTGGACCTGCCCCGGCCGGGCTCGACCGCACCGACCGAGGGCGCGGGCAGTCCCAGTGCCCAACCACCTGTCGGTCCGGCGGCCCAGGGCCGGTCGCTCCTGTCGCCCTCGGCGGTATCGCCCTCTGACCTACCACACGCGGTCTCGGCCACGACGTCCTGAGGACGCGACCATGGCTGGCCGGGCACCGTCGAAGAAGCCGTCCCTGCGGGTCGAGCGGCAGCTCCAGCGCGCCGGTCACCGGCTCCTCGCCGGCATGGACGAGGTCGGGCGAGGCGCCCTCGCCGGCCCCGTCAGCGTCGGCGTCGTCGTCATCGACGAGACGGTGCGGTCGGCCCCCACCGGGGTCAAGGACTCCAAGCTGCTCACCGAGCGCGCCCGCAAGGGGCTCGTGCCGCGCATCCGCCGCTGGTGCGTGGCCCACTCCGTCGGCCACGCATCGCCCGACGAGATCGACGAGCTCGGCATCATGGCCGCGTTGCGCCTCGCCGGACTCCGAGCCCTCTCCGCCGTCGACGTCGTCCCCGACCTCGTCATCCTCGATGGCAACCACGACTGGCTCACCGCGCCCTCCGAGGTCGGGCTGCTCGCCTACGCCGACCCGGCAGGACCGACCACGCCTCCCGTGACGACGATGATCAAGGCCGATCTCAAGTGCTCATCGGTCGCAGCGGCCAGCGTGCTCGCGAAGGTGGAGCGGGACGACCTCATGGTTCAGCTGGGAGCCGACCACCCGGCATACGGCTGGGGCCTCAACAAGGGCTACTCCGCACCCGAGCACCTCGACGCCCTCGCACGACTGGGGCCCTGCGAGCTGCACCGCCGGTCATGGCGGCTGCCGGGGGTCTACGAGGAGCCGGACATCGTCGTCCCGGACGGGATGGTGCCGGGTCGGGTGTTGAATGAAGGGGCGGAGCCCCACGTGTCGGCCCTCGTGGCGACGGAACAGACAGGAACGGCGGTCAGGTGAGTTCGGAAGATCTCGAGAAGTACGAGACCGAGATGGAGCTGCAGCTCTACAAGGAGTACCGCGACGTCGTCGGCCTGTTCACCCACGTCGTCGAGACGGAGCGGCGGTTCTACCTCGCCAACTCGGTCGACCTCAAGGTGCGCACGGACGGGGGAGAGGTCTTCTTCGACGTGATCATGGCCGACGCGTGGGTGTGGGACATCTACCGCCCGGCGCGCTTCGTCAAGAACGTGCGTGTCGTGACCTTCAAGGACGTCAACATCGAGGAGCTGCCCAAGCCGGAGATCAAGCTCCCGGAGTCGGGGGACTTCTCCTGACCGGTTGACGGCTGCAGCTGCGCTCCTGCGCTCCTGCGCCCGGTGGGCGCCGGTCGCACGGCCGGTCGGCCTTGTCCACATCCCCCGTGGGTCGGCCCCGCGTCGTGCACAGGTCAGCAGGACGCGCTGCCGCGAAGGGCCCGACGGCGCAATCGTGGTCGCATGGACATCCCAGCGACCCGGGCCCTGGGCAGCTACGGCGAGCAGCTCGCCTGCCGCTACCTGTCGGACACCGGCTTCACCATCCTCGACCGCAACTGGCGCTGCGCCCGTGGTGAGATCGACATCGTCGCTCGCGACGACGACGCTCTCGTCGTCTGCGAGGTCAAGACGCGCACGAGCGAGCAGTTCGGGGCGCCGTTCGAGGCGGTGACCCGGCAGAAGCTACGCCGGCTGCGCCGGCTGGCGATGCTCTGGCTCGATGCGCGACCCGAGTCCGACCGGGAGGGTCTCACCGTGCGGATCGACGTGGTGTCGATCCTCCGGCCGCGTAGCGGGCCGGCCCGCATCACGCACCTGCGGGGCGTGCAGTGAGCCTGGGACGGACCAGGGCCGTGGGGCTGAGCGGCGTCAACGGCTTCGTCGTCGAGGTCGAGGCCCACGTCGCAGGCGGGCTTCCCGGCTTCGTCATCAGCGGCCTCGGGGACTCGGCCGTCAAGCAGGCCCCGGAGCGCATCAAGGCTGTGTCCTCGCTCGTCGAGACGATGCTCGTCAACCAACGTCGCGTGACGGTGAACCTCTCCCCGGCGGGGCGGCGCAAGGTGGGCACCGGCTTCGACCTGGGCATCTTCATTGCCGTCGCCGCCGCGATGGGTATCGTCCCTCGCGGTGTCGTGCAGGAGGTCGTGCACATCGGCGAGATCGGCCTCGACGGGTCCGTTCGGGGTGTCACCGGCGTGCTGCCCTCGGTTCACGCCGCTGCCCTCGCCGGGGTGCGCCACGTGGTCGTCCCGGCGGTCAACGCGGCCGAGGCGCGCCTCGTCAGCGGGCTCGAGGTGCACGCCGTGGCGGACGTTCGTGAACTGGTCCGGCGCTACCGCGAGATCGCGGGTGGCCGTCCCGTCGTGCCCGTGGAGGAGCCGGCCCAGCCCGAGGTTCCGCCGGTGACGCGGACGCCCGACCTGTCCGACGTGCTCGGTCAGGTCGAGGCGAAGGTCGCGCTCGAGATCGCCGCGGCGGGCGGCCACCACCTGCTGCTCGCCGGCCCACCGGGGGCGGGCAAGACCATGCTCGCCGAGCGGCTGCCGGGGCTGCTCCCGCCGCTCGACGGGGATCAGTCGATGGCGGTCACCGCCATCCACTCGGTCCTCGGCCTGCTCGACGAGGTCCGGCTCATCACCCGGCCCCCGTTCGTCGCCCCGCACCACGGCGCATCACAGGCGGCGATCATCGGCGGCGGCAGCGGTCACATTCGGCCCGGCGCCATCACCCAGGCCAATTGTGGCGTGCTCTTCCTCGACGAGACTCCGGAATTCGACAAGGCCGTGTTGCAGGCGCTGCGCACCCCGCTCGAGAGGGGCAGCGTCACCATCGCCAGGGCGCACGAGACCGTGACCTTCCCGGCCCGCTTCCAGCTCGTCCTCGCCGCCAACCCGTGCCCTTGCGGCAACGGCTGGGGGCAGGGGCTCGACTGCACGTGCTCGGCGGCGATGCGCCGGAGCTACTTCGGCAAGCTGTCAGGCCCGCTCCTCGACCGCGTCGACCTGCAGGTGCACGTGCAGCCCCCCGGACTGTCGCTCACGGGCCAACCGCCCGGCGAGGGCACCCGATCGGTGGCGGCACGCGTGGCTGCTGCCAGGGCGTGCCAACGCGAGCGATGGCGCGGCCTCCTCGTCGCGGACTGGGCACTCAACGCGCACGTGCCCGGTTCCCTCCTGCGGTCATCGGCGTGGCGCCTGCCCTCCAGCGCGACTGCTCCGCTGGACCGCGCGCTCGAGCGAGGGAGTCTCAGCCTGCGGGGCTATGACCGTACGCTCAGGAGCGCCTGGACCGTGGCCGACCTGTCCGGACTGCAACGCCCCGGCCGGGACCAGGTCGAGCTCGCCCTCTCCCTCCGGCGCCAGAGGGGAGTGGCCGCGTGAGTGACGACCGGCTTGCCAGGGCCGCCCTGTCCCGGATCGCGGAGCCGGGTGACCGCGCCGTGCACGGGTTGCTCGCCCGCCACGGTGCGGTCGAGACCCTCGACCGCATCCGCTCCGGGCAGGGGAAGCTCGCTCGCTTCGCCGAACGCGTGCGTCGTCTCGACGTGGACCGGGACGTTGCCACTGCCGCGAAGGTGGGCGCGCGGATCGTCGTCCCCGGCGATGCGGAGTGGCCCGACCGACTGGACGACCTTCCCGTTCCACCCTGGTGCCTGTGGCTCCGGGGACCAGCCGACCTCGCACGGGTGACTCGTCGATCGGTCGCCGTCGTCGGGTCCAGGACATGCACGGCGTATGGCGAGCAGCTCGCCGCGGAGGTGGGCGCCGGACTGGCACAACGGGGATGGACCGTCGTGTCAGGCGCGGCCTTCGGCATCGACGGCGCGGCTCATCGCGGTGCTCTCGCGGTCGACGGCATGACGGTGGCAGCCCTGGCTGGTGGTGCCGACCGGGCCTATCCGGCCGGACATGCCCGCCTCATCGACCGGATCGCTCAGCAGGGAATCGTCCTCTCGGAGGTCGCCCCGGGCTCGGCCCCGATGCGCAGCCGCTTCCTCCACCGCAACCGGCTCATCGCGGCCATGACGAAGGGAACCGTGGTCGTCGAGGCGGACCTGCGCTCCGGTTCGCTCAACACGCTCGGGACGGCGTCGGAGCTGGGCCGCCCGGTTGCCGCCTTCCCCGGGCCGGTCACCTCGATGACCTCCGCGGGGTGTCACGCGAAGATCCGGGCGGGCGTGGCCACCCTTGTCACGAGCGCAGCCGAGGTCATCGACCTCGTCGGAGACCTCGGTGTCGACGCCTGCGAAGAGCCTCGCGGCGAGGTCCGTCCGAGCGACGATCTCGGCCCGGATGAGGCCCGGATCCACGAAGGCCTGCCGCACCGTGACTGGGTCGACCTGGCGCAGGTCTCGCTCGTGGCGGCGCTCGCACCGATGCAGGCGATGGCGGCGCTGTCCCGGCTCGTCGAGCTCGGGCTCGCCGAGCGCCGCGATGGTTGCTGGCGCAAGGCGCCGTCGGTGCGCCGATCACCGCCTGGCGCCTGACTTCGTGCGCTGGACCGCCGGCCGCCCCGCGAGACTGCCGGCTGCCCGGGACCGGACGTAAATGGCCCCGAGCGGCTCGGATCAGCGTCGGGCGGGCTGCTCCGGGCTGGCCTCGCCGGCGGACTCCGGCGCGGCGTCGCTGCTCCCGTTCGGCGCAGCGTCCGCGCCTGACTCGGCAGCGAGCTCGGCCTCCAGCTCGATCTCGGCGGGCGCGGGAGGCGTCCCGGGGCCCCGCCGGATGAGCCAGGTGAACAGGGCCACGATGGCGACGCCCCCGACGATGACGAGGAGCAGGTTGAGCCAGCCGCCGCTGGCGTAGTCGACCACGGTCGGCCCGGCTTCCTGGCTCAGCATGAAGACAGCCATGACGAGCACGAACCATCCGAATCCGGTGCGGAGCCGGTCGGGGTGGATCCGGCCGACGACCCGACTCCCGATGAGGGCACCGACGATGGCGAAGCCGGTCACGAGCAGCGTGACGGACCAGTCGATCTGCGTCTCCGGGTTGGCCTGGATGAACTGGCCGTCCACTCCGAACTTGAAGGCGTAGCCGACGAATCCAGCGACCGCCTTCATCGAGATGACGAGGAGCGAGGTGGCCACGGCGACCCCCATCGGGAGGCCTCCGAGGAGCGCCAGGGCGGGGACGACGAGGAAGCCTCCACCGGCGCCGACAAGACCCGTGACCAGGCCGACGAGGAAGCCGTCGAGGAGGATCCGGAAGAGTGGCAGTCCGTTGGCGTGCCGTGACGAGGTCTTCTGACGCCCTCGGATCATGGCGACCGCCGTGACGCCCATCATGACGGCGAAGGCGCCGAGGAGCAGGGATCCGGGCAGGTGTGCCCCGAGCTGCCCGCCGATGAAGGCACCAACCATCCCGGCCACGCCGAAGATGACGCCAGTGCGCCACTGGACACGTCTCGCCCGCGCGTGCTGGATCAAACCGAACATTGACGTGACGGCGACGAGGAAGAGGCTGGCCGTGATCGCCTGCTTCGCCTCGAAGTCGAGCACGTACACGAGCAGGGGGGTGGTGAGGATGGAGCCGCCACCTCCGAGGAGACCCACGGCCACCCCGATGAAGATGGACAGGAAGGCTGCGAGGGCCAGAAGTGGTGCCGCCATCGGCTGGTCTCCTTGGGGTCACGGGCGCGGGATCTCGTGCAGTATACCCCCTGGGGTATTGACCGCGATAGTTGTCCGCGCGGTGCGGTGCTTGCCCTGCGTCTCGGGCTTTGCAAAGGTGCGGACATGACCTCGGGACCGGCAGCGGCGGCCGAGCCCACCGGCGGAGGGCCGACCGGCCCCGACGTCGTGCTCGCCGACTTCGCGCGGCATCTTCGCTCCGAGCGGGGACGTTCCGAGCACACCACGCGCGCCTACGTGTCCGACGTCCACCACCTGCTCTCCTTCGCGGCCGACAGAGGGGTGGTCGAGCTGCGCGATCTTCGGCTCGCGGACCTGCGTTCCTGGCTGGGGGAACAGGCGGACAGGGGCGCGGCGCGGTCGACCATCGCGCGCCGGGCCGCGGCGGCCCGCACCTTCCTCAAGTGGGCCGCCCGAACCCGCCGGATCGAGTCGGACCCGTCCCTTCGCCTGGTCGCTCCACGTCGTGGCGCCACTCTCCCGGGGGTGCTCAAGCAAGGCGAGGCAGGCGCCATGCTCGACGTGGCGGCCGTCCGCGCGGATGACGAGGACCCGATCCATGTGCGGGACCGTGCGATGCTCGAGCTGCTGTATGCAAGCGGGATCCGGGTCGGGGAGCTCGTCGCTCTCGACATCGACGACCTCGACCTCCACGAGCGGGTCGTACGCGTCATGGGCAAGGGAGCCAAGGAGCGCATCGTCCCCTTCGGGGTGCCGGCCGCGCAGTCGCTGAAGGAGTGGCTGGTCGTGCGGCCACACCTCGTCGGCGCACGCTCGGGGCCGGCCCTCTTCCTCGGTCGTCGCGGGGCGCGGGTCGACCCACGCCAGGTGCGGTCCATGGTCCACGACGTGCTCAGTCACCTTCCCGACGCGCCCGACCTCGGTCCGCACGGCCTGAGACACAGCGCGGCCACCCATCTGCTCGAGGGTGGCGCCGACCTGCGAACGGTGCAGGAGGTGCTCGGTCACGCCAGCCTCGCGACGACCCAGATCTACACTCACGTGTCGGTGGACCGACTCCGCACGAGCTACCAGCAGGCCCACCCGCGCGCCTGATCTCCCGAGGGGTCACGGTTCCCGTCAGCCGAGCGGCAGCAGCACGATCCGAGCACGCCCGAGGAGGGCCAGCGGGTCCAGGTAGTCCTGGCCTCGCAACACCCCCCAGTGCAGGCAGGTCTGCGGAGCACAGTGCGTGGGGCCGGGCGTCACGTGCCCGACGACCTCGCCTCTGGACACCGGGGTCCCCACGCGGACTGCCCCGGCCACGGGCTCGAACGTGCTGCGGAGCCCGTTCCGGTGGCGCACGACGACCACTCCGCGCCCGGCAAGGTCTGCCGCGAAGGTCACCTCGCCCGCCTCAGGCGCACGCACCTGCTGGCCGACCGAGGCCGCCAGGTCGACTCCGCGGTGTCCCGGCTCCCAGCGGCGTCGGGGCGGGTCGAAGGGGTGCACGACAGTGGGGGCCGGATCGAGGGGCCAGGCCCAGCCGGCCCCGGACCGCTCCGGCCTCACGTCGACACCGGAGGGCGGGGCCGGCCCGGTGAGTGCGGCGGGCCCGCGACGGTCCGCGTCGTCGGGCGCCGTGGCCACCGACACGCTGGCCCCGGTCGGGCCGCTCGAGAGGCCTAGCGTCAGCCCGACGCCCGCGAGGAGCGCGAGGAGTCCACGGTCGAGGAGCATGCATCGAGGGTCCCCGACCTCGTCGAACGCGGGCATCCCCCAGAGCGGTGGCTGTGGACGGCTGTCCGCCCGCGCGGGGGATGTGGACAGGTCGTCAGCGTCGGCCGGCCTCGGCCAGTCGGCGACTCGCCTCGACCAGCACCTCGTCCCGCTTGCAGAACGCGAACCGAACCAGGGTCCGCGCCGCCTCTTGGTCATCGTGGAAGACGGACACCGGAACGCCCACCACGCCGGCGAGGTCCGGGAGGCGACGGGCGAACTCCATCCCGTCGCCGGCGCCCAGCGGCGCGGCATCGGCGATGACGAAGTACGTCCCCCGGGGCCGGGCCACGGACAACCCCGATGCCTCGAGGGCGTTGCAGAGCAGGTCCCGCTTGGCCTGGAGCGAGGATGCGAGGCGCTCGTAGACGTCGTCACCGAGTCCCAGGGCGAGCGCCACCGCGGGCTGGAACGGCCCTGACCCGACGTAGGTGAGGAACTGCTTCACCGTTCGCGCGGCGGCCACGGCCTCTGCGGGGCCGGTGAGCCAGCCGACCTTCCAGCCGGTCGCGGAGAAGGTCTTGCCGGCGGACGAGATCGTGATGGTGCGCTCGGCCATGCCCGGCAGGGTCGCCATGGGGACGTGGATCGCGTCGTCGAAGACGAGGTGCTCGTAGACCTCGTCGGTGACGACCCAGGCGTCGTGCCGGCGAGCGAGGTCCGCGACGAGCTCGAGCTCGGCTCGGGTGAAGACCTTCCCGGTCGGGTTGTGGGGGGAGTTGAGCAACACGAGACGCGTGCGGTCGGAGAAGGCCGCCCGGAGCGACTCCTCGTCGATGGCGAAGTCAGGAAAACGGAGCACCGAGGTGCGCCGGGTGGCGCCGGCGAGGGCGATCGTCGCGGCGTAGCTGTCGTAGTACGGCTCGAAGGTCACGACCTCGTCGCCCGGCTCGCACAGGGCCAGCACCACCGCCGCGATCGCCTCCGTGGCCCCGACGGTGACGAGCACCTCGTCGGCGGGGTCGACCCGCAGACCGTAGAACCGCTCCTGGTGCGCAGCCACGGCCTCGAGCAGCTCGGGCACGCCCGGACCCGGCGGGTACTGGTTGCGCCCACTGTCGATGGCGGCCTTCGCGGCGTCGAGCATCTCCTGCGGACCGTCCGTGTCGGGGAACCCCTGCCCGAGGTTGATCGCCCCGGTCCTGGTTGCGAGGGCGGACATCTCGGCGAAGATCGTCGTCTCGAAACCGTGCATTCGTGACGTCAGCAGTGACCTCATGCGTCGCACCCTACCCACGCCGGGCCACAACCCCCGGTCGTATGCCGCTGGGCTCGCTCTTCCTCGACGCGCCCTCCCTGCCCGTGAGTCGAGTGGCCCCAAACGCACGCGCGGCCCTCGTCGTTTGGGGCCACTCGACGGTGGGGGGCCGGCGTTTGGGGCCACTCGACGGT
>NZ_JAJJPG010000050.1:0-23145 GCF_032907665.1 Intrasporangium sp.
GGCGGCTCGGTTGCGGTTGCGGCCGCCACAACTTCGCCCCGGCGAAGTTCTCGGCGGGGAAGCGGGGAGCGCTGGGAGTGCACGGGCGAGCGGAACCAGCGCAGCGGCATACGACATCGTCGTCGGCGTGAGCCAGCCCACGGGTGGTGAGCGTCACGCCACGGCGGTGATGGGTATGCGAGCGCTCAGTGACAAGATGGACGGCAGCGCCGGGGCGGACCTCCGGACCCATGAGGCGAGCATCACCAGCTCGAACACCAGCTACGGAAGAGGACGTTCACCCATGAACATCGTCGTCTGTGTCAAGTACGTGCCGGACGCCCAGGCGGACCGCACGTTCAACGCATCTGACAACACGACCGACCGCGAGAACGTCGACGGCCTGCTGTCCGAGCTCGACGAGTACGCCGTCGAGGCGGCCCTGAAGATCGTCGAGGCGGGGGAGGGCGAGGTCACGGTCATGACCGTCGGGCCCGACCAGGCAGCAGACGCGATCAAGAAGGCCCTCCAGATGGGCGCCGACAAGGGCGTGCACATCAAGGACGACGCCATCCACGGTTCCGACGCGCCGGCGACGTCGCTGATCCTCGCGGAGGCGATCAAGAAGCTCTCGGCCGAGACGTCGCCCGACCTCGTCATCACCGGCATGGCCTCGACCGACGGCACGATGGGTGTCGTCCCGACCATGCTCGCTGAGCGGCTCGGCCTGCCGGCCGTCACCTTCGCGGCCGAGCTCACCGTCGAGGGTGGGACGGCCACGATCCGTCGAGACGGTGACGTGTCCACGCAGACCATCGAGGCGTCCCTCCCGGCCCTCGTGTCGGTCACCGACCAGATCAACGAGCCGCGCTACCCCTCGTTCAAGGGGATCATGGCGGCGAAGAAGAAGCCGGTCGAGGAATGGAGCCTCGCCGACCTCGGTGTCGACGCGGGCCAGGTCGGGCTCGATGCCGCGTGGACGCGTGTCGAGTCCTTCGCAGCCCGGCCGCCGCGCAGCCAGGGCACCATCGTCGCCGACGAGGGTGACGGGGGCCAGAAGCTCGCGACGTTCCTCGCTGAGCGCAAGTTCATCTGATCGCAGCAGCCACAAAGGAGAGACATCGCAATGGCTGAAGTTCTCGTGCTCGTCGACCACGTCGACGGCCAGGTCCGCAAGACCACGTCCGAGCTGCTGACGATCGCGCGCCGCCTCGGCGAGCCGTCGGCCGTGTTCATCGGCTCCGGCTTCGACGCCGCGAAGGAGTCGCTCGCGAAGTTCGGCGCCGCCAAGGTCTACCGCGTCGAGTCGCCGGAGGTGCTCGAGCACCTCGTCGTCCCGCAGGCCGAGGTCCTCGCGCAGCTCGTCGGCTCCGTGTCGCCGGCCGCAGTGCTCGTGCCGTCCAACACGGAGGGCAAGGAGGTCGCGGCCCGGCTCGCCGTCAAGACCGAGTCCGGCTTGATCACCGACGCCGTCGACGTCCAGGCCGCTGACGGTGGCGGCGTGGCCACCACCCAGTCGGTCTTCGCCGGGTCCTACACCGTGCAGGCGACGGTGACCAAGGGCACGCCCATCATCACTGTCAAGCCGAACTCCGCTGCGCCGGAGGAGGCCCCGGCGGCTGCCGCCGACGAGGTCGTCGACTACACGCCGTCCGAGGCAGCTCGCAGCGCAAAGATCACCGAGTCCAAGGAGAAGCAGGCGACCGGACGTCCCGAGCTGACCGAGGCGGCCATCGTCGTCTCCGGTGGTCGTGGCACCGGCGGCGACTTCTCGCCCGTCGAGGACTTCGCCGACTCCCTCGGTGCAGCGGTCGGTGCGTCGCGCGCGGCCGTCGACGCCGGGTGGTACCCGCACACCGCGCAGGTCGGCCAGACCGGCAAGCAGGTGAGCCCGCAGCTCTACGTCGCCTGCGGCATCTCCGGCGCCATCCAGCACCGGGCCGGCATGCAGACGTCGAAGACGATCGTCGCCGTCAACAAGGACAACGAGGCGCCGATCTTCGAGCTCGTCGACTTCGGTGTCGTCGGGGACCTCTTCACGGTCCTCCCGCAGGCCACCGAGGCGATCAAGGCCGCCAAGGGCTAAGGCGCTCTCCCTCGTCGAAGGCCCCCGACCACGCCTGGTCGGGGGCCTTTCGCGTCGCGGGTGGCGTGGTCGCCACCGCCGGGCCGAGCGGGCCGTATGCCGCTGGGCCGGCTCGCGCTCAGGCCGCCGCCTTGTCGTCGGACTGCCTCCGCCCCGTGCGCACCCAGCTGCGGACCTCCTCCTGGTTGCGTGCGTACGTGGTCCTCGCAGTGCCGAGGGTCCACCACGGTGCCCGGAGGGATTCGGCGAGGGATCGCGACGGGCGCTGGTTCCGGCGTCGTGGATACCACTCGACCCGGCCCGTCTCCGTGACACGGCGGACGCTGTCACGGGGGATGGTCACCGTGACGAGGGAGTTGTGCACGCGCATCGAGGTGTCGCGCAGGTGGATGCGGGCGGTCCAGGTGCGCAGGCCGAGCAGGGTGGCCAACGTGAGGCAGGCGGCGTAGACGGGCAGCTCTGGCAGCGTGGACAGCACGAGGACGAGACGGGCGACGAAATAGCCGACGGCGGGACTGGCCAGCGCGGCGATCGCCCGGTGGCCGGCGGGCGCTCTGAGGGTGCGGTCGGCATGCCTCATGGCGCTCATGGGGCCGATCATAGGCAGTTCGGCCCCATGAGAGCCGCGAGCGTCCCCGGTCAGCGACGGCGCTTGCCGAACGCCTTCGCGGTCAGTGCCGACGTCGCGGCCATGACGTCGACGAGACCGTGACCCTTGTCGAACGACGTCGTGCCCTGACCTGCAGGATCGGAGACGTAGGGGGCGCCGTCCGTGAACTTGTGGGCCGTCGTCTTGAGGACGGCCTCGACCTGCGCCGGGGTTGCCGTCGGGCGGGCCTGGAACAGCTGCGCCACGATGCCGGAGACGTGTGGGGCCGCCATCGAGGTGCCGCTGATCGTGTTGTAGTCCCCTCCCGCGACCGGATCCAGCCCGGTCGAGCAGATCGGGAGATGGATCCGGCAGGACGAGGTGATGTTCTCGCCCGGGGCCGAGATGTCGGGGTAGCTCCCGAAGCTGTCCTCCTGGCCCCGGGAGGAGTATGAGCTCACGAGGCCGTCCCGGGTCCCCGTATCGCGGTCGTCGTAGGACGCGACCGAGATGATCCCGCCGGTCGGATCCTGCCCGGGTGGGTTGGAGAGGTTCTCCGACCCGTCGCCACCGTCGTTGCCGTTGGCCCAGACGGTGACGACGCCATCCTTGACGAGCTCGCGCTGGAGCTTCACGGTGGCGGAGTCCGGGTCGAAGTCGCCGCCGCCGGACGGACCGTAGGAGTTGCTCGTGACCTTGATCGGCGGGCACGTCGACGCCGGGACGTCAGGGCCGCACGGCGCGGCGTGGTTCTCGAGGACCCAGTTGAGGGCCGAGTCCGCCCCGACGATGAACAGGACCGCTCCCGTGGCGAGGCTCACGAGCGAGGAGCCCGGCGCCGCACCGTGCATCGTCGTCCCGTCCGGCAGCGTCACGTCGCGGCCGGCGACGATGCCGCTGACATGCGTGCCGTGCCCACCGACCGCGAGCAGGTCCGTGTCGACGGGCCCCGCATCCACCGCCTGGCAGGGGGTGAGCTCGAACAGGTCACAGACGACCTTGAGGTTGCGGACGACGGCCGAGGAGCCGTCCGGGTTGGTCAGGAAGGGGTGGGTCGGGTCGACCCCGGAGTCGATGACGGCAATGCTGACACCCGAGCCGTCGAGGGCGCTGCCGTCGGCGCCCGTGAGTGCTGCCCGCGCCTCCGAGCCGCGGGTGGCGGTGTTCGAGGTCGACAGTGAGAACTCGATCGGCTGGTTGCCCTCGACGTAGGTGACGCCGGGGGCGGAGCGGACGGCGCTGATCTGGGCGGGCAGGCCGGTGGCGACGACGACGCCGATCCGGTCGAAGGACTGGCGGACGACGAGGCCCGCGGTCCTGGCGGCCGCCCCGGCGCTGGCGACATCGGTGCCGTGGACGAGGACGGTCGTCGGCTGGACTGGCGACAGGTTCGACCACTGCTCGGCGAGCCAGGGGGAGAGCGGTGCCGGCGTCGTCGGATCCGGGGCAGCGCCGGCGGGCCCGGCGAGGGCACCGGCACCGAGGGCAACGGCGGCGAGACCGGCCAACGCTGCGGTGCGCCGGCGGCGAGGAGTGGCGCGTGAGGTGGGCGGGACGGCTGGACGGGACTCGTTCTTCGGCATGGTTCCCTCTCGTGCTGGCCGCCCGCTTCGGCGAGGGCGGCGACGTGCCTGTCCAACGAGGGCGCACCACGAGGAGTTACGCCCGGTAGCCACGATGCGGCGCCGACGGCCCCGATCTCGCCTCGTCGGCGAGGACGGGAGCGGCGTCAGGGGCTGAACCTGAGGAGCCCGCTCAGCGGCATACGGCCAAGGTTCTGGGCACGGCGCGTGCCCACCTAGAATCGGTGGGTGACTGCCTACCTCGACCACGCGGCGACCACGCCGATGCTCCCCGCCGCTCTTGCGGCGATGACGGAGCAGCTGACCCGTGTCGGCAACGCGTCGTCGCTCCACCGCACCGGGCGTGCCGCGCGCCGGGTGGTCGAGGAGTCGAGGGAGAGGATCGCCAAGGCGATCGGTGCGCGCCCGTCCGAGGTCATCTTCACCTCCGGGGGCACCGAGTCCGACAACCTCGCGGTCAAGGGCACGTACTGGGCGCGTCGTGACGCCGACCCGGCGCGCACCCGCCTCGTCGTCAGCGCCATCGAGCACCATGCGGTGCTCGACTGCGTGGAGTTCCTCGTCCGGCACGACGGGGCGAAGGTGACTTGGGTCGAGCCGACGAGCGACGGCTTCGTCGAGCCGGAGGCCGTCCGGCGCGCCATCGAGCAGGATCCCGGATCCGTCGCGCTCGTCTCGGTCATGTGGGCCAACAACGAGGTCGGCACGATCCAGGACGTCCGATCCATCGCCGCCGTGGCACATGAGCACGACGTGCCCTTCCACACCGACGCCGTGCAGGCCGTCGGGCACCTGCCCGTCGACTTCGCTGCGAGCGGCGCCGACCTGTTGTCCATCACGGCCCACAAGCTCGGCGGTCCCATCGGCGTCGGCGCCCTCGTGGCCCGTCGGGACGCCCGGCTCGTGCCGTTGTCGCACGGCGGCGGGCAGGAGCGGCAGCTGCGGTCCGGGACGCTGGACACCCCCGCCATCCGGGGTTTCGCGGCAGCCGTCGTCGCCGCGACCGGGGCTCTCGACACCGAGATCGCGCGCCTCGAGGGGCTGCGAGACCAGCTCCTCGAGCGGGCCCTCGGACTCGACCTCGGCATCAGGCCCGGCGGCTACTGGCAGGCCGGCGACCACGAGCGCCGCGTCCCGGGAAACGCACACCTGCTCATCGACGGCTGCGACGGCGACTCGTTGCTCTACCTTCTCGATGCCGCCGGCATCTCCTGCTCCACCGGATCGGCCTGCCAGGCCGGGGTTCCGCAGCCGAGCCACGTGCTCCTCGCCATGGGCATCAGCGAGGGCGACGCCCGGGGTGCGCTTCGCCTGTCGCTCGGCCACACCTCGACGCAGTCTGACGTCGACGAGGTCATCGAGGCCCTCCCGGCTGCGATCGAGCGCGCGCGACGAGCGAGGCGGGCCACGTCATGAGGGTTGTTGCCGCGATGAGCGGAGGCGTCGACTCCGCGGTGGCCGCCGCACGGATGCTCGACGCCGGTCATGACGTGGTCGGGGTGCACCTGGCGCTCTCGCAGAGCGCGGCGACGCTGCGCGAGTCCGCCCGCGGCTGCTGCACGATCGAGGACGCGGGCGATGCCCGGCGGGTCGCGGACGTGCTCGGGATCCCCTTCTACGTGTGGGACATGGCTGAGCGGTTCCGGCGCGACGTCATCGAGGACTTCACGGCCGAGTACGCGCGAGGACGCACGCCCAACCCGTGCCTGCGGTGCAACGAGAAGATCAAGTTCTCGGCGCTGCTCGACAAGGCGCTGGCCCTCGGGTTCGACGCCGTGGCGACCGGCCACTACGCCCGCATCGTCGACGTGCCCGACGGTGCCGGGGCAGTGCGTCGTGAGCTGCACCGGGCCGTGGACGCCGCGAAGGACCAGAGCTACGTCCTCGGCGTCCTCGACGAGGACCAGCTGGCACACGCGTTCTTCCCCCTCGGTGACACGACGAAGCCGCAGGTTCGCGAGGAGGCCGCGGCACGCGGGTTCTACATCGCCAGCAAGCCCGACAGTCACGACATCTGCTTCATCCCTGATGGAGACACCCGGGGTTGGCTCGGGCGAGCCCTGGGTGAGGAGCCGGGAGACATCGTCGACGCAGACGGCAGTGTCGTGGGGCGGCACTCCGGCGCGTTCGCCTACACCGTCGGCCAACGCAAGGGCCTGGGCCTGGCCCGCCCGGCAGCGGATGGCCGGCCTCGTTATGTCATCGAGGTCCGGAGCGAGACCAACCAGGTCGTCGTGGGCACGTCGGAGCTGCTCGGCATCAACGCGCTCACCGGGGACCATGCCCGCTGGTGTGGTCCCCCACCGGAAGGCATCGTCCGCGTCGGCGCGCAGGTCCGTGCGCACGGCGAGGAGTACCCGGCCCGAGCGTGGGCGTCAGGGGATGACGTCGAGGTGCGACTCGACGCCCGCATCCGCGGGGTCGCACCAGGGCAGTCGGTCGTCCTCTACGACGGGACCCGCGTCGTCGGCTCCGCGACGATCGGCTCCACGCGCCTCGAGCGCGTCGACGCATGACCGATCCCGTGGGTTCGCCCGACCGCGCCCGAGCCCAGGCAGGGGTCCGACCCGTGTCGATCGAGTCACGCCGGGTCAGCGAGGTGGCCGAGTCCGTCCTCGTGGACGCGTGGAACGCTGCCTACGACGGCTACTTCGTGCCGATGCGCCGAACCGCCGAGGACCTCAGGGCACACGTCCGAGTGGGCTCGATCGACCTCCGCCGCTCGATCGTGTGGCTCGAGGACGACCGCCCGGTCGCATTGTCGTTGTTGGGGGTCCGGCCGGCGGGCACCCCGGCCGCTGCCGTTTCCAGCGATGCCGACGGAGCCGCGGGGAGTCGGGGCTGGGTCGGTGGTTTCGGCGTCGCGCCCAGTCATCGAGGGCGCGGGCTGGCCGGGCCGCTCATCGAGGAGCAGCTCGTCGTGGCGCGATCCACCGGCGTCCGTCACGTCGTCCTGGAGGTGCTCGAGCAGAACTGGGCCCGCCGGGTCTACGAGCGTGCCGGCTTCGCGATCACCCGGCGTCTGCTCGTCCTCACCGGGACGCTGGCCCCGGCTTCGCCGGGCACGCCGGGCACGCCGGGGTTGCCGGATACGCCGGGCACGCCGGGGTTGCCGGACGGCCCGGGGACCGGGTCCGCGTGGTGGGCCGGGCCGGGCGAAGCCTCCCGATTCTTTGCCGCCCTCCCCGGTCCGACGGGTCTGCCGCCCAGTGCGTGGGGGCGCGAGGCCCACAGCGTCCTCGCCGCGGCAAACGACGTCACGCACGCCGTGGGGACGGGCCCCCGAGAGGATCCGGACGCGCTGGTGGTCGTGCGTGAGCAGCCCGGCGGGTGGTCCGTCCTCGCCGGCGGTGCCCGGACCCGCCTTGCCGCCGACGCCGTGACCGCGGCGCTCGCGGCTCGGTGGCCCGGTGCCGCGCTGCGGGACGTCAACGAGCCCGAGGGGTCCGTGCTCGTCGAAGCCTTCGGCGCGGTCGGGGTCGTGCCGACGATGGCCCAGTTCGAGATGGCTGTCGCACTCGCCTGACAGGCGCGGCCGCGGCTGCGACACGCACGTCAGCCCAGCGACCTGGTCCACGTCACGGTCCGCGTGACGGGCCGGAACCCGAGCGCCTGGTAGAGGCGACGTGGCCCCGGGTAGTCGTCGTCGCCACGTGGGCTCACGAGGGCGGTGTGGGCGCCGAGCTCACGCGCCCGGTGCAGGGCGGCAAGGGTCACGGCACCGGCGAGACCGCGCCGGCGGTGCCCGGGCACACAGCCGACCGGTTCGATGAGGCCGACCCCGATCGTCTCGTCCAGCCACACGATGGCGGTGGCCACGATGTCCCCGACATCGTCGACGGCCACCCAGTCGAGGTCATGCCGGTAGGGCCACGTCGCCATCACAGCTGCATACGCCTCCGAGGTGACGCGTGACTCCCCGAACTCCGACCAGGCCGCTCGATGAGCAGCGGCCCGGGGGCCCACCTCGTCCGGTGAGACAGGCCGGAAGCGGTAGCCCGCGACCTCGGGCACGGGCGGGAGCCGGGTCAGGTCCAGGACGTGGTGCGTGAGGTGCCAGCCGTCGCGCTCGGGGTGGAAGCCCGCGTCCGCGAGCGCCGTCTCGCCGTCGCCGTCCATCGTCAGCACGGACTGCCGCGGCGCGTCGCTCCAGTTCTCGAACCAGTCGATGACCTCGCCGACCACCTCCGGGTGGGACGGGTCGACCTGGAGCTCGAGCCAGTCGGGGCCCTCGGCCCAGCCGAAGCCGACGACCTCGCCGCCTGCACGCCAGAGGGCGATTGCGTCACCCGGCTCGACCCGGTCGGGGTCCACCGGGTGTGAGTAGCGGTTCCACGCCAGCTGGCCCGGGTGGAAGCGGGCCTGCGGGGTCCAGACCCGGGAGCACATCGCCTGCATGTCGCGCAGGTCGCCGCGCCCCGAGAACTCACTGTGCGATAGCGGCACGCAGCAACCCTAGTGAGTGGCCCCGTCACTAGGGTGGGGGCGTGACTCAGGCAACCGGGATCGGCTCGTGGCCGGGGACGTCCGTGCGTGAGGCCCTGGGGCAGGTGCGTGAGCTGCTCGACGGACACCTGCCCTACCTTCCCGAGCTGCCGGCCCGCGGCCCGGGCGCCGACATGATCGGCCGCACCGCCGGGCTGCTCGTCGAGCTGGCCGTCGACCTCCAACCAGCCGGTTGGCGCCTCGTGGACCGGCCCGGCCAGGATGCGAACCGCACTGCCGCCCTGATGCGCGAGGACCTCGACGAGGTGGCCGAGGTCTTCGAGGGGCACATCGGCCCGATCAAGCTCCAGGTCGTCGGACCGTGGACGCTGGCGGCCTCCCTCTGGCTGCCCCGCGGGGAGCGGGCCGTCGTCGACCCTGGGGCCTGCCGGGACCTCGCCGAGTCCCTGGCGGAAGGCGTCCGGTCGCACGTCGCAGCAGTCCGGCGACTGCTGCCGGGCGCGGAGGTCGTCCTGCAGGTCGACGAGCCGTCGCTCGGCGCGGTCCTGTCGGGGCGGCTGCCCACGGCCTCGGGCCTGGGGCGGCTCCCCGCGGTGGACCCGCAGGTCGCCGCGGGCGGTCTGGGCTCGGTGCTCGCGGCGCACGACGGCGAGACCGTCATCCACTGCTGCAGCGCCGACCCGCCGCTGCCGCTCCTGCGGTCCGTGCGGCCGAGTGCGCTCTCGCTCGACACGTCGGTGCTCGGGCCCCGCGGCTGGGAGGGTGTCGCCGTCGCGGTGGAGGACGGCATCCGGCTGCACGCGGGCGCGGTGCCGACGGACGGGTCGCAGACCCGGGCGGTCGACGTGGCCGAGAGCCTCGCCGAGCCCTGGCAACGGGTCGGTATGCCGCTGGGCGCGCTCTCCGAGGTCGTCGTGACCCCCGCGTGTGGCCTGGCGGGGTCTTCCCCGGAGATGGCCCGGGCCATCCAGCGCGCCGCGGTGGACGCGGCTGCCGAGCTCGCGGAGCGCGCCGCAGCCTGAGGTGCGCCGGGACCCCCCGCACTAGGCTGACCGGATGAGCCGGATCTTCTCCGTCAGCTTCGCCTCGGTGTATCCCCACTACGTGACGAAGGTCGAGAGGAAGGGGCGCACGAAGGCGGAGCTGGATCAGGTGATCGAGTGGCTGACCGGATTCGACGAGGCAGCCTTGAAGCGTCATCTGGACGGCGGGACGACGTTCGAGGACTTCTTTGCCGATGCCCGGCTCAATCCCCGTGCCTCGTTGATCACGGGCGTGGTGTGTGGGGTGCGGGTGCAGGACGTCGAGGACCCGTTGATGCAGCAGATCCGCTACCTCGACAAGCTCGTCGACGAGCTCGCCAAGGGCAAGGCGATGGACAGGATCCTGCGGGCGCCCTAGCAGCGGCATACGTCGCCTGAAGGCCGGATGGCCGAAGGGCGTAACCTACCGGGGGTAACATCGTTGTCCTGGTGCGCCTCCGGCGCCGTCGAGTGAGCATGCGTAGTGCTCCATCACCCGAGCGAAGGACCCTGCCGCACATGGCTCTGAACCACCTCAACCTCGCCGACCGTGGGCAACGGCTCGGGCTCCGCCTCATCACCCGGGCCGGCTCGCTGCCGTTGCTGGGCAACCGGGAGGTTCGTCGCACCGTCGAGCACCTCCTCTACAGGGGGAGCAAGGGGGCCTTCGGAGCACTTGACGCCGCCTCCAGGCGGTCGTTCCCGGCGCGCCCCGGCACCGGCGACCCGACTCGGAGCGGCGTGGCCGCACGGCCTCGCGAGTTCGACCTCACGCCGAGCGAGGACCAGGAGATGATCCGCTCTGCGGCGGCGAGCCTCGCCGACGAGGTGATCCGTCCCGCCGGCGCGGGGGCGGACGGCGAGCGTGCCGTGCCTGAGGGCGTCACGCGCGCGGCTGCGGCGCTCGGGCTGCCCCTCATCGCCGTGCCCGTCGACCTCGGCGGGATCGCTGAAGAGCGCTCCGCCGTCACCACGGCGCTGGTCATCGAGGAGCTCGCTCGCGGCGACCTCGGGATCGCGACCGCGCTCATGGCGCCCGCTGCCGTAGCGGCCGCGCTCGCCAACTACGGCACGAGCGCCCAGCAGGCGACCTACCTGCCGGCGTTCACCGGGGAGGACCTGCCTGCGGTCGCCTCACTGGCACTGATGGAGCCGCATCCGCTCTTCGACCCCCTCGCGCCGCGGACGACCGCGGTCGCCCGGGGGAGTGACCTCGTCCTCAACGGCGCCAAGTCCCTCGTCGTCGGAGCGGCCGGCGCAGAACTCCTCGTCGTCTCGGCGCTCGTCGACGGCGCCCCTCGCCTCGTCATCGTCGAGACGGGCGCCCGCGGCCTCACGGTGGAGGACGACCCGGCCATGGGGATCCGCGCCGCAGCAACCGGCCGAGTCGTCCTCGACGACGTCGTCGTCCCCGCGGCCAACCTGCTCGGGACCAGCGCCGACCACCTCGACGCCGTTCGCCGGGCCAGGCTCGCGTGGGCCGCCGCGGCGTGCGGGACGGCCCAAGCAGCCCTCGACCAGCTCGGCCCCTACGTGACGTCGCGCCAAGCCTTCGGGGAGCCCATCGCCCACCGCCAGGCCGTGGCCTTCACCGTCGCCGACGTCGCCATCGAGCTCGCGGGCCTGCGCCTCGTCGTCTGGCGCGCTGCGGCGCGGCTCGACCAGGGCAAGGAGGCGGGGCAGCTCATCGCCCACGCTCGCCAGCTGACCGCCAGGCACGGCGCGCAGATCGGCTCGCACGCGGTCCAGCTCCTCGGCGGCCACGGTTTCGTCAAGGAGTTCGACAACGAGCGCTGGTACCGCGACCTGCGCGGCGCCGGCGTCCTCGAGGGGGTGCTGCTCGTCTGAGGGCCGGCCGGCCGGACACCGACCCCTCCCCGCAGACGACAACAGCCCAGCCGCATCCGAAGGAGCAGACATGATCAACCTCGAGGTCCCCAGGAAGTTCATCCCCCTCGTCAACCAGACCCGCGGCTTCGCGGAGGAGGTGATGCGGCCCATCTCGCGCAGGTACGACCGCGCCGAGCACACCTATCCGGTCGAGCTCGACCTCGTCTCGGCCGTCATCGACGGCCTCACCGACTCCGGCGCCGGGCAGGGCGCAGGCGCAGCGGGAGCAACGCGGACCACGGACCTCCCCAGCGAGGTGGCCGGTGTCGGGTCGGGTCGGAAGGCACCCCGCGGTCCGGGCAACCGCAACGGCGCCAACCTGTCGTCGGTGCTGTCCGTCATGGAGACCTGCCGCGGCGACGTCGGCCTCGCCCTGTCCATCCCACGCCAGGGCCTCGGCAATGCGGCGATCGCCGCGGTCGCGACCGAGGAGCAGAAGGCGCGCTACGGCAGGCGCTGGGCCGCCATGGCGATCACCGAGCCCGAAGCGGGTTCCGACTCCGGCGCGATCCGCACCACTGCGGTGAAGGACGGCGACGAGTACGTCCTCAACGGCGAGAAGATCTTCGTCACCGCCGGCGAGCGCGCCGAGCTCGTCGTCGTCTGGGCCACCCTCGACCGCAGCCTCGGCAAGAAGGCCATCAAGTCGTTCGTCGTCGAGCGGGACAACCCGGGACTCAAGCTCGTCCGCCTCGAGCACAAGCTCGGGATCCGCGCCTCCGACACGGCGAACTTCCACCTCGACAACTGCCGCGTCCCGGCGAGCGACCTCCTGGGCGACCCGGAGATCCGGACCGAGGGCGGCTTCGGTGGGGCCATGGCCACCTTCGACAACACGCGGCCGCTCGTCGCCGCCATGGCCGTCGGTCTCGCCCGCGCGTGCCTTGACACGACGACCGAGCTTCTCGCGGGTGCGGGCGTCACGGTGGACTGGGACCGGCCGCCGACCTGCCAGAGCGCCGCGGCCGCCAGGCTCGCCGAGCTCGAGGCGGAGTACGAGTCCGCGTACCTGCTCACCATGCGGGCCGCCTGGATGGCGGACAACGGTCGCCCCAACTCGATGGAGGCCTCGATGGCCAAGGCGAAGGCCGGCCGCACCTGCGTCGACGTCGCGCTCGCCTGCGTCGAGCTCGCCGGGCCGACCGGCTATGCCGAGACCGGGCTGCTCGAGAAATGGGCCAGGGACGCGAAGATCCTCGACATCTTCGAAGGGACCCAGCAGATCCAGCTGCTCGTCGTCGCGCGGCGCCTCCTGGGCCTCAGCTCCGCCCAGCTGAGGTGAAAAATCACGGGAGGTGGTCGGCGGTCGTCGTTATCGTGTGCGAGTGACGCGAGAGGCGATCGAGCTCGACAGCAGCGGGGGAGCGGGGGCCCCTTCGGCGCCAGTGCGACCGCAGCGCGTGCCGTGGCAGGTGAAGTTCGGCTCGCTGGCGTTCATCTGGGGTGCGAGCTTCCTCTTCATGAAGCTGGGCCTCCGGTGGTTCTCGCCGGTCCAGATCGCCACAGCGCGGATCGTCCTCGGGGCGGTGACCGTCGTCGTGCTGCTCCACCTCACCGGGGGTCGCCTTCCACGGTCCTGGGCGGTGTGGCGTCACCTGATGCTCGTCGCGGTCTTTCTCGCCTCACTCCCGTTCGTCCTCTTCCCGCTCGGCGAGGAGCGGGTCAGCTCGGCCCTGGCCGGGATCGGCAACGCGATCACCCCCATCGCCACGGTCCTCGCGACGATGGCCATGATCCCTTCCGAGCGACTCCCCGGGCGCCGGATCGTCGCCATCCTCGTCGGCTTCTTCGGGGTGGCCCTCATCGCCCAGCCCTGGCAGTCCGCCGGCCAGCCCGACCTCGTCGGCTTCGGCATGACGCTCGTCGCCGGGGCCTCCTACGGCATCGGATGGACCTGGGTGCGCAAGTACCTCTCGAAGGCGGACCTCGGTGGGCTCTCGCTCCCCGCAGCCCTGCTCACGGCAGCCGCCGGTCAGATGACGATCGTGCTGCTCATCTGGTGGGCCTTCAGCCGCGAGCGGTTCGCGACGCCCTGGTCCCCGGCCGCCGATGCCGTGGGGACCGGCACGGCGCCGATCCTGGCGATCCTGGCGCTCGGGGTCCTCGGCACCGGCGTCGCCTACTTCTTCCAGTTCGACGTCTTCCGCGCCGTGGGGCAGCAGGTCGGTTCGCTCGTCACCTACCTCGTCCCGATCGTGTCGGTCGCGCTCGGCTACGTCTTCCTCGGGGAGCGTCTCGGCCCCTGGCAGCTCACCGGGGCCGCGTTGGTGCTCGCCGCCGCCGTGGTCGTCACCCGCCCGGCGCGCCCGTCCAGGCCGTGAACCCCGCCAGGCGCACGCTGCACGGTCACCCGGGAGCGCGCCCAGCGGCATACGGCCTGATTCCTGCCCGCCGCGCCGTGGGTCCGCAGTGCGTCAGAGCGCTGAACCCTTCTGCCAGGCGGACCAGCTGAGGTTCCAGTCGGCGTAGCCGTTGCCCATCGTCATCGGCTTCTCGGTGCCCACCGTCTCGACGACGTCGCCGACACGCATGTTGTCGTAGAGCCAGATGGAGTTCGAGTCGCTCATGCCCACGCAGCCGTGGCTGACGTTGTCGCGACCCTGCTGGGGGACCGACCACGGCGCCGAGTGGAGGAACTCGCCCGAGTGCGTGATCTGCAGGGCCCGCTTGACCTCGACGTCCTCGTAGTAGTCCTTGTCCCCCTCTTTGAGACCGATCGACTCGGCCTTCATCGTGAAGTCCACGTACTTCGCCATGATGACCTTGACGCCCGAGCGGGTCTCCCAGCCGGGGCGTCCACCGGAGACAGGGATGGTCTTGGCCTTCTTCCCGCTGATGACGACGTCCATCATGTGGGTGTCGAGGTTGACCTTGGCGATGACCGAGCGTCCGACCGTGAAGTCGGTGATGACGGTCTGCTCGCCCCAGCGGCCACCGCCGGCGGGCACACCGTTGAGTCGCGCCTCGACGTGCACCTTGGTGCCGGGGATCCAGTACTTCTTCGGCCGCCAATGAGCCTCGCGGGACGACAGCCAGTACCAGGAGCCCTCCTGCGCGGGCTTCGAGGTGACCTCCATGTGCTTCTCGAAGGTCGCCTTGTCGACGACGGGCAGGTCGAAGGTGACGATGACCGGCATGCCGATGCCCACCGTGCCGCCGTCCGGGTAGACCTTCGTCCAGATCTGGTCGTCGAGGGTGAGGTCCGCGGTCGTGAACGAGCGCTTGGTCCGCTTCTCCCGGCCGGCCTCATCGGTCGCGCGGAGGTCGAAGGTGTACTTCACCCCGGGCTCGAGCAGGTCGCTCGCGGTCCACGTGCCCGACTCGAGCCAGCCGTCGACCGAGACCTTCTCGCCCTTCTTGCTGACATACGACAGGGAGGCCTTGGTGAGGGTGCCGTCCTCGGTGCGCGCCGACACTCTGGTGTCGACCGCGACGCTCTTGGCGCCGGAGCGCGGCGTGGTGACCCACTTGACCGGCGGAGTCGTCGGCGTGGGCGCGGCTGTCGTCGTGGTGCTCGTGGCCGGCACGCTGGTCGGGGCACCCGCGTCGGCCGAGCCCCCGGACGAGCACGCGGTGACGCCGAGCAGGCCGACAACGGCCAGGACAGCCACGAACGTGTGGCGGACAGAACGCATGGTGTGCTTCACGCTTTCCCCTCGTGACCCCACCGCGCTCGACCCCTGTCGGAGGCGGCTGGCCAACTCGAACCCCTCGGGAGAGTGTCCCTGATCGTGTGGGCATCCACCAAACCCATCCGCCTGATGTCAACCACATCGTGATCGTGGCGCGGGTGCCGCGCGAGGATTCCGTATGCCGCTGGGCCGGCAGCCGCTCCCTCGTGACCGTCGGCGGTGGCTGGCAGGATGTGCAGGTGAGCGAGATCACGGAGAGCGAGATCACCGAGACCGAGATCAGCGGGAGCGGCGCGACCACGGGCCGCGCGACCGGTTCGGCCGTCGTCGAGGACACGATCCCGGACGAGGTCCATCAGGAGTGGGCAGACCTCGCCGAGCGGGCGAGCGCCGCCCAGTTCGCCTACCACGTCAAGGACGCGCCGACGATCAGCGATGCGGAGTACGACGTGATGATCCGC
Organism: Intrasporangium sp.; assembly: GCF_032907665.1. Classification (GTDB taxonomy): domain Bacteria; phylum Actinomycetota; class Actinomycetes; order Actinomycetales; family Dermatophilaceae; genus Intrasporangium. Next base: position 15,689 of record NZ_JAJJPG010000050.1, read on the forward strand.
CGGCTGGGCGAGCTCGAGGAGCAGTGGCCCTCGCTGCGCACCCCGGAGAGCCCGACCCAGAACGTCGGCGGTTCGGCGTTCGCGACCGGCTTCGAGACGGTGGACCACGTCGAGCGGATGCTCAGCCTCGACAACGCCTTCTCCTTCGAGGAGCTGCGGGCCTGGGCGGAGCGGGTCGAGCGAGAGGTCGGCGCCGGCGCGCACTTCCTCTCCGAGCTCAAGATCGACGGTCTCGCCGTCAACCTCCTCTACGAGCGGGGCAGGCTCGTGCGGGCCCTCACCCGGGGCGACGGTCGCACGGGCGAGGACGTGACCAACAACGTCCGCACGATCGCGGGGGTCCCGGAGCGGCTCTCCGGGGAAGACCTGCCCGCGCTCGTCGAGATCCGGGGTGAGGTCTTCTTCCCGACTGCCGGCTTTGCCGATCTCAATGCGTCACTCGTCGCGGCCGGGAAGGCGCCGTTCGCCAATCCGCGCAACGCGGCGGCCGGTTCGCTGCGCCAGAAGGACCCGAAGGTGACGGCGAGCCGCCCACTCCAGCTGCTCGTCCACGGCATCGGCGCCCGGCGAGGCTTCGACATCGAGCGCCAGAGCCAGGGTTACGAGATGCTTCGGGCCTGGGGCCTGCCGACCTCGGACCAGGTCAAGGTGCTCGACGACATCTCCGCGGTCGAGGACTTCATCACCTACCACGGCGAGCACCGCCACGACGGGCTGCACGACATCGACGGCATCGTCGTCAAGGTCGACGAGGTCGCCCTCCAGCGTCAGCTCGGCTCGACGTCGCGGGCACCCCGCTGGGCGATCGCCTTCAAGTTCCCACCCGAGGAGGTCAACACCAAGCTGCTCGACATCCGCGTCAACGTGGGGCGGACCGGGCGGGTGACCCCCTACGGCGTCATGGAGCCGGTCGTCGTCGCGGGGTCGACGGTCGAGCAGGCGACGCTGCACAACCAGTTCGAGGTCGAGCGCAAGGGCGTGCTCATCGGTGACACCGTGGTGCTGCGGAAGGCAGGCGACGTCATCCCCGAGATCGTCAGCCCGGTGGTCGAACTGCGGGACGGGAGCGAGCGGGCCTTCGTCATGCCCACCACGTGCCCGGCGTGTGGCACGCCACTCGCCCCCGAGAAGGAGGGCGACAAGGACATCCGCTGCCCCAATGCCCGGTCCTGCCCCAGCCAGCTGCGCGAGCGCGTCTTCGCCCTGGCGTCGCGGTCGGCGCTCGACATCGAGGCCCTTGGCTGGGAGGGCTCCATCGCCCTGCTCGAGTCCGGCATCATCACCGACGAGGGAGACCTCTTCGCCCCGCCCGCCGACAGCCCCGAGGCAGGGCACTACGGGGTGACCCGGGAGAAGCTCTCCGCCGTGCCGCTCTACACCCGGGCGGCCCGGAAGACCGACCCTCCGGAGCGCGTCGTGGACGGCCGGGTCCTCTCCGCCAACGGCGAGAAGCTGCTGGCAGAGCTGGAGAAGGCCAAGTCACAGCCGTTGTGGCGCGTCCTGGTGGCCCTGTCCATCCGGCACGTGGGGCCGACCGCCGCCCGTGCCCTCGCGACGACCTTCGGCTCGATGGACGCGATCCGATCCGCCTCGATCGAGGAGCTCGCCGAGGCGGAGGGGGTGGGCGGCGTCATCGCCGAGTCCGTGACGGCCTGGTTCGCCGTCGACTGGCACGCCGAGATCGTGCGCAAGTGGGCTGCAGCGGGCGTCCGGATGAAGGACGAGGTCGACTCCTCCGTCGAGCGCACCCTCGAGGGGCGCACCGTCGTCGTCACGGGCTCCCTCGACGGCTTCTCCCGGGACGAGACGAAGGAGGCCATCGTCAGCCGCGGCGGCAAGGCTGCCAGCTCGGTCTCGAAGAAGACCGACTGGGTCGTGGTCGGCGACAACGCGGGGTCGAAGGCGGCCAAGGCGGAGGAGCTCGGGCTGCCGATCCTCGACGAGGCCCAGTTCGTGCGGCTGCTCGAGACGGGGTCGCCCGACTGAACGACCGGTGCCTCGGGACGATCGTCCGGAGCATGTGTGCCACGGCCATACCGGCGTGACAGGTGTGTGCGTAGCACCCGTGTCCTGCGTCTCGGCGACTCCTAGAGTTGCCCGAGTCGAGGACGGCAGTCCGGACGAAAGACCACAATCCGCACGAGGAGGTGCAGGTGTCCCAGCGCCCGCCGCTGCTCGAGACCCGCTCCCTGACCAAGGAGTTCCGCGGGTTCACCGCGGTCTCCGAGGTCAACCTCTCCGTCGCCGAGGGCACCATCCATGCGCTCGTCGGCCCCAACGGAGCCGGCAAGACGACCCTGTTCAACCTCCTCACGGGCTTCCTCACCCCGACGTCGGGCTCCATCGTCTTTGACGGCCAGGACATCACCGGCAAGGAGCCCGAGGACATCGCGCCTCTCGGCATCGCGCGTTCCTTCCAGATCACCAGCCTCTTCGACCAGATGACCCTGCGGGAGCACCTCGAGCTCGCCCTCGCCAGCCCCACGGGTCTGGGCATGCAGTTCTGGCGGTCCATCAAGCGGCTCGCGGTCTTCCGGGAACGGTCCATGGAGCTCCTCGACCAGGTGGGTCTGGCCGACCGGGCCGGCGCCCCTGCCGGCGCGCTCGCCTACGGCCAGAAGCGGGCGCTCGAGCTGGCCATCGCCATGGCTCTCGACCCCAAGCTCCTCCTGCTCGACGAGCCGACCGCCGGGATGGGCATCGAGGACGTCGATCGCACCATCGCGCTCGTCAAGCGGCTCTCGACCGGACGCACGGTCGTCCTCGTCGACCACAACATGCACGTGGTGGGCTCGCTCGCCGACACGGTCACTGTGCTCCAGTCGGGCCAGGTGCTCGCCGAGGGCAGCTACGACGAGGTGCGCCACGACGAACGCGTCATCACGGCCTACCTCGGAGCGATCCATGACTGAGACCCGGACCAGGACGTCGCTCGAGGTCGCGGGGGTCTCCGCGTGGTACGGCGAGGCCCGTGTCCTCACGGACGTGAGCCTCGAGATCGGGCAAGGGGAGGTGGTCACCCTGGTCGGGCGCAACGGCGCGGGCAAGACCACCCTGCTCCGCTCGATCATGGGCCTGCACAAGCAAGTCCAGGGCTCCCTCACGCTGGACGGCATCGAGCTGCACCGACGGTCCGCCGACAGCCGCGCACGACTCGGGATCGGCTGGGTGCCGGACGACCGAGGCATCTACGCCAGCCTCTCCGTCGCGGAGAACCTCCTGCTGCCACCCGTCGTCCGCGACGACGGGTGGGCGCTCGAGCGCATCTACGAGTACTTCCCGGCACTCCACGAACGCCGGGACTTCCCCGGCACGAAGCTGTCGGGGGGCGAGCAGCAGATGCTCGCCATGGCGCGGGTCCTGCGGATGGGCGCCCGTCTGCTCCTGCTCGACGAGCCGAGCGAGGGCCTCGCCCCCGTGATCGTCCAGAGCATCGGGGAGATCATCCGCGAGATCAAGGCCCACGGCGTGGCCGTCCTGCTCGTCGAGCAGAACGTCAAGTTCGCCTCCACCGTGGCCGACCGGCACTACCTCCTCGCACAGGGGAGGGTCGTCGAGCACCTCGACAACGAGGACTTCCGGGCCCGCGAGAGCGAGCTGCTCACCTATCTCGGGATGTAGACCCCAGCATCCCTCAGCGCGACGCCGGCAACCTGGCGCCGCAACGCAGTACCCCGCACGCACCACCCGACGCACGAATCCCAGGAGGGGACATGAGTGGCAGGAACAAGGTCACGGGCGCCGTGGCCATCGCGGCCTCGGCATCGCTGGCACTGGCGGCCTGCGGCAGCGGTGCCGGCGGCCCCCAGTCCGACGGCGACGCCGCGCTGAGCAACGACAAGGTCGTCATCGGCCTGCTCAACGACCAGTCCGGCGTCTACAAGGACCTGTCCGGCCCCAACTCGGCGGTCGCGATCCAGATGGCGATCGACGACTACAAGGCCAAGTACGGCGACGACGCCGTTGCCAAGACCATCGAGGTCATCCAGGCGGACCACCAGAACAAGCCCGACGTCGCCAACACCAAGGCGCAGGAGATGTACGACCGCCAGAACGCCGACATCATCCTCGACGTCCCGACCTCGTCGGCCGCTCTCGCCGTCGCCACCCAGGCCAAGGCGAAGAAGAAGCTCTTCATCGACATCGGTGCCGCCACGACCGCGCTCACCGGCGAGTCGTGCAACAAGTACACCTTCCACTGGGCCTACGACACCTACATGCTCGCCTACGGGACAGGCGCGGCGACGGTCAAGAACGGCGGCAAGACCTGGTCGATCGTGTACCCCGACTATGCCTTCGGCCAGGACATGAACAAGTCGTTCACGGCCGCCGTGCAGGGTGCGGGCGGGGAGGTCGTCGAGTCGATCCCGACGCCGTTCCCCAACGACAACTTCGCGACGTTCATCACCAAGGCGGCCGCAAACAGCCCCGACGTCGTCGGCACGATGGCCGCGGGCGGTGACCTCATCAACTTCGTCAAGCAGTACAACCAGGCCGGGATGCAGGACAAGGCCACGCTCGCGGTCGGCCTGATGTTCATCACGGACATCCACTCCCTCGGCGTGGAGCAGTTCTCCGGCACGCAGTTCACCGACGCCTGGTACTGGAACTTCGATGACCAGAACCGCGAGTGGGCGGACCGCTTCACCGAGAAGACGAACACTCGTCCGTCGTTCGCCCACGCGGGCAACTACTCCGCTGCGTACCAGTACCTCGAGGCGATCCAGGAGGCCGGCACCGACGACGCCGACGCGGTCATCGCGAAGCTCGAGGGCAAGAAGATCAACGACGTCTTCCTCCGCAACGGCGAGATCCGCGCTGCCGACCACCGGGTGCTCCACGACGCCTACCTCGCCAAGGTCAAGACCAAGGACCAGGTCAAGGAGGAGTGGGACTACCAGGAGATCGTCGCGACGATCCCGGCAGCCGAGGCCTTCGGTCCTGTGTCGGACGCCTGCACGATGTGAGCTGATCCCATGCGGAGGGCGGAGGTGCCGGGTGCGGCGACGCACCCGGCACCCGGCCCTCCGCAGGATCGAGACGAGAAGGCCGGGATGACGAACCGACGAAGAGCACGAAGAGCACGAAGAGCACGGAGAGAAGGCCCAGGACGATGAGCGCTTTCATCCAGTACACGCTGCAGGGGCTCGCGGCCGGCGGGTTCTACGCCCTGTCCGCACTCGGGCTCGCGGTCATCTTCGGCGTCCTCGGGGTCGTGAACTTCTCCCACGGCGCCTGCTACATGCTCGGGGCCGTGCTCTCGGCCGTCCTCCTCGCCGAGCTCAACGTCAACTTCTGGGTGGCCCTGATCCTCGTGCCGATCCTCATGTTCGGGTTCGGGGTCCTCATGGAGCGGGCCCTCATCCGGTGGCTGCTCCAGCTCGACCCCCTCTACAACTTCCTGCTCACCTTCGGCCTCACCCTGGTGCTCGTCGAAGCCGTCAAGCAGCGATACGGGGTCTCCGGCCTGCCCTACCAGATCCCGCCCGGCCTCGGTGGCCAGGTGACGCTCGGCAGCCTCAGCCTGCCGACCTACGCGATCTTCGCCTGCCTCTTCTCGGTGGCCGTCTGCATCGCCGTCGGGCTGCTGCTCACCCGGACCCGCATCGGCATGATCGTCCGGGCCGCGACGGAGGCCCCGGAGCGGACCCGCGCGCTCGGCATCAACGTGGGGCGCTGGATCACCCCGGTCTTCGGCTTCGGCATCGCGCTGGCCGGGCTGGCCGGCGTCCTCGCCGCTCCGGCCCGCGCGATCACGGCCGAGATGGGCAGCAACTTCATCATCATCCTCTTCGCCGTCGTCGTCATCGGCGGACTGGGATCGATCCTCGGTGCGGTCGTCGCCGGCTTCCTCGTCGGGCTCGTCGAGGCCTACGGAGTGGCCTACGCACCCGCCTACGCCCAGATCGTCATCTTCGTGCTGATGGCGCTCGTCATCCTCGTCCGGCCCGCTGGGCTCTTCGGACGGGAGGAGCTCGCATGACCGACCAGCTCACCGCGCGGACCGACGTCGACCTCGCCAAGCCGTCGATCCTCTCGCGTCGGAGCCCGTGGCGTTACCTCCTGCTGCTCGCCGGCCTCGCCGTCCTCGTGGTCCTGCCGTACCAGATCTACCCGCCGGTCGCGATGGACATCCTCTGCTGGGGTCTGTTCGCGATCAGCATCGACCTGCTCCTCGGGTTCACCGGGCTGCTCAGCTTCGGCCATGCGGCCTTCTGGGGTGGTTCGGCCTACGCGACCGGACTCATCGCGATCAACACGGGTCTGCCGTTCCCGCTCGCGGTCCTCGGCGGGGCCGTCTTCGCCATGCTCATCGCGGTGCCGATCGGCTACCTGTCGGTCCGGCGCACCGGCATCTACTTCGCGATGGTCACGCTGGCCTTCGCCCAGATGCTCTACTTCATCGTCAACCAGTGGCGCGACGTCACCGGTGGCGAGAACGGCCTGCAAGGCATTCCCAAGAACTTCTTCGGCATCGAGGCCGTCGAGACCGACTCGTTCTACTTCTACTACGCCGGCGCCGCCGTCATCGTCGTCGGGGTCCTCGTCGCGTGGCGGGTCGTCAACTCGCCCTTCGGTCGGGTCCTCACGGCGATTCGGGACAACCCGGCGCGGGCACGCGCGCTCGGCTACGACGTGGAGAAGTACAAGATCGTTGCCTTCGTCATCTCCGCGGGGCTCGCGGGGCTCGCCGGCGGGGTCTTCTCCATCAGCCACGGGTTCGCCTCGCTCCAGGAGGTCGCGTGGACGACGTCCGGAAAGGTCGTCCTGATCACCGTCCTCGGCGGGATCGGGACGCTCTGGGGCGGACTGGTCGGCGCCGGAGTCGTCGTCTACCTGGAGGACTACCTCGCATCCGCAGGGGTCAGCGGCATCGCCATGATCACTGGGACGATCTTCGTGCTCATCGTGCTGCTCTTCCGCCATGGCATCTGGGGCACGGCGCGCAACCTCATCCGCGAGCGGGTCATCGAGCGGCGCAACCGCCCCCGCAGCTGACGTCCCCGGGCGCTGGAGCGGGGGGCGGGCGGCGGAACGCTCACTCGGCACCGGCGGGAACGGCCGGTTCGGGCCGTATGGGGACCCGGTGGGCCGCCCCATAGACTGGCTGGCATGTCTTCCCTGTCCCGGGCCGACGTCGCCCACCTGGCCGGCCTCGCCCGCATCGACCTCTCGAACGCCGAGCTCGACCGCATGGTCGGGGAGCTCACCGTCATCCTCGAGTCCGTCGCCAAGGTCCAGCAGGCCCCGATCGAGGGCGTGGCGCCGATGTCGCACCCGATGCCGCTCACCAACGTGACACGGCCCGACGTCGTGCGCCCCGGCCTCACCGCTGAGGAGGCGCTCTCGGGCGCGCCGGCGCAGGAGCTGCAACGCTTCGCGGTCCCGCGCATCCTCGACGAGGACTGAGCCAAGGCGTGAGGATCGACCGAGCGCCAGCGAGGGAGGACCGGAGC
>NZ_JAJJPG010000051.1:0-15123 GCF_032907665.1 Intrasporangium sp.
CGTGTCTGCCATTCCACCACCCCGGCCGAGGTGCCGGGCAAGCATACCCGCGGGCTCGGTTGGGCACGAAAGCCTCCGGTAGCCCCGGCCGGGACACGCGGATGCCGTATGCCGCTGAGCGGGCTTCCCGAGGAACCGTCGCGGCCGGCCCCGTCGAGTCCACCGCCCCACGTGCGGCCGAGTCACCGGTTCCGGTGCCTCAGCGCGTGACCTCGTCGGGGTGGTAGGCGGGGGCCGCCCGGTTCACCGCATCCCCGACGCGGTGCACGCGCAGGGCGTTGGTCGATCCGGGGATGCCGGGTGGCGACCCGGCGACGATGACCACGTGCTCCCCCTCGACGACTCTGCCCTCGGGGATGAGGTTGAGGTCCACCTGCATCGCGAACTGGTCGGTGTGCGACATCCGGGGAACGAGGTAGGTCTCGATCCCCCAGACGAGGGCGAGCTGGGATCGAGTCCGCTGCTCGGAGGTGAAGGCGAGCATCGGCCGCCTGGGCCGCAGCCGCGCCATCCGCCGCGCGGAGCCGCCGGTCTCGGTGAAGGTGATGAGGAACTTCGCGTCGACGACATCGCCGATCTCCACCGCTGCCTTGGTCACCGCGCCGGCCGCTGTCGTGAGCACGGTCTGCAGGGGTGAGATCTTGTCGTGGCCGCGCTCCTCCGTCGACTCGATGATCCGGGCCATGGTGGTGACCGCCTCCATCGGCCACTCGCCGATCGACGTCTCGCCGGACAGCATGAGTGCGTCCGCGCCGTCGAGCACGGCGTTGGCTGCATCCGACGCCTCGGCCCGCGTGGGCCGGGGGTTCTCGATCATCGACTCGAGCACCTGGGTGGCCACGATGACCGGCTTGGCCGCCTGTCGGGCGAGCTCGCAGGCGCGCTTCTGGACGATGGGGACCTCCTCGAGGGGCATCTCGACGCCGAGGTCCCCGCGCGCGACCATGATCCCGTCGAACGCCTCGACGATCTCCTCGAGCTTCGCCACGGCCTGGGGCTTCTCGATCTTGGCGATGACCGGAACCCGATAGCCGAACTCGTCCATGATCTCGTGGACGTCGGTGACGTCGCTCGCCGAGCGGACGAAGGACAGGGCGATGAGGTCCACCCCGAGACGCATCGCGAAGCGAAGGTCGTCGCGGTCCTTCTCCGAGAGGGCCGGGACGCTCACCGCGACACCCGGCAGGTTGATCCCCTTGTTGTCGGAGACGACACCGCCGATCACCGTCTCGGTGACGATGTCGGTGTCGGTGACGTCGACGGCGCGGAGGGTCACCCGGCCGTCGTCGATGAGCAGGACGTCTCCGGGCCGGACGTCCTTGGGCAGGCCGGCATATGTGGTGCCGACCTCGGTGTCGTCGCCGTCGACGTCGCGGGTCGTGATGGTGAACCGCTGTCCGGGCGAGAGGGTCACCGGCCCCTCGGCGAACCGGCCGGTGCGGATCTTGGGCCCCTGCAGGTCGACGAGGATGCCGACGGCCCTGCCCGAGGAGTCACTGGCGGCTCGCACATCGCGGTAGACCTGGGCGTGGAGGGACTGCTCGCCGTGGGACAGGTTGAGGCGGGCCACGTCCATGCCGGCGTCGACGAGGGCTCGGAGCTGTTGCGGTGAGGAGGTCTTGGGACCGATCGTGCAGACGATCTTGGCGCGACGCATGGCTCAACCTTATGGGTCGTGTGATGTGGGTCACGTGCGGGGTGGCCGGGTGGGTCCCCGCGCGGCGTGCCACCCGGATGACGTGCGAGCGCGCCGCCCGGGCCGCCTGACGGCGCGGTCCCGGGGCGGCCCGGGCAGGTCAGCAGCGGGTCAGACTGCCAGGGGTCGGTCGGTGGGTGCGATGGGTCGTGGGAGCGATGATGAGCCGGTGAGCCAGGCATCGACCCCGGCGGCAGCCGCCCGGCCCTCGGCGATGGCCCAGACGATGAGGCTCTGCCCACGGCCGGCGTCACCCGCCACGAAGACACCGGGGACCGAGGACATGTAGTTCTTGTCGCGCCGGATGTTCGAGCGCTCGTCCAGCTCGACGCCGAGCTGCTCGACGACGCCCGGTCCATGCGGGCCGAGGAAGCCCATGGCGAAGAGGACGAGCTGCGCGGGGATCTCGCGCTCGGTGCCCGGCTGGGGCTGGGGCCGGCCGTCGACGAACTCCACCTCGACGAGCCGGAGGCCCGCGACGTTGCCCTCGCCGTCTCCGACGAACTCCGTCGTGCTCACCGCGTAGATGCGCTCCCCGCCCTCCTCGTGGGCGCTGGCGACGCGGAAGATCATCGGATAGGTGGGCCAGGGTTGGTTCTCGGGGCGCTCGTCCCCGGGCTGCGGCATGATCTCCAGACTCGTCACCGACCGGGCGCCCTGCCGGTGCGCGGTGCCGATGCAGTCCGCCCCGGTGTCACCGCCGCCGATGACGACGACGTCCTTGCCGGTGGCCAGGATCTGGTCCTCGATCGTCTCGCCGAGAGCCGCCCGGTTTCCCTGCGGCAGGTAGTCCATCGCCTGGTGGATACCGCGGAGCTCACGGCCGGGCGCCTGGAGGTCTCGGGGCACCGTGGACCCGATGGCGAGCACCACGGCGTCGTAACGGTCCCGCAGCTGGGGCCCGGTCAGGGCGATCCCGACGTCGACACCGCTGCGGAAGCGGGTGCCCTCGGCCTCCATCTGACGCAGGCGCCGGTCGAGGACCGACTTCTCCATCTTGAACTCGGGGATGCCGTAGCGCAGCAGGCCGCCGGGCTTGTCCGCGCGCTCGAAGACGGCGACCGTGTGGCCGGCGCGGGTGAGCTGCTGTGCCGCGGCCAGCCCAGCGGGGCCGGAGCCGACGACGGCCACGGTCTTGCCGGACAGCCGCTCGGGCGGCAGCGGCCGGACCAACCCTCGGTCGAAGGCCTCCTCGATCGTGGTGACCTCGACCTGCTTGATCGTCACGGCCGGCTGGTTGATACCGAGGACGCAGGCCGTCTCGCACGGGGCCGGGCAGAGCCGTCCGGTGAACTCCGGGAAGTTGTTGGTCGCGTGGAGCCGCTCGATGGCACTGGCCCAGTCGCCGCGCCAGGCGTGGGTGTTCCACTCCGGGATGAGGTTGCCGAGCGGGCAGCCCTGGTGGCAGAACGGGATGCCGCAGTCCATGCAGCGACCTGCCTGGCGCTGGAGCTGGCCGAGCTCCTGCTCCTCGTAGACCTCCTTCCAGTCCCGGATGCGCACCGGGACGGGTCGGCGGGCCGGGAGCTCGCGCTGCCGGACGGTGAGAAAGCCCTGCGGGTCAGCCATGGGAGGCCTCCATGATCCGGTTCCACACGTCCGCTCCGTCGACGTCGAGGCCGTCGGCCTCCGCCGTCGCCCGGACGTCGAGCACACGCTGGTAGTCACGTGGGAGGACGAGGGTGAACCGTGCCCGCGCGCGCTGCCAGTCGTCGAGCAGCGACTGGGCTACCGGCGACTCGGTCCACGCGACGTGGTCGGCCAGCAGCCTCCTCACCGTCGTCTCGTCGTCGGGCCGCAGGGGTGAGAGGTCGACGAGCTCGGCGTTGACGAGCTCGGGCCGCAGGTCCAGCACGTAGGCGACGCCACCGGACATGCCGGCTGCGAGGTTGCGTCCGGTCGGGCCGAGGATGAGGACCGTGCCTCCGGTCATGTACTCGCAGCCGTGGTCGCCGACACCCTCGACGACCGCTGCGGCGCCGGAGTTGCGGACACAGAACCGCTCGCCGACGATCCCGCGCAGATACATCTCACCGGTCGTCGCGCCGTAGCCGATGACATTGCCGGCGACGACGTTGTCCTCTGCGACGAGGCGGGCCTCCCGGTGCGGGCGGACGACGATCCGGCCACCGGACAGGCCCTTGCCGACGTAGTCGTTCGCGTCGCCGAAGAGGCGCATCGTCACTCCCGCCGGGAGGAAGGCGCCGAACGACTGGCCGCCGGAGCCGGTCATCGTCAGCTCGATCGTGTTGTCGGGCAGCCCGTGCGGGTGGACCCGGGTGACGTGGTGACCGAGCATCGTGCCGACGGTGCGGTTGACGTTGCGGACCGCGATCTCGGTGCGGACCTGCTCCCCGCTCTCGATCGCCGGGAGGGCCCGGGTGATGAGCTCGTTGTCGAGGGCCTTGTCGAGCGCGTGGTCCTGGACGGTCGACTGGTAGAGAGTTCCCCCGGTCGGGTTGTCGGCGACCGTGAGGATCGGGGTGAGGTCGAGGCCGGACGCCTTCCAGTGGGCGATGGCCTTGTCGAGGTCCAGGCTGCCGACCTGGCCCACGGCCTCCTCGATCGAGCGGAAGCCGAGGGCGGCGAGGTGCTCGCGGACCTCCTCCGCGATGTACTCGAAGAAGGTCTCCACGAACTCCGGCTTGCCGGTGAAGCGCGAGCGCAGCTCCGGGTTCTGCGTGGCGATCCCCACGGGACACGTGTCGAGGTGACAGACCCGCATCATGATGCAGCCGGAGACGACGAGTGGCGCGGTGGCGAAGCCGAACTCCTCGGCGCCGAGCAGCGCCGCGATGACGACGTCGCGGCCGGTCTTGAGCTGGCCGTCGACCTGGACGACGATCCGGTCGCGCAGGCCGTTGAGCACGAGCGTCTGCTGAGCCTCGGCCAGCCCCAGCTCCCATGGCGCCCCCGCATGCTTGAGCGATGTCAACGGCGACGCGCCGGTGCCACCGTCGTGCCCCGAGATGAGGACGACATCGGCGTGCGCCTTCGACACACCGGCAGCGACGGTCCCCACGCCCACTTCGGCGACCAGCTTGACGTGGATCCGGGCGCCCGGGTTGGCGTTCTTGAGGTCGTGGATGAGCTGCGCGAGGTCCTCGATCGAGTAGATGTCGTGGTGTGGGGGCGGCGAGATGAGCCCCACACCCGGCGTCGAGTGACGTGTCCGGGCCACCCACGGATAGACCTTGTGACCGGGGAGCTGACCACCCTCACCCGGCTTGGCCCCCTGAGCCATCTTGATCTGGATGTCATCGGAGTGCGTCAGGTAGAGGCTCGTCACTCCGAACCGGCCGGAGGCGACCTGTTTGACCGCGGAACGACGCTCGGGGTCCAGGAGCCGGTCGATGTCCTCTCCGCCCTCACCCGTGTTGGATCGGCCGCCGAGCCGGTTCATCGCCACGGCGAGGGTCTCGTGGGCCTCTTGCGAGATCGACCCGTAGCTCATCGCTCCGGTGTTGAACCGCTTGACGATCTCACTGACCGGCTCGACCTCGTCGATGGGCACGGGCAGGCGACCGGTGACCCCCGCCGCCTTGAAGCTCATCAGGCCACGCAGGGTCATCAACCGAGTGGTCTGGTCGTCGATCCGCGAGGTGTACTGCTTGAAGACGTCGTAGCGCCGCTGGCGCGTCGAGTGCTGGAGGCGGAAGACGGTCTCGGGGTCGAACAGGTGGGGTTCGCCCTCGCGCCGCCACTGGTACTCCCCGCCGACCTCGAGCACCCGGTGGGCCGGGTAGACGCCGTCGGGCGGGTAGGCCTTCGCGTGCCGCTCGGCCGTCTCGCGCGCGATGACGTCGAGCCCGACGCCGCCGAGCTGCGACACCGTGCCGGTGAAGTACCGGTCGACGAGGTCCGGCGCGAGCCCGATCGCCTCGAAGACCTGCGCGCCACGGTAGGAGGCGACCGTGGAGATGCCCATCTTCGACATGACCTTGAGCACACCCTTGCCCAGGGCCTTGATGAGGTTCTTCACGGCCACCTCGGGCGTGACGCCCTCGATCTGGCCGGACCGGGCGAGGTCCTCGACGGTCTCCATCGCGAGGTACGGGTTCACGGCGGCAGCGCCATAGCCGATGAGGAGGGCGACGTGGTGGACCTCGCGGACGTCGCCGGCCTCGACGACGAGCCCGACCTGGGTCCGCGTCTTCTCCCGGATGAGGTGGTGGTGGACCGCGGCCGTGAGCAGGAGCGACGGAATCGGGGCGAGGTCGCGACCCGAGTCGCGGTCGGACAGCACGACGAAGCGAGCGCCGCGCGAGATCGCCTGCGACACCTCGGCGAAGATCTCCTCGAGGCGGTCGCGCATCGCCGATGCTCCCCCGGTGACGTCGTACAGCCCCCGGATCACGTGGGTCGCGTAGCCGGGCAGGTCACCGTCTGCGTTGATGTGGACGATCTTGGCGAGCTCGTCGTTGTCGATCACCGGGAAGGTGAGCACGATCTGGCGCGCATGCGCGGGAGATGCCGACAGCGCGTTGCCCTCGGGGCCCATCGTGGTGCGCAGTGAGGTGACGAGCTCCTCGCGGATCGCGTCGAGCGGGGGGTTGGTCACCTGCGCGAAGAGCTGAGTGAAGTAGTCGAAGAGGAGCCGGGGTCGCGACGAGAGGACCGCGATCGGCGTGTCGGTCCCCATCGACCCGAGCGCCTCGGCGCCCGTCCTGGCCATCGGGGCGAGGAGGATGCGCAGGTCCTCGGTCGTGTACCCGAACGTCTGCTGGCGCCGGGCCACGGAGGCGGCGGTGTGCACGATGTGCTCGCGCTCCGGCAGGTCCTCCAGCCGGATCAGCCCCGCGTGCAGCCACTCGCCGTAGGGCTTCCCGGCCGCGAGCTGGCTCTTGATCTCGTCGTCGCTGACGATCCGGCCGTGCTCCGTGTCGACGAGGAACATCTTGCCGGGCTGGAGCCGGCCCCGCTGGACGATCGTGGCGGGGTCGAGCTCGAGGACCCCGGACTCGGACGCGAGGACGACGAGCCCATCATCGGTGACGGTGTAACGGCCGGGCCGCAGCCCGTTGCGGTCGAGCACGGCCCCGACCAGGGTGCCGTCGGTGAACACGACGTTGGCCGGCCCGTCCCACGGCTCCATGAACGTCGAGTGGAACTCGTAGAAGGCTCGTCTGGCCGGGTCCATGAGCTCGTGGTTCTCCCACGCCTCCGGAATCATCATGAGCACGGCGTGCGGGAGGGACCGTCCGCCGAGGTGGAGCAGCTCGAGGACCTCGTCGAAGCTCGCCGAGTCGGACGCGCCAGGCTCGCAGATGGGGAAGATCCGCTCCAGGTCGCCCGGGATGATGTCGGACGTGAGCAGGCTCTCGCGCGCCCGCATCCAGTTCCGGTTGCCCTTGACCGTGTTGATCTCGCCGTTGTGCGCAATGAGGCGGTAGGGGTGCGCGAGCGGCCAGGACGGGAAGGTGTTGGTGGAGAAGCGCGAGTGGACGAGCGCGAGCTCGGTCTCGTAGCGGGGATCGGACAGGTCGGGGAAGAACGGCTCGAGCTGGCCGGTCGTGAGCATGCCCTTGTAGACGATGGTGCGCGCCGAGAGGGACGCGAAGTAGACGTCGACCTCGTGCTCGGCGCGCTTGCGGAAGCAGAACGCGAGCCGGTCCAGCCCCAGGGCGACCTGGCGACCCATCGCAGAGCTGACGAACAGCTGCTCGAAGTGCGGCATGCACGCGCGAGCGACCGTTCCGACCAGACCCGCCTCGACGGGCACCTCGCGCCAGCCGAGCACCTTGAGGTGCTCCTCGGCGGCCAGCTCCTCGATCCTCGCCTTGACGGCCGCACGCGCGACGGGATCCGTGGGCAGGAAGGCGAGCCCAGCGGCATACGCCCCCGCATTGGGGAGAGCGAAGGGCACACTGGCGCGGAAGAAGGCGTCCGGCACCTGCGTGAGGATGCCAGCGCCGTCACCGACGAGCGGGTCGGCTCCGGTCGCGCCGCGGTGGTCGAGGTTGCGCAGGGCGGTGAGGGCGTGGTCGACGATGTCGTGCCCCGCCGAGCCCCGCATCGTGGCAATCAACGCGACACCGCACGCGTCGTGCTCGAACTCCTGGCGGTAGAGCCCCGAGTCCTCCGGCTGCGCGCTGAACAGCGCCCGCGTGCGGGTGTGCGGCGTCATTGTCACCGTCCTCACCAGTAGTCCTTTTCCCTGACCTGACAAAGGGCGTGTGGACGGCTCTGGCCACAGGCGTTGGGGAGAAAGATACTGCCCCAACGGGGCGTCCTACGTGTTGATACGGCGCATTTCGAATCGTGAGACGGCGATATCGGCCGCGAGTCACGCGTCCGGGCGGCTCGGCACGTCGTCGGCGCCTGCGTCGTCAACGTCCGCGTCCGCGTCCGCGTCGGCCTCTGCGACGTCTGCACGAGCTGCGTCGTCGGCGTCGTCGGCCTGGTCGGCCTGGTCGGCGTCGGCACCGGGGTCCTCCTTCGCGCCGGGCCGCTTCGCGAACCAGCGCCACAGCCAGAGGCCGACGAGGAAGACGAGGATCGAGGTCCAGGTGTTGACCCGCTGGCCGAGGATGTGCGTGGCCGGGTCGGTGCGCATGTTCTCCACGATGATCCGCCCGAGCGGGTACCCCATGACGTACGCGGCGAAGACCTGGCCCCGGGCCAGGCGGAAGCGCCGACCGATCCAGATGAGGAACGCGGCGAGGGCGAGCACCCACAACGCCTCGTAGAGGAACGTCGGGTGGAAGTAGCCGAGCACCACCGGATCGCCCGAGGAGTCGACGACCGCACGCCCGTTGGCCTGGTCCCACTCGTGGATCCGGAGCCGCCACGGGACGTCGGTCGGCCGGCCGTAGAGCTCGTTGTTGAACCAGTTGCCGAAGCGCCCCATCGCCTGGGCCACGGCGACGCCGGGCGCTGCCGCGTCGATGAAGTCGCGGAAGTCCACGCCGGTCTTCCGGCAGCCGATCCACGCGCCGACGGCTCCGAGGGCGATGGCTCCCCAGATGCCGAGACCGCCCTCGTGGATCTTCAGGGCGTCCAGCGGGTTGCGGCCCTCGCCGAAATACTTGTCGGCGTCGGTGATGACGTGGTAGACCCGCCCGCCGACGATCCCGAAGGGCACGGCCCATGCGGAGATGTCGATCGCGACCCCGGCAGGTGCTCCTCGCGCCGCCAGTCGCCGCTGGGTCAACCACACGGCAACGACGATCCCCGCCAGGATGCACATCGCGTAGGCGCGAATCGGCAGCGGCCCGAGGTACCACACAGCCTGGGTCGGGGACGGGATCTCCGTCGCGATCGTGGCGGGCCCCGCCAGCACGGTGGTCATCATGTTCATGCCCTTCCGCTCCTCACGCCGTCCGCGAGCTCACGCGTCAGTGCCTCCAGCGCCCGGAGGCCGGACGCGGGGTCCGCTGCCTCCGTGAGGCACCGCACCAGCGCGGACCCGACGATGACCCCGTCGGCGAACCGCGCGACCTCGCCCGCCTGTGCCCCGGTGGACACCCCGAGGCCGACACACACGGGGAGGTCGGTGACCGCCCTGGTCCGGGTCACGAGGTCGCTTGCCGCCTGCCCGACGCTGGCCCGGGCGCCGGTCACCCCCATGACAGCGGTGGCATAGACGAAGCCCCGGCACTGGGCGGTGACCGCCGCGAGGCGCTCCGGCGTCGAGCTCGGCGCGACGAGGAAGACCCGGTCGAGGTCGTTTCGTTCGGCCGCGCGGATCCAGTCGCGAGCCTCGTCGGGAATGAGGTCGGGGGTGATCAGTCCCGAGCCGCCAGCGCCGGCGAGGTCGGCGGCGAACCGGTCGACGCCGTAGCGCAGCACGGGGTTCCAGTACGTCATGACGAGGACCCCCGCGCCCGCTGCGGTGACGGCCCGGACGGCCTCGAAGGTGTCCTTGAGCCGAACGCCGCCCTGGAGGGCCCGGACGGCCGCATCCTGGATGACGGGACCGTCCATGACGGGGTCGCTGTAGGGCACGCCGATCTCGACGATGTCGACGCCCGCTCGCACGACCGTCTCCATCGCCTCGATTGAGCCGGCCACGGACGGGAAGCCGACCGGGAGGTAGCCGATGAGGGCGGCCCTCCCCTCGGCACGACAGGTCTCGAGGATCGCCGTCACGCTCACAGCTGCTCCCCCATCCCCTTGGCACCCGGTGCGTCGAAGCCGCCGGGGGGCATCGGCAACAGTCCGCCCTCGTCGATGAGGCCGAACCACTGGGCCGCCGTGTGGACGTCCTTGTCACCGCGTCCGGAGAGGTTGACGAGGATGACGGCGTCGGGACCCAGCTCGCGGCCGAGCTGCATGGCGCCGGCCAGCGCGTGGCTGCTCTCGATCGCGGGCAGGATCCCCTCCGTGCGGGCGAGCAGCCGGAAGGCCTCCATCGCCTCGACGTCGGTGATGGGTCGGTACTCGGCGCGTCCCGACTCGCGCAGGTAGGCGTGCTCGGGACCGACACTGGGATAGTCCAGGCCCGCCGAGACGCTGTGCGACTCGATGGTCTGGCCGTCCTCGTCCTGGAGGACGAAGGTGTAGGCGCCGTGCAGCACCCCGGGAAGGCCGGTGGAGAAGCGGGCCGCGTGGTGACCGGACTCGATGCCCGAACCTCCGGCCTCGAGCCCGACGAGCCGGACCGAGGCATCGTCGAGGAACCTGTGGAAGATGCCGATCGCGTTGGATCCCCCTCCGACACAGGCGCACACGACGTCGGGGAGGCGACCGACGAGGTCGAGCACCTGCTGCCGGGCCTCGATCCCGATGACGCGGTGGAACTCCCGCACCATCTCCGGGAACGGGTGCGGCCCGGTCACGGTGCCGAGGACGTAGTGCGTCGTCGCCACGTTGGCCACCCAGTCGCGGAATGCCTCGTTGACGGCGTCCTTGAGGGTCTGGCTGCCGTGCTCGACGGGGACGACCTCGGCGCCGAGCAGACGCATCCGGGCGACGTTGAGGGCCTGCCGCTCGGTGTCCTTGCGGCCCATGTAGACGACGCACTCGAGGCCGAGGAGGGCGGCGGCCGTCGCCGTCGCCACGCCGTGCTGCCCCGCGCCGGTCTCGGCGATGACCCTGGTCTTGCCCATCCGCTTGGTCAGCAGGGCCTGTCCGAGGACGTTGTTGATCTTGTGGGATCCGGTGTGGTTGAGGTCCTCCCGCTTGAGCAGGACGCGGGCCCCCCCGCAGTGCTCGGCGAATCGCGGCACCTCGGTGAGGATGCTCGGCCTGCCCGTGTAGGTCCGGTGCAGCCGCTCGAGCTCCCCGACGAAGGCGGGGTCGACGGCCGCCTTGCGCCACACCTCCTCGAGCTGCTCGAGGGCGGGGATGAGGGCCTCGGGGACGTAGCGTCCCCCGAACGCGCCGAAGCGCCCCACGGGCGCGGACTGGGACATCGTCACTCCTGCTCGTGCGACTGCTCGGCAGGGGTGCCCGCTGCCGGGACCGGGACGACCGCGCTGCGGGCGGCGGCGATGAACTCCCGCACGGCCTCGGCGGGGGCGCCTCCGGTGACGAGGGCCTCGCCCACGAGCACCGCACGCGCACCGGCGCGGACGTAGTCGACGACGTCGGCCGGGCCCGTCACGCCCGACTCGGCGACGGCGATGATGTCACCCGGGATACTCGGCAGCAGGTCGGCGACGACCTGCCGGTCGACCTCGAGGGTCCTGAGGTTGCGGGCGTTGACGCCGACGACGGACGGGTGGAGAGTCATCGCGCGGTCGAGCTCGGCGGCGTCGTGCACCTCGACGAGCGGTGTCATGCCGAGATCGGTGGCCTGCTCGTAGAGGTCTCGCAGGAGAATGTCGTCGAGCGCTGACGCCATGAGGAGCACGAGGTCGGCCCCGTGTGCCCTGGCCTCGGTGACCTGGTACGGGTCGACGAGGAAGTCCTTGCGCAGCACCGGCACGCGGACCGCCGCCCGGACGGCGTCGAGGTCTGCCAGGCTGCCGCCGAACCTGCGCTCCTCGGTGAGGACGCTCACCGCACTGGCACCGCCAGCTTCGTAGGCCGCGGCCAGGGCACCGGGCTCCGGGATCTCGGCGAGTCGACCCTTGCTCGGGCTGCGTCGCTTCACCTCGGCGATGACGGCGACCCCCCCAGCGGTGCGGAACGACGGCACCGGGTCGATGGCCGGGGTCGCAGCTGCGGCTCGCGCCTCGAGCTCCGACACCGGCGTGGTGGCGCGACGTGCCGCGAGATCCTCGCGCACGCCGCTGATGATCTCGTCGAGGACCGAGGGCACTGCTCTCAGCTCTTGCCGACGGTCGAGGTGCCCCGCTCGTCAGGGGCGTCGGCGAGCAAGGACTCGCTCTCGCGGTCGTGTGGCTTGCTGCCGTAGCCGGCCATGGCGAGGACCTTGCCCACGATGGCGCCGACGACGATGATCACCGCTGCGATGATCCCGAGCACCAGGCTCGGCACGACGACGGCGATGCTGCCCACGGCGGCGCCGACGAGCATGATGCCCACTGCAGCCCACGCCGCAACGCTGTGTCCGTGGTCCTCGTGGTGCTCTTCCATGGCGTTCTCTCCCATCCGGTCGGCGCTCTCGTCGTCGCCGCTGCGTCGTCCGGCGGCTGCTCCGGGCCGCTCTCAGGCCATTCTGTCAGGTCCGGCTCGTCATTCTGTCAGGTCGGGTCCCGCCCGTCGCGAAGGGTCGGGTCGTCGCCGTCGGTCAGCTCGTCCCAGGCAGTGCGGACCTCTCCCCGCGGGCCGCTGGCCGGCTTGGCGCGCTCGTAGCGCGCCGCCAGCCCGGTCCACGACGAGCTCGATCCCGCCGCGGCCGCCGCACCGGCGAGGAGCAGCACCGCCGCCAGCACCGCGAGCCAGCCCCAGGTCGTCGTCGTGCCGGTTGCGGCGGGTGCGGTCGTGCGGGCGAGCTCCTCGGACAAGGCGCCGGCGACGGCCTCGCGCGGCCCGAGGGCGACGAGGGTGGTGAGCACGAGCGCACCTGCTGCGGACAGGACCATGACGACGGCTGAGGCCGCACGGATCACGCGGCCGCCCGTCATGAGGGCGATGAGCGAGACGATACTGATCACCGCCAGCCCGACGGCACCGGGCGTCGCCCGGCCGCCCGTGACCTCCACGGCCCCCCGGCTGAGCACGTCGCCGGTCGCGCCGCTCGCCCACGCCTGGGTGGACAGCGCGACGAACGCGATCGCCGGCGCCACGACGGCGAGGGCCGAACGCCGCTTGTCGAGTCTCACGGGACCACCGGCCTCATGCCTGCAGCCGCCGCCACGGCGCGCAGGGCGGATGCGGCCTTGGTCACCGTCTCCTCGTACTCGACGTGTGGCACCGAGTCGGCGACGATGCCCGCCCCCGCTTGGACGTGCGCCTGTCCGTCGGCGATGAGCGCGGTCCGGATCGCGATCGCCATGTCGAGGTCGCCGGCGAAGTCGAGGTAGCCCACGACACCGCCGTAGAGGCCGCGACGCACCCCCTCGTAACGGTCGATCAGCGCCATGGCCCGCGGCTTGGGCGCCCCGGAGAGGGTCCCCGCGGGGAAGGTGGCGACGAGCGCGTCGTAGGCCGTGCTCTCGGGTCGCAGCTCGCCGACGACCGTCGACTCGATGTGCATGATGTGGCTGTAGCGCCGCACCGACATGAAGTCCACGGTGTCGACGGTGCCCGCCTCACAGATCCGCTGGAGGTCGTTGCGTGCGAGGTCGACGAGCATGAGGTGCTCAGCGCGCTCCTTCGCGTCGCCCAACAGCTCCTCGGCAAGACGGGCGTCGTGGTCCGGGCTCTTGCCCCGCGGCCGGGAGCCGGCAATGGGGTGGGTGATGGCCTGGCGTCCCGCCACCTTGATGAGGGCCTCCGGACTCGAGCCCACGACGTCGTAGGAGGAGCCGTCGGGGTGGGGCAGTCGGAGGAGGTACATGTAGGGGCTGGGGTTGCTCACCCGGAGGGCGCGGTAGACGTCGAGCGCGTCGGCAGGGCACGGGACGGTGAAGCGCTGGGAGACGACGATCTGGAAGGCCTCTCCTGCCCGGATCGCCTCCTTTGCCCGCTCCACCATCGCCTCGAACTCCGCCTGCGTGTGGGTGCTCCGCGGCTGAACGGTGCGCGGCTCGATCGTCGCGACGGTGCTGGGCGCCGGTGCCGCGAGCTCGGCCGTCATCCGGTCGAGCCGTGCGACGGCGTCGGCCCACGCCTCCTCGATCCGTTCGTCCGTCGCGTCGTGGTTGACGGCGTTGGCGACGAGCAGGAGCGAGCCGTCGCTGTGGTCGAAGACCGCGAGGTCGGTGGCCAGCATCATCGCCAGCTCCGGCAACCGCAGGTCGTCCCGGCCGTCGTCCGGCACCCGCTCCCAGCGGCGCACCGCGTCGTAGGTGATCGCCCCGACGAGACCACCCGTGAGCGGCGGCAGGCCGGGCGTGCGCGGCGTCGCCAGGGCAGCGACGGTGTCCCGGACCGCGACGGTCGGGTCGCCCGACATGGGCAGGCCCACCGGGACGTCCCCGATCCAGTGGGCCTCGCCGTCGAGCTCGGTGAGCGTCGCGGCACTCCGCGCCCCGACGATGGAGTATCGCGACCACACACCGCCGTGCTCGGCCGACTCGAGCAGGAACGTGCCCGGCGCATCCTTGGCGAGCTTGCGGTACACCCCGACCGGGGTCTCGGCGTCGGCGAGCACGCGTCGCACGACCGGGATGACCCGCCGGTGCTCGAGCGCGAGCTCGGTGAAGACCGGGAGACTGGGCCACGTGGCGCCCCACGTCAGGTCGGCCTCCGGCGCCGCCGTCGGGGTCGCTGTCGTCTTCTCGGGCACGTCCGCCATGGTCACGACCGCCATTGTTCCGCACGGACGGGCGCCGCCCTCACCGCCCGGTGCCTCACTGCCCGGGGGACTCGCCGACGGCGGCGGGCAGCACCCGTGCGTCGAAGCACGTCCGGTCCCCCGTGTGGCAGGCCGCCCCCACCTGGTCGACCTGCACGAGCACGGTGTCGCCGTCGCAGTCGAGGCGAACCCCCTTGACCCACTGGACGTGACCGCTCGTGTCCCCCTTGCGCCAGTAGGCCTGGCGGCTCCGCGACCAGAACGTCACCCTGCCCTCGGTCAGCGTGCGCCGCAGTGCCTCGTCGTCCATCCAGCCGACCATGAGGACCTCGCCCGTGTCATGTTGCTGGATGACCGCGGCGAGCAGGCCCCGGTCGTCGCGCTTGAGCATCGCGGCGATGGCGGGGTCGAGATCGGTCGGCTGGGTGCTGTTCCACTCGGTCACCAGCACATTCTCCCTCCCCGGCGGGGAGCAAGGTCGCGGGCGTCGCATCGGGGGCGGCCGCAGCGTCCGGGCGTGGGTCGGCTGGACCGCTGCGTGAGGTGCCCGAGCAGACAGGGGGACGTATGCCGCTGAGCCGGCTCGGGCGCTGACCGTCCCGCGGGCGCCGCGGAGTCAGAGCGGAGTCAGAGCGGAGTCAGAGCGGAGTCAGAGGGTCTGCTGCTGTGCGACCCA
>NZ_JAJJPG010000051.1:15223-23057 GCF_032907665.1 Intrasporangium sp.
GCGGAGTCAGAGCGGAGTCAGAGCGGAGTCAGAGGGTCTGCTGCTGTGCGACCCAGGACTCGTGCAGGCCGGTGTAGACGCCCCCGAGGCGGACGAGCTCGCTGTGGGGGCCGCGCTCGACGATCCGGCCCGCGTCCACGACGACGACCTCGTCTGCGGCCTGCGCAGTGGAGAGCCGGTGGGCGATCGCGATGGACGTCCGGCCCCGCGTGAGGGAGTCGAGGGCGCGCTGCAGCCGGACCTCGGTGCTCGGGTCGACCGCCGAGGTGGCCTCGTCGAGGACGAGCAGGTCGGGGTCGGCGAGGTAGGCGCGGGCCAGGGCGACGAGCTGGCGCTCGCCCGCCGAGAGCGACTCACCTCGCTGCCCGACGTCCGTGGCGAGACCGAGGGGCAGCGTGGTCACCCAGGCGTCGAGTCCGAGCTCGGTGAGGGTGAGACGGACGTCGTCGTCGGTGGCGTCCGGCCTGCCGAAGCGGATGTTCTCGAGCAGGGTGCCGTCGAAGAGGAATCCTTCCTGGGGGACGAGGACGACGCGTTGGCGCAGGGAGGCGAAGCTCACCTCGCGCAGGTCGGTCTCGTCGACGAGGACCCGTCCCGTCGTCGGGTCCATGAGCCTGGTCAGCAGCTTGGCGAGGGTCGACTTGCCGGAGCCGGTCTCGCCGACGATGGCCACCCGGCTGCGGGGCGCGATGGCCAGGTCGATGTCGTGGAGGACCGGGTCACCGCCGGGATAGGCGAAGCCGACGTGCTCGAACCGCACGGTGATCGGTCCGCGAGGGAGGGTCACCCCGTCGACGGGGTCGGCGACGTCGGCAGGCGTGTCGATGATGCCGATGACGCGACGCCACCCCGCGACCGCGTTCTGCATCTCGTTGAGGATCTCGGTGGCCTGCTGGACCGGCATCGTGAAGAGGTTGACGAGGAAGAGGAAGGCGAGCAGCTCGCCCAGCGTCAGCCGTCCGCCCGAGGCGAGGACGGTCCCGACGACGAGGACGATGGCCGTCGTCAGCCCCGAGACGAGCTGCCCGGACGTGAAGGCGATGACGGATCGGGCCTGGGCGCCGATCGCCGCCGTGCGATGGTTCTCGATGGCGGCGTCGACCCGCTGGGCGGTGCGGTCCTCGACACCGTAGGCCCGGATCGCCTGCGCGCCGACGACTGACTCGGAGACCGCGCCCAGCATGTCGCCGACCCGCTCGCGCACCCGCGTGTAGCCCCGCCCGACGATGCCCTGGAACTTGCGGATGATGAAGAAGAGCGGCACGAAGCAGGCCCACACGACGAGCCCGAGGATCGGGCTGTAGATGAGCATGAGGACGGTCGCCAGGGTGATCTGGGCGACGTTGATCATCAGCATCAGCCCGCCGAACTGCACGAACATCGAGATCGTGTCGACGTCGGAGGTCACCCGCGAGACGAGCGACCCTCGTCGCTCGGTGTTCTGGGTCAGCATCGCGAGGTCGTGGATGTGACGGAAGGCCTTGAGGCGCAGCGTCGCCAGCCCGCTCTCGGAGGATCGGAAGAGGCGCACGTTGACGAGGTAGGCCGACAGGGCCGTCACGACGACCCCGACGAGTGCGAGCAGGATGTAGCGCACGACGACGTCGACGTCGGGTCCGCTGGCCGCGAGGATGCCCTCGTCCGTGACCCGCTGGACGACGAACGGCACGAGGACGCGACCCAGGGTGGACAGGCCGGCGAGCAGGACCGTGACGCCGATGCCCTTGCGCAGCTCGGGCGAGAGCTCGATGCCGCGCCGGAGGATGCCCCAGGTCGACAGATGGCGTCCGGACGCGATGCCATGGTGCTCGACGGGCGGTGCGAAGCGCATGCTCATCGGGCCACCTCCTCGACGTCGTCGACCTCACCCGGCTGGTCCTGCGCCTCGGTTCCCCGCGGGTGCTCCTCGGCAGCGGCGATGGCGGCGCGCTCGGCAGCCTCGCGGGCGTAGGCCGTGACGAGGCGTTCGTAGCCGGCGCAACGCTGGACGAGGTCTGCGTGCCTGCCGTGGTCGACGACCCGCCCCTCCTCGACGTAGACGACCTCGTCGGCGAGCAGGATCGTCGCCATGCGGTAGGCCACGACGAGCACGGTGGTCCCGGAGCTCGCCTCACGCAGCCGAGAAAGAATGGCCTGCTCGACCGACGGGTCCACGGCAGAGGTGGCGTCGTCGAGGATGAGCAGCTGGGGGTCCCTGATCACGGCGCGCGCGAGGGCGATCCGCTGTCGTTGGCCACCCGACAGGCTCGCACCGCGCTCTCCGACGTGGGTGTCGAGTCCGTGCGCGAGATGGCGCACGAAGTCCGTCCCTTGCGCGACGTCGAGAGCCCGCCACACCGCGGCGTCGTCGTCGTCCCGCCCGAGAGTGACGTTGCCGCGGACGGTGTCGTCGAACATGAAGGTCTGCTGCGCCACGAGGGCGGCGACCTCGGGGACGCCGCCGCGGCGGACCTGCCGGAGGTCGACACCGTCGACGAGGACCGCTCCGGTGTCGGGGTCGACGAGCCGCATGAGCAGGTTCGTCAAGGTGGACTTGCCGCTGCCCGTGGGACCGACGATGGCGACCGTCGAGCCGGCGGGGACCTCGAGGGTGACCCCGACCAGGGCCGGGTTGAGGTCGGCCTCGCCCTGCTCGTCCTCGATCTCGTAGGCGTAGGAGAGGTCCTCGGTCGCGACCGTGCTGGCACGTCCGCGGGGCAGCTCCCGGTCGCCGAACTGCATGCTTCCGCTGGCCTCGAGGACCGCGGAGATCCGCTGCCAGCCGACGACGGCCCGGGGCAGCTCCGCGAGCACCCAGCCCAGAGCGCGGACCGGGAAGGCCGTGATCGAGAAGAGGTAGGCGATCTGGGCGACCTCGGCGGCGGAGATGTCCCCGCTGCGCACGCGCAGCGTGCCGACGAGGAGCACGGCGAGCGTGCCGAGGGTGGGGATCGCCTCGATCGCCGGGTCGAAGCGGCCCCGCGTGCGGCCGACCTCGATGTTGGCGTCTCGCAGCTCGTGCGTCACGCTGCGGAAGCGGTCCGTCTCGTGGTCCTCCCTCCCGAGCGACTTGACGATGAGGGCGGCCTCGAAGCTCTCGTGAGCCACCTCGGAGACGTCGGCACGCAGCTGCTGCGCGCGGGTCACCCGAGGCGACATGGCCCGCTGGAAGGCGAGGTTGGCGAGGAGGAGCATCGGGAAGACGGTGAGGCCCACGATGGCGAGGAACGGGTCGACGACGACCATCTGGACGATGCCGAAGACGAGCATGACGACGACCCCGATCGCCATCGGCAGCGGCGCGAAGATGTTCCACGTCGCCTCGACGTCGGCGTTGGCGTTGGACAGCAGCTGCCCCGACGGGTGCCGGTGGTGCCAGCTCAGGGGCAGCCTGAGGTACTGGCGGGTGACCTCCCGCCGGTACTGGGCCCCCAGGTTGTACATCGCGATCCCGCCGGCGAGGCGACGTCCGATGACTCCGAGGACGTTGACGACGGTGACCGCAGCGAGAACCCCGCCGATGAACCAGAGCTGGCTCGCCGTGACCCGGCCGGCCTCGATCGCCGGGGCGACGGCCTCGTCGACGACCCAGCCGATGGCCCAGGCCATGAGGCCGGTCATGACGCCGTAGACGGTGGCGCCGAGGACCGCGAGCGTGAACCAGCGGGGCTGTCCCTTGATCCCCCGCCGCACGACGGACAGGCCCTCGCGAAGGGTCGACCGCGGGCTGGGCGTGGCGGTGGCCGGCATGCTCACGGGTGGTGCTCCCAATTGACGTCGTGCGGGTCGTGCGGGTCGGACGGGGTCGGGTGGCCCTTCGGTGCTGCAGCGAGGGACCACCCAGCCTCTCACGGAGGACCGACGGTTCCTTGCGTCGGCACCCAGTAGCGGCGGCTCGTGCCCTGGACGTCCTCCAGCACCCCGCCACAGGCCTCGATCGTGCGGGCCGACGCGATGTTGTCCTCCTCGCAGGTGATGAGTGCGGGGTCGATGCCCAGACGGCCGGCGATCCCCAGCGCGAGACGGACGGCCGCGGTGGCGACTCCGCGGCGGCGCGCGCTCGGACGTACGGCGTAGCCGATGTGGCCGCCGACGACGAGGAGCGACTCGGTGAGGCGGTGCCGCACCGTGATCGTCCCGACGAGCCGGCCGTCGTCGAGGACCCAGCGGTAGGAGGCCGGGACCCAGCCCTCCGGCAGCGGCGACCCCGGCGCCTCGTAGGAGGCGAGCAGGTCCACCCATGCCTCGAGGCCGCCGGGACGCTCGAGGTCGGCGCGCTCGTCCGCGCGGTAGGCCGACCCGTGGATCGGTGCCGTCCCGAACTCGTCGACCAGCGCCCACCAGTCCTCCTGGAGGAGGGTGGTGGGCCGGACGAGCTCGATCACCCCACGACCCTAGGTCGCGCCGGACCGTCGAGGCCACCGCGTTTGGGCTGCAGCGAGGGTCCCCTGAGAGGATGGCGGGCATGACGCGCCACGCCTGGTCCGAACGCCAGCTGCTCTGCGACGAGCTCGAGCGGGTCGGCCCCGACGCCCCGACGCTGTGCGAGGGCTGGGAGACCCGCGACCTCGCCGCTCACCTCTTCGTCCGGGAGAGCAGGCCGGACCTCAGCATCGGCGCCTACCTGCCCACCTTCGCGGGACGGCTCGAGCGTGAGCAGAGCACGCTCGCCCAGGGCGACTACGACGCCCTCGTGTCCCGCGTGCGTGCCGGCGCCCCGAGGTGGAACCCGCTGTCCCTGCCGAAGGTCGACGAGGTGGCCAATCTCGTGGAGTACTTCGTCCACCACGAGGACATCCGTCGCGCCCAGCCCGACTGGTCTCCCCGCGAGCTGCCCGAGGAGCTCCAGCGCGCCCTGTGGGCCGCCCTGCGACGGCTGGCCCGGCTCATGTTCCGCTCGTCTCCCACAGGAGTCGTCCTCGTCGCGCCCGGGATCGGGCGCCACGCGGCGAAGCTGCCCGACGCGCACGGGACCGTCATCCTGCGGGGCGACCCGGCGGAGCTGGTCCTCTTCGCCTACGGGCGTGGTGACCATGCGGAGGTGCAGTTCGAGGGACGCGCCGATGACGTCGTCGCGCTCCGGGAGTCGCGGCTGGGCCTCGGCTGACAGCTCGACTCCCCGCTGCCGAATGCCAGATGCCGCACGGTCGGTCTCCGGCGGCCTCCCTGAGGTGTCGGCCGAGCCGCGTCAGCGGACGACGACGCCGGCGGCCCGCATCGCCGCCTTGACCTCGCCGACGGTGAGCTCGCCGAAGTGGAAGACGCTCGCGGCAAGCACGGCGTCGGCCCCGGCCTCGACGGCTGGGGCGAAGTGCTCGGCGCGCCCGGCGCCGCCGCTCGCGATCACCGGCACCGTGACCGCCGCCCGGACGCGGCGGATCAGCTCGAGGTCGAAGCCCTCCTTGGTGCCGTCGAAGTCCATCGAGTTGAGCAGGATCTCCCCGGCGCCGAGCTCGGCCGCCCGGGCACACCACTCGATGGCGTCGAGGTCGACGGGAGTGCGACCGCCGTGGGTCGTCATGACGAAGTCGTCGGTGCGGCGTCCGGACTCGTCGACCCGTCTGCGGACGTCGGCCGAGAGGACAAGGACCTGGGCGCCGAAGCGGTCGGCCACCTCGGAGATGAGCTCGGGCCGGGCGATGGCCGCCGTGTTGACCCCGACCTTGTCCGCCCCGGCCCGCAGCAGCCGGTCGACGTCGTCGGCAGTGCGCACTCCCCCTCCGACCGTGAGCGGGATGAAGACCTGCTCTGCGGTCTGCCGCACCACGTCGTAGGTCGTCTCTCGGTTGCCCGAGCTCGCCGTGACGTCGAGGAAGGTCAGCTCGTCGACACCCTGCGTGTCATAGAGCTTCGCGAGCTCGACGGGGTCGCCGGCGTCACGCAGGTTGGCGAAGTTGACGCCCTTGACCACGCGCCCCGCGTCGACGTCGAGGCAGGCGATGACGCGGGTGGCGACGGTGGTGCGGACGGTCACGGGGACCAGCCTAGATCGCGAGTAGGGTCGCGCTCATGTGGGACCAGATCACGGAACCGGCCGACCCGCTCCATGTCGAGGCCGTCGTCGAGCTGGCCCTGGACGTGCAACCGCGGTGCGGGAGCACGGCGGTCGTGGCGATCGACGGTCGCAGCGGGGCGGGCAAGACCACGCTCGCCCACGGTGTCGCAGCCGACCTCACCTCCTACGGGACCGTAGAGGTCGTCCACATGGACCGCCTGTACCCGGGCTGGGACGGCCTCGCGGAGTCGTCGCGGATCCTCGCCACCCACGTCCTGGACCCGATCTCGCGCGCCAGCACAGCGGCATACGCCTGCTGGGACTGGGACGCGGGGGGCTGGGGCGAGACGGTGACCGTGCAGCCGACCGACTTCCTCGTCGTCGAGGGCGCCGGCTCCAGCGTCGGACCGGCCCGGACGCATGCCGCCGTGTGCGTGTTCGTGGACGCCGACGAGACGCTCCGCAGGCAGCGTGGGCTCGCCCGCGACGGGGAGGCGTATCGCCCGCACTGGCATCGCTGGGCACGGCAGGAGGAGGCCGTCTTCAGGGCCGACGACACGAAGGCCAGGGCGGACCTCGTCATCGACACGACGGCCGCCGGCGCACCGTCGGCCCGAGCGGGCCGGTCGACGTGACAGCCGAGTCCCGGCCGACCACTCGGCTGCCCCGACCCCTGCCCCCGACGTGGCTCATGGCGGCTGCGCTCGTCGCCGTCGCGGGCAACCTCCGCACGGCGATCACCAGCGTGCCGCCGCTTCTCGACGCGATCTCCACCGACCTGGGCCTGAGCAACGCCGCCGCCGGCGCCCTGACGACCCTTCCCGTCCTGTGCATGGGCCTGTTCGCTCCCGTCGCCTCGACGATCGCCCACCGCCTGGGCGCGGTCGCCGCCATCCTCGCCGCCGTGTCCTGCATCGTCGTGGGCACCGCGAGCCGGTACTTCGGGGACGACGTCGTCACGCTCTACGTCGGGACGTTCGTCGCGGGCGTCGGGATCGCCGTCGCGGGGACCCTCCTCCCCCGGCTCGTCAAGACGTTCTTCCCCCCGGAGCGCACCGGGCTCGTCACCGGGCTCTACATGTTCGCCATGATGGGCGGGGCCGCCCTCGCGTCGGCCGTGTCAGCACCGCTGGCCGACCGCCTCGGCTCCTGGCAGGGCTCGCTCGCGTCGTGGACGATCCTCGTGCTCGTCGGACTGCTTGCGTGGGCCCCGTTCACGCTGCGTGCCAACCCGCACCACACACCCGGTGAGGAAGGCCGGGGCCGGCTGCCGTGGCGGAACCCGACGGCCTGGCTCGTCGCGGGCTACCTCGCGCTCCAGTCCTGGTCCTTCTACTCTGCCGTGACCTGGCTGCCACCGACCTACATCGAGCTCGGCTGGAACCGGTCCGCCGCGGGCTACCTCGGTGCCGCCTTCGCCGGCTCCCAGGTGCTCTCCGGTCTGCTCGGACCGCTGCTCAGCGACCGGACGACCGACCTGCGGCGACTGCTCTTCCCGTCTGCGGTGCTCGGCATCATCGGCTGCCTCGCCATCTGGGGGATGCCGGAGACGGCCCCGTGGGTGTGGGTCGTCGTGCTCGGGCTCGGGCAGGGGTCGGCCTTCTCCTTGGCGCTCGTGCTCCTCGTCCGCTACGCGCTCACGCCGTCCGCGAGCGGCCGGCTCACGGGCATGGCCTTCCTCTTCTCCTACGGCGTGGCGTCAGTGGGTCCCCTTGCCATGGGGTACGTGCGGGACGTCACCGGCGGCCTGTCGCCGGTCTGGGTCGTCCTCGCGGCGATCACGGTCGTCCAGGCGGTCGTGGTCGTGCGCATGCGCCCGGACCTGCGACGCGTCGCCTGAGCGTGCGCGCGCCGGCCACC
>NZ_JAJJPG010000052.1:0-22814 GCF_032907665.1 Intrasporangium sp.
GGCGCGTAGTCGACCCAGGGCGCGATCGACCAGCAGACGACCTGGACGACGATGGATGGTCCGACCGTCCGGCGCAGGCCGTGGCGGTCGAGCAGGCGTCCGCGCCAGGGGCCGGAGATCGCGATGGCGATGGTCGAGGCCGCGGTGACCAGGCCGGCCTGGCCGTAGGTGTGACCGAGCGAGGCCACCACGTGGAGGGTGAGGATGACCATGCCGGCGAAGAGGGGAACGCGCACCAAGAGCCCGAGCAGGAGGATCCGGCGAGTGTCCCGGATCGCCAGCACGTCCCGATAGGCGCCCACGTTCATGACACCAGCGAAGCACCCGGGGCGACAGGGCGCACATGGATTTCGACATCGAAGATCGCTGTGCCCTCGGTGTTCGTGGAGCGATGACTCGTAGATCACAGCGGATCGTCAGTCGAGCACTTGTGACCGGACGACAACAGGAGTTGGGTGGGATCATGGCGAGACAAACCGGCAGATCAGACCTCCCTGCGGCCCCCAACCCCGCCTCGCCGCAGGACATCCGCAACGTCGTCCTCGTCGGGCCCGGCGGGGCCGGCAAGACGGCACTGTTCGAGGCGCTCGTCGCCGCCCGCGTCCCCGGGCAGCGCCCGTCGGGCAACGGGCACGTGCGCACCTCGAACCTCACCGCAGCGTCGTTCGACTCGAACGGTGTGACGCTCAACCTCCTCGACACCCCCGGCTACCCGGACTTCGTCGGGGAGCTGCGGGCCGGCCTGCGTGCCGCTGACGCCGCCATCTTCGTCGTCTCCGGAGCCGACGACGTCGACCGGCCGGTGTCCCTCCTCTGGCGCGAGTGCGCCGCGGTCGGCATGCCGCGGGCCGTCGTGGTGACCCATCTCGACCAGCCCCGCGCCAACTTCGGGAGCACCGTCGAGACCTGTCGCCGTACCTTCGGCGACGCCCGGGCCACTCACTGGCCCGTGCTCGAGGACGGCCAGCTCACCTCTGTCGTCGGCCTCATCACCGGCTCCGACGACGACCTCGCCACCGACGAGCAGCAGGACGCCCGACACGCACTGATCGAGTCCGTCATCGAGGAGTCCGAGGACGCAACGCTCCTTGACCGCTATCTCGAGGGCGAGCAGATGGAGACGAGCGCGATCCTCGAGGACCTGCGCACGGCGATCGTCCGGGGCACCTTCTTCCCGATCCTGCCGGTCTCCCCGATGACCGGCGCCGGGGTCGAGGACCTGCTCTCGCTCATCGAGCAGGCGTTCCCGGACCCCAGCGTGCATCCGCTCCCCGCGGTCACCACCCCGGCAGGAGCGGCGATCGAGGGCGTCACCTGCGACCCCGATGCTCCCCTCGTGGCCGAGGTGGTGCGCACGACGACCGACAACTACGTCGGTCGCCTGTCGCTCGTGCGGGTCTTCTCCGGCACCCTGCGCGTCGACGACACGGTTCACGTGTCCGGGCACCTGGGCGACTTCGTCGGCCACGAGGTCGCCGGCCATCCGTCGCACGACGACGACGAGCGGGTCGGCCCCTTGGCGTCGCCGTTCCTCGACACGCACCGGCCCCGTGGAACCGCCATCGCGGGTGACCTCGTCCTCGTCTCGAAGCTCGCCCGCGCAGAGACCTCCGACACCCTGTCGTCCGGTGACCGCCCGGCCGTGGTCGCGCCGTGGCTGCTCCCCGAGCCGCAGCTCCCGGTGGCCATCCGTGCCGTCACCAAGTCCGACGAGGACAAGCTCGCCGGCGCCCTGCAGCGCCTCGTCGCCGAGGACGTGACGATGCGCATGGAGCACAGCGAGACCGACCAGGTCGTGCTCTGGACCATGGGCCAGGCCCACGTCGACGAGCTCATCGGCCAGCTCGCCGACCGCTACGGCGTCACCGTCGAGGCGGAGCCCTACCGCACTGCGCTGCGCGAGACCTTCATCCGCAAGGTCTCCGCCCAGGGCCGGCACGTCAAGCAGTCCGGCGGCCACGGTCAGTACGCCGTCTGCTCCATCATGGTCGAGCCCCTCCCCCGCGGATCGGGTTTCGAGTTCGTCGACAAGGTCGTGGGCGGTGCGGTGCCGCGGCAGTTCATCCCCTCGGTCGAGAAGGGCGCCCGCGCCCAGCTCGAGAAGGGGCTGCTCACCGGCCACCCCGTCGTCGACGTCCGGGTCACCCTGGTGGACGGGAAGGCCCACTCGGTCGACTCGTCCGACGTCGCCTTCCAGACGGCTGCCGCGCTCGCGCTCAAGGAGGCCGCCAACGAGTCCACCGTGGCCCTCCTCGAGCCGATCGACAAGGTCGACATCACCATCGCCGACGAGTACCTCGGAGCGGTCATGGCCGACCTCCGCGGCCGTCGCGGCCAGGTCGTCGGCACCGAGCCGGCCGAGGAGCAGGGCTGGACCATCGTCCACGCGGAGGTCCCGGCGTCCGAGCTGGCGCGCTACCCGATCGACCTCCGCTCGGTCTCGCACGGCACCGGCTCCTTCGTCCGCGAGCCCGTGCGCCACGACCTCATCCCACCGGACAAGGCGAGGGAGCTGCTCAAGGCCTGATCACGTGAGGAGGGCGGTGACGACGAGGCCCCGCGCTCCCGACAAATGGCTGGACAGGAACACCTCCGGTTCGACTACTCTGGCGCGAGTATTCGATCCGGAGGTCTTCCATGCGTCACCGGTGCTCACCATGACTCGCCGCCGCGTCAACAACCCCTTGGCGCTGGCGGTGCTCTCGTGCCTCCAGGAGCGCCCCATGCACCCCTACCAGATCTCGTCGACGCTCCGGCAGCGCGGCAAGGAGCAGAGCATCCGCCTCAACTTCGGGTCCCTCTATGCCGTCGTGACCTCCCTGGAGAAGCACGGCCTGATCACGCAGCGGGAGCGGATCCGGTCAGGCAACCGCCCCGAGCGGACCGTCTACGAGATCACCGAGGCGGGGGTCACGGAGTTCGAGGACTGGCTCGCCGAGCTGCTGCGGACCCCGACCGCCGATCCGAGCCCGTTGGAGTCCGCACTCTCGCTCATCGCCGGCCTGCCGCCCGACGAGGCCGCGGAGCTCCTCGAGGAGCGGACGACTCGCCTGGATCTGGAGGCGCGACGGATCGGCGCGGACCTCGAGTGGTCCCGGGAGCAGGGTCTGCCGGAGGTGTTCCTCATCGAGGCCGTCTTCCGCGAGGCCATGGTCCGCGCGGAGCGGGACTTCGTCATGCGGCTCGCTGCGGACATCCGGTCCGAGGCGCTCGGCGGGACGAGCGCCTGGCGCCGCGTCCACGAGCTGCGCGCGGAAGGGGTCCCCATGGACGAGATCCTGGGCCGAGCGGGTGAGCTGCTCGGGCCGGACGCTCGCATCCTGGAGCCCGGCCACGGCCCCTACGAGCCCCCACACAGACCCCAGGAGCCGGGGACAGATCCCTCCGGAGCCTGAGAACACCTCCGGCCGGGCGCGGCAACGCCCGACCGGAGGCCATCCTCGAGTCGGTCGCCGACCTGCGAGATCGGCACTCAAGGCACAGCGACAGCCTACGGCAGCGACGACCGGCTCCCGATCGGCCCACTGGGCCACGAAGGAGTCACCATGTCACACCAGAGGGCAACCGCCCCCTCACCGTCGGCGGCCCAGTCACCAGGGTCGACGCCGACGTTGGCCATCGAGGCCGAGCACCTCCACAAGACCTATCCCGCAGGCCGTCGCAAGCCACCCGTGGTGGCGTTGGACGACCTGACGGTCCGGGTCCGCTCGGGCGAGATCTACGCCCTGCTCGGCCCGAACGGCGCGGGCAAGTCGACCACCGTCCGCATCCTGTCCACCCTGTCCCGGCCGCGGTCGGGGTCGGCGCAGGTGGCCGGTCACGACGTCGTCCGTGAGCCAGAGGCCGTCCGACGCTCGATCGGGCTGGTCTCCCAGAAGCCGAGCGCCGCCCCCCTCATGACGGCCCGGGAGAGCCTCGTCATGGCGGCCCGGATCCATGGCATGAACCGGGCCAGGGCCGAGGCGAGGGCCACCGAGCTGCTCGAGCGCTTCGGGCTCGGCGACGCCGCGGACCGGCTGACCCGGACGTTGAGCGGCGGGATGAACCGTCGGCTCGACATCGCCATCGCCCTCGTCAACGGGCCCGGCGTCCTCTTCCTCGACGAGCCGACGACGGGTCTCGACCCCGAGGCACGCGTCCAGCTGTGGGCGGAGATCGCGCGGCTGGCCTCGGCCGACCGGATCACCGTCCTGCTCACGACGCACTATCTCGACGAGGCGGACCACCTGGCCGACCGGGTGGCGATCATCGACCGGGGTCGCCTGGTGGCCGAGGGGACGCCGGACGAGCTGAAGAGCGAGCTCAACGGTGACCGCGTGGTGTTCGAGCTGCTCGAGCCCTCCGCGGGACCGGCAGCGTCGCAGTGCCTCGCCGGGGCACCGGGCCTGACCGAGATCAGCGTCGACGGCCGGCTCGTGCGAGCCCGCACGGACCATGGGGCCGCCGTCATCACCAGCGCGCTCGACCTGCTGGAGACCGCCGGGATCGAGGTCGGCTCGGCGACCCTCTCGCGACCCTCCCTCGACGACGTCTATCTCCGGCATGCCGGGCGCGCGTTCGAGGAGGTGGCCTGATGACGACGCTGGCGACCCACTCGGCCATCATGACGAGGCGCTCGGTCTCCGCGCTCCTGCGTCAACCGGCCTACGTCCTCTTCACCCTCGTCCAGCCCGCGATCTGGCTGCTCCTCTTCGGCGCCCTCTTCGAGAAGGCCGTGCAGATCCCGGGCTTCGCACCCGAAGGGGGCTCCTACCTCGAGTTCCTCACGCCGGGGGTCGTCGCCATGACCGCGCTCTTCTCGGCGACCTGGGCCGGCACGGTCTACATCGAGGACATGAACCTCGGCGTCATGGACCGGTTGCTCGCCTCGCCGGTGCGCCGCGGGGCCATGATGAACGGCACGATCGCCTACCAGAGCATCACCACGGTCGTGCAGACCGCGATCGTCCTCGGGATCGCCTACGTCGCAGGGGCCCGCTTCGCCAACCCGGCGAACGGCATCGTGCTCACCTTCGTCGCGGCGGTGCTCCTTACGGTCGTCTTCGCCGCACTGTCGAACGCCCTGGCCCTGCTGGCCCGCACCCAGGACGCCCTCATCGGCATCAGCCAGCTGCTCACGCTGCCGCTCGCGTTCCTCTCGTCGGCGATCATGAACACGGCCCTGGCCCCGGACTGGGTCGAGAGCGTGGCGCGCTTCAACCCGTTGGACTGGGCCGTGGTGGTGAGCCGGGAGAGTCTGGCGGCAGCCCCGGACTGGGCGGTCATCTGGCCGCGCCTCGCTGCGCTGGCCGGACTCGCGGTCGTCATGAGCTGGCTCGCGACAAGGGCCTTCTCGGTCTACCAACGGTCCGTCTGAGAGGGGCCGGAGGAGCCAGACCTTCGGGGGCCTCTGCACTCAGGGGATGACGAGCGACACAGCGTGGATGAGCACGCCGATGAGCCCACCGACGAGCGTGCCGTTGATCCGGATGAACTGGAGGTCCCGCCCGACCTGCAGCTCGACGCGCTCGGCAGTCTCTCGGCCGTCCCAGCGGTCCACGGTGTGGCTGATGACGCGGGTGAGCTCGGTGCCATAGCGCCCGACGCCGTAGACGACGGCGTCGCAGATCCGGGCATCGACCTTGTCGCGCAGCTCGCGGTCGTCGAGGAGCCGCTGCCCGAGTCGGGTGACCTCCTCGACGCCGCGGGCCCGGACCGGGCCGTCCTCGTCCTCGAGGGCGGCGATGGCGACGCCGCGGAAGGACTGCCAGAGCGACATCGCGGTCACCGACACCTGTGGGTGGGAGAGCCACCTCTCCTTGAGGCGCTCGGCGCGCTCCTGCGTGACCGGGTCGTGCTGGAGGTTGTCGGCGAGGTCGGTGAGCAGCTTGTCGAGGGCGATCCGCACGTCGTGCCTCGGGTCGCGCCGGATGTCGGCCAGCCACTTGAGGGCCTCGGTGTGGATGCGGCGCGCGACGATCTCGTTGAGGGCGTCCGGGACCCACGACGGGGCCCGCTGGACGATGAGCGACTCGAAGAGGGACTCGTTGGCGACGAGCCACGCGGCGCCCTCGTCGAGCGCGAGGTCGACGAGGCCGGTGTGCGAGCCGTCGCGGACGACCTGCTCGAGGAGTCCGCCGCCGAGTGAGCTGATCGGCTCCTTCATGAGGCGGGGCAGCACCGCCTGCTCGATGACGGTGCGCACGTCCTCGTCGGGGATGCGGTGCAGGGCGTGGGCGCCGACGGTGGCGACCTCGTCGACGAGGCGCTTGGCGTGGTGGTCGGTGAGCACCCACTCGGCGGCGCGGCGGGTCGGCTCGGCGTCGAGGACCCGGTCGCGGATGATGTCCTCCTGGAGGAAGTTCTCGCCGACGAACTCCTCGAGGCTGCGGCCGATCATCTCCTTCTTGCGCGGGATGAGCGCGGTGTGCGGGATGGGCAGGCCGAGCGGGTGCCGGAAGATGGCGG
Organism: Intrasporangium sp.; assembly: GCF_032907665.1. Lineage (GTDB taxonomy): Bacteria > Actinomycetota > Actinomycetes > Actinomycetales > Dermatophilaceae > Intrasporangium. The sequence continues at coordinate 6,448 of NZ_JAJJPG010000052.1, forward strand.
TGACCGCGAACCAGTCGGCGCACGCCCCCACCATCGAGGCCTCGGCGCCCGCGTTGACGAAGCCGAGCAGTCCGTCGTCGCGGCCGCGCGTGAGGACGTAGACGATGGCGGCCAGGACGAGCAGTCCCGTGGCGACGAGGCGCATCCGGCGCAGGTCCTGGCGTCGCTGGGCGTCGACGACGGGGTCGACGACGAAGCCGAGGGTCCCGCTCAAGGTGGCCTCCTCGCGAGGTCTGGGCCGCGAGTCAGGTCACGGCTTCGAGGGCGAACGTCAGCGCATCGATCCTCGCACGCGTCTCGCCGTCCGTCGCAATCCGTTCCCCGATCCTCGTCGCCACCTCGCCGATGACCTCACGGTCGAGGCCGGCCGGAAGCCGGAGGACGACGCGCAGGACGCCGGCGCCTGCCGGCTCCCCAGCCTCGAGACGGTGGCCGGCCACAACCGGCTCGTCGCGGACCGCGGCGCCGACCGCGCGCGCGACCTGCTCGTCACGGTGTGCCGGCACCCAGGCCCGGTCCTGGGCCAGGGCCCACAGCATGCTCGCGCGAAGCACTGTCGCATGGGGCGAGGAGACGTCGACGAGGAGGACGTCGCACGACTCGGCGACGGCCGCCTGGGCAGCGGACGACGCCGGGACCGGGACGGGCCGCGCCCCGGGGTCCCAGGCCGCGAGGGACTCGAGCGAGGAGAACATCGGCAGGCCCTTGCGGCCGTCCGGCGCCGTGAGGGTCACCGCCGCCATGTCGCTGCGCGTGTCGGTGACGAGCCCGCCCTTCTCGTCGACCTCCGTGGGGATGGCAACGACCGGCACGAGCCATCGAACGGCCGCGACCCGAGACAGGAGCTCGGTCTCGGCGTCGGGGGTCGGCTCGGCCGCGCAGGCCAGCAGGGCCGCGACGAGCCCGGGGTCCGCCTCGCCGCGGTCGTCCGCGAAGCCGTGGCTCGGGATCGTCTTGCCCGCCCAGGCCTGGCCCGCCGAGTCGGAGGGACGGCCCTCGGCGTCGAGGTGCCCGTGGCGCTCGTGGCCGTGCTGCTCGTGCCCGTCGCCGTGGCGATCGTGGTCGTGCTGCTCAGGGCCCTGCTGCCCGTCGCCGTGGCGATCGTGCCCACGCGGCTCGCCCCCGCCGCGGCGTCGTGCGGTCACTGCGCTGGCCGCCCGGCGACGTCGAGCGCCTCGCGCAGGGTGAAGGCGCCGCGATAGAGGGCGGACCCGATGATGGCGCCCTCGATGCCCTCGGGGACGAGGTCGCGCAGGACGCGGAGGTCGTCGAGCGTGGAGACGCCTCCGGAGGCGACGACCGGCCGCTCGGTGCGTGCGCACACCTCGCGGAGGAGCCCGACGTTGGGCCCCTGCAGCATGCCGTCCTTGTTGACGTCGGTGACGACGTAGCGGGCGCACCCCTCGCGGTCGAGGCGCTCGAGGGTCTCCCAGAGGTCGCCGCCCTCCCGCGTCCAGCCGCGCGCGGCGAGCCTGGTCCCGCGCACGTCGAGGCCGATGGCGACCCGGTCGCCGTGCTCGCCGATGATCCGCGCAGTCCACTCGGGGTCCTCGAGGGCCGCGGTGCCGATGTTCACCCGGCGGCAGCCGGTCGCGAGCGCGGCGTCCAGCGAGTCGGCGTCCCGGATCCCCCCGGACAATTCGACCGCGATGTCGAGCCGTCGGACGATCGAGTCGATGAGCTCGCGGTTGCTGCCCCGGCCGAAGGCGGCGTCGAGGTCGACGAGGTGGATCCACTCCGCACCCTGGTCCTGCCACGCCTTGGCAGCGTCCCAGGGGTCGCCGAACCGTCCCCCGCTGCCCGCGATGCCCTGGACGAGCTGCACGGCTTGGCCGCTGGCGATGTCCACCGCGGGGAGGAGCTGGAGTCGGGGCAGATCGGTCATGCTCGGGTCTCCTTGTGGCTCAATGGGATTGCGTATGCCGCTGGGCTGGCTCACAGCGTGCGTACCCAGTTCTCGAGCAGGTGGAGTCCGGCCTCCCCGGACTTCTCGGGGTGGAACTGCGTCGCGCAGAGCGGACCGTTCTCGACGGCGGCGACGAACCTCGCGCCGTGCCTCGCCCACGTGACGATCGGGGCGACCACGGCGAAGGCTCCGGTCGGCTCCAGCTCCCACGTCTGGACGGCGTACGAGTGGACGAAGTAGAAGCGCTCGTCCTCGACACCGGCGAAGAGCCGGGAGCCCTCGCCCACCTCGACCTCGGACCACCCCATGTGCGGGACGATGGCCGCGGGCAGACGCTCGACGGTGCCCGGCCACTCCCCCAGGCCCGGCTCCGGGTGATCGGAGCGCTCGGTGGAGCCGTCGAACATCACCTGCATGCCGACACAGACCCCGAGGACCGGTCGTCCGCCGCTCAGTCGGCGGCCGATGACGCGTGGGCCGTGCACGGCGCGGAGGCCGGCCAGGCAGGCGTGGAAGTTGCCGACGCCCGGCACGAAGAGGCCGTCGCAGTCGGTGGCGACGTGAGGATCGGCGGTGAGCTCGACGGTCGCGCCGACACGCTCGAGGGCGCGCACGGCAGATCGCACGTTGCCGCTGCCGTAGTCGAGGACCACGACGCGGGGCGAGGTCGTCATCGTCAGAGCGCTCCCTTGGCGCTGGGGATCCCGACGACCCGATCGTCGCGGGCGATGGCCGCGCGCAGGGCGCGGGCGACCGCCTTGAACTGGGCCTCGACGATGTGGTGGGGGTCGCGGCCGGCGAGGACCCGCACGTGGAGGCACAGTCCGGCGTTGGAGGCGAGCGACTCGAAGACGTGCCGGGTCATCGACCCGGTGAAGTGCCCGCCGATGAGGACGTACTGCTGGCCCTCCGGCTCACCCTCGTGGACGACGTAGGGCCGCCCGGCGACGTCGACGACGGCCTGTGCCAGGGCCTCGTCGAGCGGGACCGTCGCGTCGCCGAAGCGGGAGATGCCCACCTTGTCGCCGAGGGCCTCGCGCAGCGCCTGGCCGAGGACGATGGCGGTGTCCTCGACGGTGTGGTGCACGTCGACGTCGATGTCGCCGGTCGCCTTGACGGTGAGGTCGATGAGGGAGTGCTTGGCGAGGGACGCGAGCATGTGGTCGTAGAAGGGGACGCCCGTCGAGACGTCGGACTCCCCCGTCCCGTCGAGGTCGACGGTGAGCTCGATCGACGACTCCGTCGTCGTGCGGCTGATCCTGGCGGTGCGGCTCATGAGGCGACGTCTCCCGTCGGCTGGGCGAGGTGGGTGGGGGCGAGGGCGGCCATCGCGCGCAGGAACGCAGCCGTCTCCTCCGGGGTGCCGGCTGTGACCCGCAGGTGGTGTGGGATGCCGACGTCGCGCACGAGAACACCGTCGTCGAGGAGGGCCTGCCACGTCGCCTTCTCGTCGCGGAGGCCACCGAAGAGGACGAAGTTGGAGTCGCTCTCGAGGGGTGTCCCGCCCAGCTCGGCGAGCTCCCGGACGAGCCGGTCGCGCTGCTCCTTGATCGCCTCGACGGTGCCGAGCATGAGGTCGGCGTGCTCGAGGGCGACGCGGGCGATGGTCTGCGTCGGCGTCGACAGGTGGTAGGGCAGGCGCACGAGCCGCAGGGCGTCGACGACCTCCGGCGCGGCGACGAGGTAGCCGAGCCGTCCCCCGGCGAAGGCGAAGGCCTTGCTCATCGTGCGGGTGACGACGAGACGGGGGTGCTCGGCGACGAGCGACAGGGCACTCCGCGTGCCGGGCCGGGCGAACTCGGCATAGGCCTCGTCGACGACGACCACGGCGTTCGGGGCCGCCCCGAGGACCGCGCCGATCACGTCGAAGGGCAGCGCGGTGCCCGTGGGGTTGTTGGGCGAGCTGAGGAAGACGATCGACGGGTCGTGGGTGGCCGCCTGCTGCGCAGCCGAGTCGGGTGCCAGGCCGAAGGTCCCCTGCTCGCGCGCGCCGTCGATCCAGCGGGTCCCGAGCGTCTCGCAGATGATGGGGTGCATCGAGTAGCTCGGCGTGAACCCGAGCGCTGTGCGCCCGAAGCCGCCGAAGGCCTGCACGATGTGCGAGAGGACCTCGTTGGAGCCGTTGCCGGCCCAGATCTGCTCGGGCGTGAACACCTCGCCGGCCTGCTTCTCGAGGTAGGCCGCCAGGGCGCTGCGCAGACGCGTGAACTCGCGGTCGGGGTAGCGGTTGAGGCCTGCGATGTCGTCCTCGAGCGCGTCGAGGATCGCCTTGACGACGACGTCGGGGACGGGGTAGGAGTTCTCGTTGGTGTTGAGGCAGACGGGCACGTCGAGCTGCGGGGCGCCGTAGGCCGTGCGGCCCCGCAGGTCCGGGCGCAGCAACCGCTGGACCTCTCCCGCGGCGTCAGTCACCGTGGCACCTCGTCGCCGAAGCGCGCCGTGACGGCCTCCCCGTGCGCCGGCAGGTCCTCGGCCTGGGCGAGCGTGACGACGTGAGCGGCCACGTCGCGCAGGGCCGCCTCGTCGTAGTCGACGACGTGGATGCCGCGGAGGAAGGACTGGACCGACAGTCCGCTCGAGTGCGTGGCGCAGCCCGCCGTGGGCAGGACGTGGTTGGACCCGGCGGCGTAGTCACCGAGGCTCACCGGGGCGTAGGGGCCGACGAAGACCGCCCCGGCATTGCGCACACGGGCGGCGACCGCGGAGGCGTCGCGGGTCTGGATCTCGAGGTGCTCGGCCGCGTAGGCGTTGACGACGGCCAGGCCGGCCTCGACGTCGTCGACGAGCACGACGCGGGACTGCGTGCCGCGCAGGGCCGTGCCGACCCGCTCGGCGTGCTTCGTGGCCGGGACCCGACGGGCCAGGGACGCGAGCACGGCATCGGCGAGCTCCTCGCTGTCGGTGACGAGGACCGAGGCCGCGAGCGGGTCGTGCTCCGCCTGGCTGATGAGGTCGGCTGCCACGTGCTCCGCGTCGGCACTCGCGTCGGCGAGGATCGCGATCTCGGTCGGACCGGCCTCGGCGTCGATGCCGATGAGCCCCTTGAGCAGGCGCTTCGCGGCGACGACCCAGATGTTGCCCGGCCCGGTGACCATCGACACCGGCTCGCACGCGACGGGCACGCCGTCACGGACGTCCTCCTCGTCGACGAACCCGTAGGCGAACATCGCGACCGCCTGGGCGCCCCCGACGGCGTAGACCTCGTCGACGCCGAGCAGGGCACACGTGGCGAGGATGGTGGGGTTGGGGTAGCCGGTGAAAGCGCCGGTGTTCTCGCGCTGCGGCGGCGAGGCGACGGCGAGCGAGCCGACGCCGGCGAGCTGGGCGGGCACGACGTTCATGACGACACTGCTCGGATAGACCGCGAGGCCCCCGGGGACGTAGAGGCCCACCCGCTCGACGGGGAGCCACCGCTCGGTGACCGTGCCACCGGGCACGACCTGCGTCGTCGTGTCGGTGCGCCGCTGGTCCGCGTGGACGAGGCGGGCCCGCCGGATCGACTCCTCGAGGGCGGCCCTCAGGTCGGGGGCCAGCTCGTCCAGGGCGGCCCGCAGGACCTCGCCCGGCACCCGCAGGTGCGTGGGCCGGACCCCGTCGAACCGCTCAGCGAGGTCGCGCAACGCCTCCGCGCCCCGATGCGCGACGTCGTCGCAGATCGGCCGCACCTGCTCGAGGGCGGCCGTGACGTCGAACTCGGCTCGGGGCAGCGCCCCACGCAGGAAGCGCACGTCGAGCGGGCGTCCGCGCAGGTCGAGGGTGGACATCATGGGCCCAAGTCTAAGAGGCGTCCACGGACCGGGACGCGCCGTCTCAGGCTCCGACCCCGGCCCCGGGCGCCGGAAACCCTCGGGGGTCGGGAGGTCACGTGCAGCGGGTGCCGGCACAGCGGCATACGGCTGCCGTATGCCGCTGGGCTCGCTCGCGAGCGCGACCTCCCGCCCCCTCAGGTCTGGTCGATGAGCACGGCGGTCTCCCACGCCCACTGCCGCCACGTGTCGTAGCGGCCGGACTGCCCGCCGTGGCCGGCCGCCATCTGCGTCCGGAAGAGGATCGGTCGCGCGTCGGCGACCTCCCGCGTGGCGTGGCGCAGGGCCGCGACCCACTTCGCCGGCTCGGTGACGAGGACTCGGGTGTCGTTGAGCGAGGTCGTCACGAGCAGCGACGGGTAGCGCTGGGGCCGGACGTTGTCGTAGGGGCTGTAGGCCCGCAGGAGGGCATAGGCCGTCGGGTCGTCCAAGGGGTTGCCCCACTCCTCCCACTCGACGACGGTGAGCGGCAGCGACGGGTCGAGGATCGAGGTCAGCGCGTCGACGAAGGGGACCGACGCGTGGATGAAGGCGAACCGGTCGGGAGCCTCGTTGGCCACGACGCCCATGAGCAGGCCCCCGGCCGAGCCTCCTTCGGCGGCGAGGCGTTCCGGGTCGATGAGTCGGCTGGCGCGCAGCTCGTCCGCGCACGCGACGAAGTCCTCGAAGGTGTGCCGCTTGTGCTCGAGCTTGCCCGTGTCGTACCAGTGCCGGCCCATCTCGGACCCACCGCGGACGTGGGCGATGGCGAAGACCCATCCGCGCTGCAGCAGCGACAACCGCAGGACGGAGAACCACGGGTCGCTGGAGATGCCGTAGGCGCCGTAGGCGTGCAGCAGGCCCGGAGCCGTGCCGTCGACCGGTGTGTCGCGGTGCCGGACGACGGACAGGGGGATGCGGACGCCGTCGGCCGCCGTCGCCCAGAGCCGCTCCTGGACGTAGTCGCCGGGGTCGTGCCCGCCCCGCACCTCCTGCCGCTTGAGCACGGTGAAGGTGCGGTCGGTGACGTCATAGTCGTAGACGACGCGCGGGGTGACGAGGGACTCGTGGACGACCTGGATCGATGCTGCACCGACCTCCGGGTTGGCCCCCAGCGCGACCGTGTGGATCGGCTCCGCGAACTCGATGTCGTGCGGTTCGCCGAGCCCGCCGCCCGGGAGCCGGCGCACGAGCCGGAGCCGGGTCTGCCCCTGCCTCCGCAGCGACACGACGACGAAGTCGGCGAAGCCGTCGACCCCCGTGACGTACTCGTCGTCGTCGGTGACCTCGAGCCGCTCCCAGTCGTCGGGGGACGTGCTGTCGATGGGTGCGATCGCCACCTCGAAGTTCGGCCGGTGCGCGTTGTGGACGATGAGCAGCCGGTCCCCCACGGGCTCGACCTCGTACTCGACGCCGTCCCGCCTCGGTGCGACGATGCGGAACTGCCCGGTCGGGTCCGCCGCGTCGAGCATGCGCACCTCGGTCGTCGTCTTGGACCCGATCGCGACGAGGACCTGCCGGTCGTCCCGCGAGTTGCCGACGCCGACGAAGAACCGCTCGTCGGGCTCGTCGTGGACGAGGACGTCCTCCTCGGCGCTCGTGCCGATCTCGTGGCGCCAGACCTGGTGCGGTCGCCACGCCTCGTCGACCCTCGTGTAGAACAGGTGGCGTCCGTCGAGGGACCACCCGATCGAGCCGCCCGTCCGGAGCACGGCCTCGTCGACGAGCTCACCGGTGGCGATCCGACGGACCTTGAGGTCGTAGCGTTCGTCGCCGACGACGTCGACACCCCAGACGAAGAGGTCTCCCGCGGGGGAGACCTCGCTCGGCCCGACCGCGTAGAAGTCGTGCCCGCGGGCCTCGGCGTTCTGGTCGAGGAGCACCTCCTCTCCCGCCGGCGCCTGCTCCCCGTCGAGGGACGGCCGCTCCGGGTGCTCCGCGACGAGGACCCTGCCCTCCACGGGATACTGCTCGCCCTCGATGGTCCGCGAGTAGTACCACCATCGGTCATGACGCACCGGCACACTGAGGTCGGTCTCGTGGATCCGCGACCGGAACTCCTCGTAGATGGTCTCGGCGAGGGGGGCCAGGTGCGCGGTCTGCTCGACGGCCCAGCCGTTCTCGGCAGCGAGGTACTCCCGCAGCTCGGCCCCGTCACGGTCGGACATCCACGCGTACGGGTCGTCGAAGCGGTCGCCGTGGAGCTCGCGCGTCGACACTTCGCGTCGGGCGATGGGAGGGTGCTGCATGCGCGCATCGTAGGCGGTGGGCCGGTGCGGGCTCCGACGCGGGGGCGTGCTGTGGCGACGTGAGCGCGACGACGGAGGCCGCCGCCTGCCGCGTGGACCCGTGACCCCCTCCCGGTCCGTGGGTACGTTGAGGCCATCCACCCATTCGCCGCGAGAAGGAGTCCCTGATGGACCCGATCGAACCGGCCCATGGCGTCGGCGTCCTCCTGCTGATCGCCGCTGTCGCCGTCGTCACCCTGCTCTGGCTCATCATGAAGGTCAAGCTCCACGCCTTCGTGTCGCTCGTCCTCGTCAGCCTGCTGACCGCCGTCGCGGCCGGGATCCCCATCGCGGACATCCCGAGTGCGCTGATGAGCGGCTTCAGCAGCACCCTCGGATCCGTGGCCCTGCTCGTCGCCTTCGGTGTCATGCTCGGGCGGCTGCTCGAGATCACCGGCGGGGCGCAGGTGCTCGCCGACACGCTCATCTCGAGGTTCGGCGAGAAACGCGCGCCCTTCGCGCTCGGTGTCGCGGCCCTGGCCTTCGGTTTCCCGATCTTCTTCGACGCAGGCCTCGTCGTCTTCCTGCCGATCATCTACACCGTGGCGCGCCGGTTCGGCGGCTCGATCCTGCTCTACGGCCTTCCGACCGCTGGGGCGTTCGCGGCGATGCACGCGATCGTGCCCCCGCATCCCGGGCCCGTCGCCGCCGCCGACCTCATGGGCGGCGACATCGGCATCACACTCCTCATCGGTGTGCCGGTCGCCATCATCAGCTGGTACGTCGGGGCCTACCTCGTGTCCCAGCGCCTCGGCAAGCGCTACGTCGTCGACGTCCCCACCCTGCTCTTCGGGGAGCTCAACGGCGGAGCGAAGGGTCCGGTCGGCCCTCTCGCCAAGGTCGACACGGACGACGTGGTCACCCCGGCGGACCTCGAGGGCGAGGCCGTCACCGGTGGCGCTGCCGCCAGTGACGACCCGGTCGCCACTCGGAGCACGACGACCACCACCGCGGCGACGCCCGGGTTCGGGACCGTCCTGCTGCTGCTCCTGCTGCCGCTCGTGCTCATCTCGCTCAACACCGGGATCAGCACCCTCATCACGAGCGGGACCATCGCCGAGGACGCCACGTGGGCCAACGCGCTGCAGCTCATCGGCCAGACACCCGTCGCGCTGCTCATCACCGTGCTGGTGAGCCTGCTCGTCCTCTCACGGGGCCGGTTCACCATCCCCGAGGGCAGCCGGATCCTCGACGAGGCCCTGGGCCCGATCGCGGCTGTCGTCCTCATCACCGGTGCGGGCGGCATGTTCGGCGGCGTGCTGCGTGCTTCCGGCATCGGGCAGGCTCTCACCGACTCCCTGTCCGGGCTCGGCCTCTCGCTCATCGTCCAGGCGTTCCTCATCGCGACCGCGCTCCGCGTGGCCCAGGGATCCGCGACGGTGGCCCTGACGACGACTGCCGGTCTGCTCTCGGCCCAGGTGGCGGCCGAGGGCCTCAGCGACGTCCAGATCGCCTTGCTCGTCTTCGCGATCGCCGCCGGGGCGACCGTCCTGTCGCACGTCAACGACTCGGGCTTCTGGCTGGTGAGCCGCTTCTTCGGCATGGACGAGAAGACCACCCTCAAGACGTGGACGGTCATGGAGACCACGCTCGGCCTGTCGATCTTCGCCGTGGCCTCGATCCTCTGGCTGGTGGTCTAGGTGGCCCTGCCACGCCATGTCGTCCTCATGGGGGTGTCGGGCAACGGGAAGACGACGATCGGGACCTGGCTCTCCTCCGAGCTCGATCGCGTCTTCGTCGAGGGGGACGACTTCCACCCCCCGGAGAACATCGCGAAGATGAGCTCGGGCGTGCCCCTCGACGACGACGACCGCCGGCCCTGGCTCGCCGCCCTCGCGGAGGAGGTGGTCCGGCTCGAGGCCGCGGGCCAGCAGTCGGTCATGGCCTGCTCGGCCTTGAAGCGCCGCTACCGCGACTGGCTCCGGGAGGGCTACCCGCAGCTCTTCTTCATCCTGCTCGACGCCGACTACGACACGATCCTCGAGCGGATGAAGCGGCGGGAGCACTTCATGCCGCCGGCCCTGCTCCGGTCGCAGTTCGACACACTGGAGCCGCTGGAGGAGGACGAGGCGGGGGTGGTGGTGTCCGCGCGCGCAGCCCCCGACCAGGTCGTCACCACGGCGCTGGCGGCCCTGGAGGACGCCGGTTCGCGCCAGGCCGGCTCAGGCTGAGTCTTCGCCCTGCCAACGAGACAGCGGGCGGCCCGGGACCCATCGGTGGTCCCGGGGCCGCCCGCTGCTGGACTGGCAGGTGCTACTTCCGTCCCTTGCCATTGTTGCCGGGCGTCAGGTCGAGCCCGACGATGACAGGGTCATGGTCGGAGTTGCGGAACTCGTCGGGAGCGTAGAGCGACTCGACCTGGCCCGCGGACTTGAAGTCCGTGTTGTAGTCGAGCACCGACGGCTCATCCGCGTTGACGTGCCACTCGGCGACACCGGTGACCTGTGCTGCGAGGCTCGCCGTCCCCATCGCGTGGTCGAGGTAGCCCCACTGGCCGTCGAAGACGTAGGAGTACGGGTTCTCCTCGCCATCGGCGTACTCCCGGATGAGGTCGGTGTAGCCGGCACCCTTCAGCAGGGTGATCGGGTCCTCCATGGCGTAGGAGTTGAGGTCACCGATGATGAGGGTGTCCTGCTCGCTCGTGCCCGTCGGGTCCGAGGCGAGCCAGTCCGCGAGCAGCCCGGCCGCGGTGACGCGCACGTCGTTGCAGTTGCCCTGCCCGTCGTTCGCCGCCGGAGTGTCACACGCGCTGCCCTTGGACTTCAGGTGGTTGACGACGGCGACGAAGCTGCCGCCCGTCCCCTTCTCGACGAAGGCCTGGGCCAGGGCGGGACGGTTGCGCTCCTCGCTGTCGCCACCCGTGACGAACTCCTCGGTGTTGAGGACCGCCGTGTCCCCCATCGGGACGACCGCGTCCCGCTGGTAGATGACGCCGACCTTGATCGCATCCGTGCCGAGTGCGTTGACCTGTCCGGTCCGCTCGTCGACGTCGACGTAGCCCCACGTTCCCGGCTCCGTCGCGGCGTTCAGCCGGTCCACGAGGTCGGCGAGGGCGCTGTCGGGACCGTAGCCGTCGTTCTCGATCTCGACGACACCGACGACCTCGGCACCCATCCCGACGATGGCCTCGACGGTCTTGGTGGCCTGCCGCTCGAACTCGAACTCGTCGTCGGCTCCACGGCAGTCGGCAGGCGGACCACCGACACCGAAGGTGCAGTTGTTCACCTCGTCCGGGCGACCGTCCCACGTGTTGAAGTAGTTGAGGACGTTCATCCCGGCGACCTGGATCCGGCCACCGACCTCGGGGACGCTCTCGGGCCGCTCGTTTGCTGCCTCGAACTCGGCGACCCCGTCGAGGGCGCCGATCGGCCGCAGCCGGTAGGCGTTGCCGCTCGCGCTGTTGCCCGCCCACGTGTAGGTCATCACGCCGACGGCGCCGGTGACGGTGTCACCGCCACGAAGCGTGTTGTCAGCCGACAAGGGCTGGCCGTCCCGGCCCCAGGGGATCGGGTCGGGGTTCTGCCTCTGTGAGGCGTCGTCGATGATGAGCCGGCGGAGGTTGTTCGCCGCCTGGAGGGCGAGGGCCTCGTCCCCGGGCGCGACGACGTTGGTGGGCTGGTCGAGTCGTCCGTCGGAGGAGACGACGACCTGGCCGAAGCGGCCGAGCTGGAAGTGCTCCGTCACCGTCATGGTCTGTGGGACCGTCACGAGCATTCCCTCGTAGCGCTCGAGGGTGGTGGGGTTCTCGACCGGGAAGCTCACGGCCGCCGGCTCGACCGAGCCCGTGCCGCAGGGAACCGGGTCACCGGTCAGGCTGATCTGCGACTGGCCCTGGTACTCACCGGCCCGTCCGACGACGAGCACGCGGTCGCCGACGGCGACGAGGTCCTCGTCGCTCGGCTCGAAGACGAAAATGGCGTCGGACGTGGCCGGGTTGCCGTCACCCTCCGCTGCCTGGACGTAGAACCCGCGCAGGCTCGACGCGCCCTCGTAGTCACCCACCACGATGCCCTCGACCCTGACCGATCCCCTTGTGGTGACCTCGGGGCCATCCCCCTGGATCTCGGGGATCGTGGTCGTCGCGCTCTGGCAGGCGTCCGCGGGGACCGTCGTGAAACGGAGGAAGTGGTCGGTCGCCATGGCGTCCGGCGGGTCCTCGGTGTCGAGGTCGGTGACGTGCGCGGCAGACACCTGGAGCGTGCAGGCCTCGCCCGCCCCGAAGTCGGTCACGGCGTCGACGGTGAAGGTCGTCGGCCCACCGGCCACGGTCACCTCGTGGGATCCCGAGTCAGCACACGAGAGGCTGAAGGCGTCGTCGGTGACCGCCACCGGCTCGTTGAAGGTCACCGTGAGGACCTTGTCCAGTCCGACGTGGGTCCAGTTGTCGAAGGGGATCGTCGCTGCGACGTCGGGAGCGCGGTCCCGGATGCCGGGGTGCCTGCCCAAGCCGTCGAAGTCGTTCTGCGCGAAGCCGTCCCACTCCACCGCGGGGACGAACTCGTCGAAGGGGTCGGTGTCGCCCGCCTCGACCGAGTCCTTGCGCCGCAAGGTGTTGTCCGCGGTCGACGTGAGGCCGGTGCCCCACTGGGATCCGGGGTCGAAGCCGATCTGGCCGATGCTGTCGATGACGTTCGTGCCCTTGCGGAGCACCACGGCGTCGTCCCCGTTGAACCAGCCGGACCCGTTGGTCTGGTCGGCCTGGTCGAGGACCTCTGCGAAGGCGGAACTGTGGGCGACGACGAAGACGTCGCCGTCGGCGACAGACCCGGTGAGGTTGATGGTCAGGCCCGCATTGGTGTTGCCGTTGAAGAACATCTGGACGTTGTAACCATCGGAGCCGAGGTCGATCGGCGCACCGGTGCCGTTGAAGATCTCGAGGGCCTTGTTGTTGCTCGATCCCTCGATGTACTCGCTGAAGAACAACTCGGTCGCGGCGGCGTTCGCGGCCGGTGCGGCGGCGACCATGGGGACGAGCCCCACACCGAGCCCGACCGCGCACACCGCGGCGACACGGCGTCGGAGATCACGTGGTTGGAGCATGTCTTCCTCTCTCGACGGGCAGGGAGGCGCCCGGACTCTGCGACCCTAACGCCGCGATCGCACCGGGGTCAGGAGAAGAGCCGGGAAACTTTCATCGCACGCCGGTCGACCGCCACGGGAACGAGCGGCTGCTGTCACGCGGGCCAGGCCGACAGCACCCGGCGGGTCTCGAAGCGCCGCCGCGTGCCGTCGACGGGGTCCTGGAACTCGAGGACGGCCGAGAGGAGCTGGAGGGGGTGCGAGAAGTCGTCGTCGGCGACCTCGCGCTCGACGGGATAGAGGTCGTCGCCGACGATCGGGATGCCCAGGCCCCAGAGCTGGCAGCGCAGCTGGTGGGTGCGCCCGGTCCGAGGCGTCAGCCGGTAGAGACCGAGCCCGTCCGCGGTGTCCTCGAGCTCGATGAGGGTCTCGGCGTTCGGTTCGCCGGGGACCTCGCGTGCCTGGTGGGTCCCGTGGTCCTTGACGACACGGGTGCGCCGCACCGTCGGCAGCGCGAGGTCACCGCGGACCGGCGCGACGGCGAGGTACTCCTTGTGGACCCGTCCCTCGGCGAAGACGCGCTGGTAGGGCCCGCGCCACCGCTGCTCCGTCGTGAACATGAGGACGCCCGCCGTGGGACGGTCGAGCCGGTGGGCCGGGGCGAGCCGCTCGAGTCCGGTCAGGACGCGGGTGCGCGCGAGCGCGGACTGGACGACGTGCCGACCGCGGGGCATCGTCGAGAGGAAGTGCGGCTTGTCGATGACGACGAGCCGCTCGTCGCGGTGCAGCACCTCGATGGGGAAAGGCACCTCGACCTCGGGGCGCAGCTCGCGATGCGTCCAGCAGACGGAGCGCGGCACGAACGGCGCGTCCACCGGCAGCGGCCGGCCCGCGACATCGACGAACTCGCCCGCACGCAGCCTGCGCTCGATCTCGGCAGGCGTCACTCCCTTGAGGCGGTCCACGAGGTGGTCGCGCAGGGTCTCCCACGGGCCCTCCTGCGGCATCCGGATCCGTTGCGCGTCGACGCCGTGACGCGGCGGGAGGGGCGAGGGCGGGATGGCTCCCCGCGCCACCTATCCCTCCTCGACGCGCAGGACGACGTCGCGCCCGAGGAAGCGGCCGTATGCCGCTGCGCTCGCTTCCAGCCCCCGGCGGGCCGTGGCGCTGAGCGGGGTGAAGGTCGTGACCTCGACGACGACGCCGTCCTTGCGCTCCTGACGCTTCCAGATGCCGGCCACCTCACCGTCGACGACGAGGGTCGGCTGGAAGACCATGTTGCGGCCGGGGACGACTCGCGCGACGTGCTCGTCCGGCAGGGTGACGTCGCGGGACTTGTAGCCGAGGAGGAACTCGTCCCACTGGGGCAGCAGGTGCACCCCGGTCGGTCCGTTGGGCGCCGGGCGGGCGTCGACGTGGGTGAGCCAGGTCTGGCCGTCGACCTCGTCGCGAACGATGCGGTCTCCCAGCAAAGCCAGAGCCTCCCGGGCGAAGCCGAGCGTGCCGGCGACCCATCCGGCCACGTCCTTCTCCGTCACGGGGCCATGGCTGCGGACGTAGCGCTCGACGATCGTCGCCATCGCCTCCTCCCGAGACGGTTGACGCGAGGTGGGCACCCAGGCGTCGATGAGCACGAAGCTCGGCTGTTTGCCGATCAGCGGCCCTTGGCAGAGCAGGCCGGTCATGCAGTGGTAGCCGACGAGGTGGTAGGCCCGCTGTCCGCTCGAGTCGATCCCCGCGCGGGCGAGCAGGGCAACGACGTCGGGGCGGCTCATCGGCTCGGTGAGGTGTTGCTCGAAGAGGTCGCGCGCACGCGCGGTGTCCTGCTCGTCAAGGCCGAGCTCACGGTGGCGGGTCTGCACTGAGCCGAGCACTCGGGCCGCGAGCAGCTCGCACATCCAACGGGCATCCTCGGCGGGAACCCAGTGGATCGTGCCGCGCATGGGCCAGGTCCGCACGATCTCGCGGTCGAGCACCGCCTGCTCGATCTCCTCCCGCGTGAGTCCGGAGCGGACGCCGAGGGACCACACGCCACTCGAATAGTCTTGGGCCTGAAGGGCGCCCAACTCGCGGGCGACGTCCAGGGCCGAGGCCGGCGCCGAGGACGTGCCGAGCGCCGGCGCAAGGCCGAGGGCGGCCATCCGCGCCCGGCGCAACCGCCTGCGGTCGGCCACCTTCACGACGTCACCGGGCCCAGCGGCATACGACCGTCCCTCACCCGAGGACCGCCGCGCCGAACTGGGCCTTGAGGTCTCCGAAGAGCGCCGACGTCGCGTTGACCCGCAGCGAGTCGTCGAGCGTCATGAGCACCGAACGGCCCGGCTGGGTCAGCTTGACCTGGACCTCGGTGGCTCCGGGGTGCTCGCGCAGGATCTCGCGGAGCCGCTCGGCTCTCGCGGGCGTGACCTGGGCCAGCGGGAGGCTGAGGACGACGGGCCCGCGCGGTCCCTCCTTGATGTCCGGGATGGTCAGCTCCTGGGCGAAGATCGAGATCGAGTCGTCCCTCGCGCTGATCCGGCCCTTCACCGCGCAGACGGTGTCCTGCGCGAGCATCGTCGAGAAGGTCTGGTAGGCCGACGGGAAGAAGAGGCACTCGATGGCGCCGTCGAGGTCCTCCACCGTCGCGATGGCCCAGAGGTCGCCCTTCTTCGTGCGCTTGAGCTGGAGGCCGGTGATGAGCCCGGCCACCGTCACGGGGGTGCCGTCGGGCTTGGGGTCGTCACCGGTGAGCGCGGCGATCGACGTGTCGGCGTGGGTCTGGAGGATGTGCTCGATGCCGAAGAGCGGGTGGTCGGACACGTAGAGCCCGAGCATCTCCCGCTCGAAGGAGAGCAGGGTCGACTTGTCCCACTCGATGAGCGGGACCGGCGGCAGCCCGTCGAAGGCGCCGGACCCGCCCTGGGCACCGGTGTCCTCGTCCATCCCGAACGCGCCGAAGAGGCTGTCCTGCCCGATGGCCTCCTGCTTCTTCACCTCGACGAGCGCGTCGATGTAGCGCTCGTGCACCTCGACCATCCCGCGCCGGCTCTCGCCGAGCGAGTCGAAGGCGCCGCTCTTGATGAGCGACTCGATGGTCCGCTTGTTGCACACGACCGCCGGCACCTTCGACAGGAAGTCGCGGAAGGAGGCGAAGGCCCCCTTCTCCTCGCGCGCCTTGACGATCGCCTCGACGACGGGCAGCCCCACGTTGCGGACAGCGGCGAGACCGAAGCGGATGTCGGTGCCGACTGCGGCGAAGTTGGCGACGGACTCGTTGACGTCGGGCGGCAGGACCTTGATGCCCATGTGGCGGCACTCGTTGAGGTAGAGCGCCGACTTGTCCTTGTCGTCGCGCACGCTCGTCAGCAGGGCGGCCATGTACTCGGCCGG
>NZ_JAJJPG010000053.1:0-20445 GCF_032907665.1 Intrasporangium sp.
AGCAGCGGACTCATAATCCGTCGGTCCAGGGTTCAAGCCCCTGCTGCCCCACCCAACGCCCTTATGACGTCGGCTGATGGGTGACGTTCGGGCTTCCGTTGATGCCTGACGGTCCCTCGGCTGATGCTTGACGGTTGCTTCGGCTGGTCCAGGACACTCCCTCGATGAGCGAGATGAGCGTGGCTGAGCAGCGGTGCAGGGCGGTTCTGGCGGTCATCGGCGATGGCCGCACGGTCACCGAGGTGGCGGGCCTTCTCGCGCACAGCGTGCGGTTGCGGGGGGCTACCCCGCAACCGCACGCTGAAAGAGCGTCGGCGAGCCCTACTTCAACTGGAACAGGACTCGGTGCACGTTCGGGTCGCCCGTGGCCGTGAAGCGCAACGCCCAGGTGCCCGAAGGCTTACCCTTGGTGCTCAGGTTGTAGATGTAGCCGCCGCCCACCCCGAGTCCGCTGCTGTAGCGGAATCCCGAGTCGGGGTTCGCATTGCCTGCGTCCTCGACCGGCGCGGTGGTCTCGTCGGAGACCCTCACGAGGTCCAGCGCGGTGACCGTGATGTCAGGCCCGGAGACGTTCCCGCCCTGCGAGTCGCACAGCATGACCGCGAGAGGGACGACGCTGCCGGCAGGCTTGGCCTTGTCGGTGTCGTAGAGCGGGCACACGCCATACGAGACCCGGTAGTCGGACATCGAGGTGCTGCGGTTGCCCACCTGGTCGGTGGCCGACACCGTGAACTGGAACGTCCCGACCGCGTCCGTCGGCACCTCCCCGCCATCCGGTTGCGGGCCGGCGCATTCGGCGACGCCGGAGCCCCCGTCCGAGCACGAGTAGGACGCGGTCAGCGGCTCACCGATCGTGTAGGTCGTGACGGCTGGCGCCACGAGGTCGATCTGGGGACCCCGACGGTCGACCTTGTGGCCTCCGAAGGGACCGGCCGTGACGCAGTTGGCGCGCACGTCGCACACCGTGCGGGTGCCGGTCTTCGCATCGTCGGTCTCGACGCCGACAGCAACCGATGTCGACAGGCTGAAGGCGGCGTCCGCCTGACTCGCCAGGCCGGCCACGTCATCGGTTGCCGTGCACTCGACCGTGACGTTGCCTGCGTGCCAGGCGCCGTCCGGCGGCGAGCACGTGACCGTGGGCGCCGTGGTGTCCTCCGCAAGCTCCCACATCCGCACGACCTGCTCAGCGGAGCCGAACAGCGGCGCGAGGTCGGCATCGGTGAGTCCGATCCTCTTGAGATCCTCGATGAAGTCGGGGAGCATCCCGTTGTTCGACAGACCGTCGACGTTGTAGTCGAAAACGTTCTCCCCGATGACCTGTCGGTCCAGGATGGCTCCCGTTCCGTGGGCGGTGAAGGGATAGGTCACACCGGGACTCGCGACATAGCCACTCGCCATGTCGCCCTTGCAGGCCTCATCTCCGAAGCGGGGCGCCGGCATCCCGGCGAACCCGTTGAAGTCGCTGCCGATGGCGACGGCACGATCCTGCATCTTCTCCACGGCATACAGGTAGGCCTGCGCCCAGGCCTGGGACGACTCACCGCAGGTGAAGGGCACCGGGGTGGACCCGTCGGGTCGAACGTAAGTGCGCACGTCACTGCGTCCGCCTTGGTGAAGGATCGCCGCCACCGTGCCTCCCAGGGCACGGAGTCGCTCGAGCTGCAGGTCCGACTTGTTCCCCTCGTGGTTCCCGCCACCACCGGGCAGGGCCGCACCGTGGAAGCCCGAGTGGCTCATCACCGCGGCTGGGTAGCCACGTTCCTCGAGCAGGTCGAGGGCACGGTCGAGGGACTTGGCCGAGAGGTGGTCCAGATCGATGATCATCTTCTTGTCCATCAGCATCTGGATCAGCGACTCGCCCAGCGGCGTCAGGCCTTTCGCGTTGCAGCTCGAACCCTCGGGGACCGGCGGAGGTGTCTCGCCGGCGAGCCTCACGGCGAAGTACTGGAAGAGCGGATCATCGGTGAGCCCGGCGTGGAAGTCGATCCCCGTGGAGGGAGGGCAGTTCTCGATGTTCCACCACTCCCCCGTGATGATCCGGTTGTTCGCCGCGAAGATCTCGTTGTAGAGGGCTGTTCCCCCAAAAGCATTGTCTGCATTGTGCACTGGCAGGACCTGGCGCACCCCGAGCTCGTAGTAGTGGTCGAGTCGCTCCCGGACGTGGGCCTCAGTGCAGGCGGCGGCGTTGGGCTTGCAGTCGAAGAGGCTCGGCACCTCGATGCCCAGCACCACGGCGAGCTTGCCCGACGCGATGATCTGGCGGGCCTCGGCCGACGAGGTGGCGATGCGGTACCAGCCGCTTCCGTTGAGCTCGTTGTCGTCCCGCAGGTCGACGTAGCGCTCGAGGTTCCTCGCGCCCTGGAGCTGTCGATCGACGGCGCTCATGTCGTCGCACCCGAAGGCGGCGCGACGGTTGACGAGCGAACAGAGCGACTCGTTGTTGACGGCCAGCATGCTCATCAGGCGCTGGCCACCGTGCCACGAGCGCTCGACCCAGTCGACGTACGCCTGCTGGCCGGTCGCTGTGTTCCAGCGCGGCCAGCCGTCGAACTCGGGATACCCGCCCACCGCGTGACCGATTCCCCCGTTGAGCACCATCTGCAAGAGGTCGTAGAGGCCGCCGGCGCCGTGGACCGCGACGCCCCAGCACCACTCGTCGGTGCCTGGGCCCGTCCCGGGCGGACACGTCGGCGGGCAGTGCGAGTACAGGCCGATGCCACCACAGGCGATCCGGTCGAGCGGGCTCCCGTCCGGCTGGACGACCTCGCCCTCGGCCGCCGGCGTGAAGTCGCTCCAGGGCAGGGCGTACTCGATGCCCTGCTCGTGGAAGGGCTCCCCCCAGAGAAGCAGTCCACCGAAGCCCAGGTTGGCGAACTGATGGTTGTGGAGGTCGGCGAAGCCCACGACCGGACTCGGCGAGGGCGTGAGGTTGTCGACCGACGCGGTCTCGGCAGTCGCGACCTCGCTCTGGCTGGCACTGGCGCTCAGCGGCTGCGCCGTCGCCGGTGCGGCGGCCGGCACGCCCAGTCCGGCAAGCCCGAGGGCGGCGGCGAGCAGGACCCCGAGCAAGGGTCGCGGAATCCCCTTCAAACGCATGTTTCCCCCTGCGTGTTGTGTGAGTGTCCGGACGTGGGTCTGTCGAGCGGGCTGCACCTCCCCGCACCGTCCGCCAACCTCCCCGGATGGACACTTGGGCCGGACACTACTGGCCGCGCACTGGGGATACTGCGTTTTGGCCGATTACGTCGGCTGCCGAGGTCGGCATCACCAGGCCGTCCCACCCCCCGGGCCTCGAGCTCACCTCCGACGCACGCCTGACCGAGCGACCGCCCATCTGGCTCCGGGCCGGCGAACGCTGCGACGTCCACGTCGGAGCCGACATCCTCCAGTTCGATACCGACAACGAGGTGCTGCCCACCGTGAAACGCGACAGCACCGGCCCCGTCCGAGACAGCGACCTCTGGGAGGTGCCTTGACCACGACCCCGCGACACACGGCAACCTGGACGTCGAGATTGTCAGGATCACCCGGCGGAGAACCGTCAAGCCTCAACCGGAGGCCCCAGCCCCACCCGGATTGCACGGGCCGGCCCGGATTGGGCGATGACCGCGGCGGTCAGTCCAGCCCGTAGGCACGGATCGTGGTCTGCCGTAGCTCGGCGCCATCCGCGTCCTCGACTTCGGCCCGTAGCGACACCCATCCGCTGGTCCGCTCGGTCGCCGGGTGGACGAGGATCGCTGCGTAGCGGTCGCCGCCCCGTGGGCGCAGCGCCACTGGCCGCCACGTGTCGCCGTCGTCGTAGGAGGCCCATACCTTGACCTTCCGGATCGGTCCCGCGGGGATATCGCGCACGTGCCGGGCAGTGACTTCGAAGGTGAACCGCGTGCCGCCCGGCGCTCGGTTCTGCTCATCTGTGGGGACGGTCCAGTTCACATCGAGGAGTGGGATTCCGGTGGGCGGCCACTGCGTGTCGGACTCGTGCGCGGACCGGAACGTCCAGTCGGACTCGCTGTACGCGGAGCTGGTCCACGTCGGCCCGGTGCGAGTGACGCTGTGCACGAGTCGGTACGTGGCCGGCTCGGGCGGGAGGCCTTCAATCGTGAAGCTGCCGCGGGGCTGGTCGCTGTGCAGCTTGCCGTTGATGTATAGCCGGCTGCGGACCTTGGCCAGCTCGTCCTCGTTGAGGTAGGAGTCGCCCCAGTGGTCCGGCTCGCCGTCCTGGTAATCGCGCAGGAGCACGTTGAGGTCGTCGCCGCTTCGATACGCGTCGGTGACTGAGAAGTCGGAGTCGGTGCCGACCGAGTACGGCGCGCCCCACCAGCGGGTGTCCAGCCGCGTCCCGGGCTCGTAGCTGCGGTAGTTGTCCCACATGGTCGGAACCTCGAGCCCGCCGTCGTGGGGAAGGGAAACCATGGACTGCCAGACACTGCCGTTGGCGGACACGTAATCGGTGCGCGGACCTGGCGTGTGGACGGAGTTGATGCCCTTCACCCGACTGGCGGCCATGGCCGAGAATCCCTCGCGGACCTCGAAGGAGGTCCGGCCGCCCTCGCCGACACCGACAAATGTCGTGTCAATCCGGGCCAGGTCGCCCTCACCGACCTCGTAGGTGCCGCTCGCCGGCATCTGGTCCTGGGTCGGCAACAGCAGGTCGTACAGATACGGCGTCCGTTCGGCCGGTGTGTCCGGTGCGATCAACCGACCGCCGGCCACGAACTCGAACCGGCCCTCGCGCACCGGGTCGCTGGACGCAACGGCCAGCTTCGGCACGCCGCTGTTGTAGTGCACCCAGCCGTCCATCCCGGCGCCGCTGTCGTACCACCGAGTCCAACCCAGCTGCACCTGCGCAGGCCTGGACGGGCGCGGCGTCCTGAAGACGAGCTCGTCGCCGGCGCGGGCGTCGAACGTGACGGTGCGGTCCCCCGTCAGCTCCAGCTCGGGAGCGCCGCCCAGCGTCTCCTCAATCACGCGGTAGTCGCCGTCGTACACCGTCGATGCGCCGATCACCATGTAGTCGTCACGCGGAAGCCGCACCTTTTCGGGGCCGCTGCCGCTGAGGCTGACGACGTAGTAGTAGAAACCCATCGCCTCGCTCCACACCATCGCCCAGCCGGCGGAGGGCGCGCCGTCTCGGCCGACGGCGTTCATGGTGAGCGTGTAATGCTCGGTCTCCTCGCCGTACGACCACGGTGTCCGGATACTGTCGCCGTTCTCGGTCGTGGCGACGAGCAAGCCGCCGAAGTCGCCGGCCTCGATCAGCTCCGGCACGACGGTGACCACGGCCGAGCTGGCACCGCCGGCGGGCACGGTGAGCGAGGCCGGCTCGACGTTGACTGCCCCAGCCGGAAGCGCTGTGTCCACCGCGAGGTCCAGCGTCGCCGGCGTACTTCCGAAATTGCGGTACGTCACCGTGCGCTCGATCGGCGCAGCGTTGTCGTTCGGCCACGGCAGGAATCCGAACGGCAGCGTGCTCTGCTCCGCGGCGACGGTGGCCGCGAGCGCGTCCGCGATGTCGAGGCGGCCTGCGCCGTGGTCGAACACGGTGCCCTCGTCGAGCGGATGAGCGTGGCCGACGAGCGCCGCCTTGAGCTGCTCGGCGGTCCAGTCCGGGTGACGCTGAGCCAGAACGGCGGCGGCGCCGGCGACATGCGGCGTGGCCATCGACGTCCCGGTGGCCGACGTGTAGTGCTCGTCGACGGGAGAGCCCATCTCGGTGCCCGCCGCCCGAGCCGCGACGATGTCGGTGCCCGGCGCGGCCAGCTCCGGCTTCACTGCGTGGTCGCCGAGCCGCGGGCCGCGGCCCGAGCTCTCGATCACGTGGTCGTCGAGGTCGGTATTGCCCACGGTGAGCGCGGCATCGGCGGCTCCGGGGGTGTCGATCGTGCCGGCTGACGGCCCGGAGTTGCCGGCGGCGATGACGAACAGCGTGCCGGTCTCCGCCGTGAGCTCGTTCACCATCAGGCTGAGCGGGTCGCTGCCGTCGCTCGGACCGCCACCCAGGCTCAGGTTGACGACGTCGGCGCCGCTGCGCGCGGCCCACTCCATGCCGGCCAGCAGCCACGACTCCTGGCCCTGTCCGGAGTCGTCGAGCACCTTGCCGACCAAGAGCCGGGCGCCGGGAGCGACACCGCGACGGGTGCCGTCCGAGGCCGCTCCGCTGCCCGCAACGGTGGCCGCCACGTGGGTCCCGTGCCCGTTGCCGTCCACGGCCGACCCGGTCCCGTCGAAGCTGCGTGCCTCGGTGACCAGGCCGGCGAGATCCGGGTGCGCCGGGTCATACCCGGTGTCGAGCACCGCAACGGTGACGCCCGCCCCGTCGTAACCGGCACCCCACGCCTCGGGCGCGCCGACCAGCGGGACGCTGCGGTCCAGTCGGGCCTCGACAGGCCCGTCGAGCCAGATCTTTTCGCCCGTACTGAGTGCGGCGGGACCGGCGACGGTCGCCTGCCAGAAGGCAGCGGTATCGTCCTTGTCGACAGCGAGCGCAACGACGCCAACGCTGCCGAAGGCCCGCACCTCATGGACACCCGCAGCCCCTTTGACGTTTTCCGGGCTCATGCCGCTCACCAGCAGCGGGATGGCGTCGCGATCGGAATCGGCGTACCCGTCGGCGACCAGGTCCGTGACATTGAAGAGACGACCGTCCAGCCGGTCCGCGTGCAACAGCGGGAGCACCTCGCGCGGCACGACATGCAGGTCCCCGTCGTCCGTGAACGTCAGGACGTTCCCGTCCCTCCCCGGAGGCACCCTCATCACCGTGGCGGACTGGCGACCGTCCATGGTCTGCCCGACCCTGATGACGTGGCCGGTGAGCAGCGTGACGTCAGTGGGCGTCGCCTGCGCTGCTGGCGTGCTCGCGACCGGAGTGATCACCTGGGCTCCCGTCGTCGTCGCCGGCATCTCATCAGGCGTCGCGAAGGCGGGCGACACCGCCGCCAGCACCGAAAGCGCGGTGGCCAGGGCCGCAATGGTCAATCGACGACGGCTCATCTCGGACTCCAAGAGTGGGGCGGATCGGACCGGATCAGTCTCGGGTCGATCCCGGCCAACGGTCACTGCCCACGGGTGGCGAGAACAGGACATGGCCGAAGGAGGTCACCGCCGATTCGTCTCGCGCCTCTTCGCGTATGACGTGGCGTCCGTGTGGAGCCACGGCGTCGGGTCCGTGTCGAAGAGGTTGCGCAGGGCGTCGGCTCCCGCTGTCGTGAGTCGGAGGGCTCGATGAGTCCGCAAGGGGATGACCCACTCGCGTTCCACGAAGGCTTCACGCAGAACCGACGCGAGATGGCCCCCGAGGTGATGGCGCCGCTCAGTCCAGTCCAGACAGGTTCGGGCGAGGGGCCTACGGGTCTGCGGGGTGAGGGCTCGCACGCCGATCGTCCTGGTGATGAACTCTTCTCCGCCCGGGGTGACGGCGAGCCCGTGGACGTCAGTGAGAACGCCTTTTCGAAGCAGAGCGTCGTAGATCGCAACGCCGAGGGCACCGGCCAGGTGGTCATAACAGGTGCGGGCCTTGGCCAGGTCGTCGCGCACGCTGGCGGCCCGGAACGATGAGACGCCGGCCGGACGGCCGGCAAAGGTTGCCACGGAGTCGACCAGTTCCGCGGCCTCCGGGGACGCGAGACGCAGATAGCGGTGTCGGCCCTGCCGCTCCTGGGCGAGAAGGCCCGCTGCAACGAGCACGGAGAGGTGCTCGCTCGCCGTCGACTTGGTCACGCCGGCCGCGCGAGCAAGCTCGCCTGCGGTCCATGCACGGCCGTCGAGCAGAGCCAGGCAGATCCTCACCCGCGATGGATGCGCCAACGCAGCGCCGAAGTCGGCGACGGACCCGGGATCGATGCTCACGATGCCACCGTAGGCCCGTCGAGCAGAGGGGCCCGGAAGTTGACTCCCACCCGCTCGCCCTGCGCGAAGTAGTGCCGGAACGTGTAATACAGGGGGCGCCACCGGTTCGTGTCGATCCGGTTCGGCGTGGAGCTCAAGATCCGGGCATGGACGTGAGTGCGAGTGATCGCGACCTCGACCGCGGCGGCCGCGCCGTCAGCAATGCGGACCTCCTGCACGAGCCGTGCCTCCAGCTGAACGGGGCAATCGGCGATTCGTGCGGGCGCCACGTCGAGCGACGTCTGGGGGGTGAACCCACCGAGTGACCACTTGTCCGCGACGTGCCGGTAGCTCGAGCGCTTGTGCGCCGGCACGGGTGAGCTGCCCGTCGTGGGGGCAATGGCTTCGACCGCCTCCACCTGGTGTGCGGCGGGCAGGTTGATCACAAGTTCGGGGTGTCGGCGCAGGTTGGCCAGGGCGTGCCCATCGTTGCCGAACCCGAGCACGTACCGGTTGTCGAGGGCCCACGCCGAGGACAGGGGTGAGATGTTGCTCGACCCATCCGCATTGAGCGTGGTGACGAGCACGACGGGCGTACCGAAGTAGAAGACGGGCGGACAGATCTCGGTCATGGGCTCCACGACAACACCATGCCCCACCAATGGTTCGGGCCCGAACGAACCAATCACGATGTACATCAGCACGCCGCACTGATCCGGGAGACAGCCGGGTCTGGCACCTGCCGTGCATCAGCGCCACTCGAGCGTCCGGGCGTCGGTCGGGAGGGGTCTTGATGAGTAGCCTTGTGCAGTGCCGGACTCCTCGCGTGTCCCTCGTGACGCATCCTCCGGTCGCGGACCGCTGACTCCGCTGCACTTCATCGTCCTGCTCGGCGTGGTCAGCGCGCTCATGGACGTCGTGTACGAGGGCGCGCGCAGCGTGACGGGACCGTTCCTCGCTGTTCTGGGCGGATCCGCCTTGCTCATCAGTGTGGTCACGGGGGCCGGCGAGGCCGTCGCCCTCGTGCTGCGGCTGGTGTTCGGCAGGTTGGCCGACCGGCCGCGCCTGCGCTGGCGGCTGACGTTGGCCGGCTACGGTCTCACCGCCCTGTCAGTCCCGCTGCTCGGGGTGACGAACGCCCTGTGGATCGCGTCCGTCCTCGTGCTGACGGAGCGCCTGGGCAAGGCGGTCCGCAGCCCAGCCAAGGACAGCATGCTCGCGAACGCCGGGGCAGAGTACGGCCGCGGCAAGGCCTTCGCCGTGCATGAGGCATTGGATCAGAGCGGCGCCTTCGTCGGCCCGCTGGTCGTCGCCGCTGTCATCTCCGCCTCAGGCAGCTACTCGCCTGCGTTCCTGGCCATGGCCGTCCCGGCAGCGGTTGCGATGACACTGCTCATCTGGCTCAGTCGCCGGGTCCCGAACACATCCGTGTACGAGGTGGCGGCCCGGCCCGAGACTCGCGCTACTCCCGTCGAGCAACCTCCTCGCCGCGAGGGCCGCGCACCGGTCTCACGACGCGGCGCGGGCCTGTCGCGCCAGTTCTGGGTCTACGCGGGGTTCAGTTCGCTGACGATGCTCGGGTACGCCACCTTTGGACTCCTCGCCTTCCACCTCGTCTCGACGAACCTGATGGCGCCGGCAGCTGTCGGCGTCGTGTACGCCGTCGCGATGGGCGTCGACGCCCTGGCAGCCGTCGCATCGGGTTGGCTCTACGACCGCGTGGGGCTTCGGGTCCTCGTCGTGCTTCCCTTCCTCGCTGCCCTGGTGCCGTGGCTGGCGTTCAGCACCAACGGCGCGGCAGCGGCGGCCGGGGTGCTGGTGTGGGGGGCTGCGATGGGTGTCCAGGAGAGCACGATGCGCGCCGCTGTGGCGGACCTCGCTCCGAGCGCGCGCCGTGGCAGCGCCTATGGGATCTTCACGGCGTGCTACGGGCTGGCGTGGCTGGCCGGCAGCGTGCTGATCGGGCTGCTCTATGAGCAGTCAGTCCTCGTCCTGTCACTCGTGCTCACCGGAGTCCAGGCCCTCGCCCTCGTCGTCTTCCTCACCGTCCGCCCGCACCACGACCGATGGAGTCGAGGGCCTGGCGGGCCTCGAGGGTGGCGCGCGCCCCCTTGGCGTGCAGCGAGTCGAGCGCAGCGGCATACGCCCCGGTGAACCGCGCGTCGTCGGCAAGGGCACCGAAGAGGTCACGGTCGCGAATGAACGCGAGCTTGTCCTGCCCCTGGCGGGCGGCGGCAGCCATGACGCGGTCCTTGACGCGGTCGACGATCTCGATGGGCGCTCCCTGCTCGTCGACGCCCTCGGCATAGCGCGCCCACGCCGCCACGACGAGCGCCGAGCGGTCGATCTCTCCTCCGGCCTCGAGGTTGTCGTTGATGACGGGAACGAGCCACTTGGGGATGCGGTCCGAGCTCTCTGCACACAGCCGCGCAAGGGTGTCGCGCACCTCGGGGTTGGCGAACCGGTCGATCAGCTCGTGCCGGTACCCGTCGAGGTCGACGCCCGGCACATCCGGCAGCGTGGGGCTGCCCTCCCGCTCCATGTAGGCGAGGAGGAAGCCGACGAAGAGCGGGTCCTGGCACACCTCGTGGGCGTACCGGTACCCGGACAGGTAGCCGAGGTAGCACAACGCCTGGTGGCTCGCGTTGAGCAGCCGCAGCTTCATCAGCTCGTAGGGCGCGACGTCGTCGACGAGCTGGACTCCGGCGTCCTCGAGCGGGGGCCGGCCGTCGGTGAAGCGGTCCTGCAGCACCCACTGCGTGAAGGGCTCGCAGACGACGGGCCAGCCGTCCGCGACGCCGAACTCCTCGGCGAGGTGTCCGATGTCCTCGGGCGCCGTGACGGGCGTGATCCGGTCGACCATGGAGTTCGGGAAGGCCACGTGCTCGTCCATCCAGTCCGCGAGGTCCGGGTCCTTGAGCCGGGCGAAGGTGGTCATCATCCGTCGAGCGACGTCGCCGTTGCCGGGGAGGTTGTCACACGACATGACGGTGAAGGGCGGTCTCCCCGCGGCACGCCGCGCGGCCAGGCCCGCCACGACGTAACCGAAGACGGTCTGGGGCATCGCACCCTCGACGAGATCGCACCGGATCGACGGGTCGTCCGCGTCGAACTCGCCTGTCACCTGGTTGACGTGGTAGCCGCCCTCGGTGATGGTGAGCGAGACGATCCGGGTGCGCGGATCAGCGAGCCGGTCGACAACGGCCTGGGGGTCCTCGGGCGCGAACATCATCTCGACGATGCTGCCGATGACCCGCGGCTCGAGATGGCCGTCCGGGTGCTTGACGACCAACGTGTAGAGGCCGTCCTGCGCGGTCAGCGTGTCGACGATCCGCCTGTCCTGCGGGAGGGCCCCGATGCCGCAGATGCCCCACTCGAGTGCTGTCCCCTGGGCCATGAGGCGGTCGAGGTACATCGCCTCGTGGGCGCGGTGGAAGCTCCCCACCCCGAAGTGCACGATGCTCGGGGTGACCCTCGAGCGGTCGTATGCCGCTGGGCTCACCTCCGCTGGGAGGTTTCCGAGCGTGGCGGCGGAGATGGCCACGGGTGGCCGGGTGGCAGTCGTCATCTGTCTCCTCGATGGGGAGAGTCGCATTCGGTTGGCTAGTGGTTCTCGGACAGGCTCCACATCGTCCACAGCTCGGTGCGCATGCGCCGCGGTTGGCGCAGGGTGTATGCGACGGCCTGGGCGATGTCATCGGGCTCCATGAAGTGGCCCTGCGAGGGGTCGCGGTCGCCGAACCTGCCGTCCGCGGCGGCAAAGGGGGTGTTGACCCCGGCGGGGGCGATGGTCGTCGTGCGGATCCCCTCGCTCCGGAGCTCGCGGTCGAGTGCGTAACCGAGGTTGATCTGGGCGCCCTTCGTGGCCGCGTAGACGGCCTCCTGGCCACCACCGATGAGCAGGCCGGCGACCGAGCCGACGATGACGATGTCGCCGCCGTCGCCCTGGGCGCGGAACTGTCGCACGGCTGCACGGGCCAGCCACACGGTGCCCTTGACGTTGACGTCGATCATCCGCCCGAGATCCTGCGCACTGTGGTCGAGCAGGCCGCCGTAGCAGCCGACGGCGGCGTTGGCCACGACCGAGTCCACCCGGCCGAAGGTGTCCACCCCCGCCGCGACGAGGGCGTCGGCGGTGGCTTCCTGGCTGACGTCTCCGACGCTGAGCGCGAGCCGGTCCTCGGCCCACCCGGAGCGCAGCCGACCGAGGGGCTCGGCCCTGAGGTCGCCGGCCACCACGCGGCCGCCCGCTTCGAGGACGGTCCGCGCGATGGCACCCCCGATCCCCCCGCCGGCACCGGTGACGACGACGACGGTGTCCTCGAGGCTGCGCCCGTAGTGCTCCGTGACGGCCCCGGCCTCACGCGGCGGGCTGACGTCGCTCACTTGATGGCACCCATCGAGAGACCACGCACGAGCTGCTTCTGCGCAACCCAGCCGGCGATGATCACGGGCAGGGCCGCGATCGTCGCCGCCGCGGACAACACGGCGAGGAACTGGCCACGCCCGTCGACGAAGCTGCCGAGGAAGGGCGGCGTCGTGCGGGCCGCGGAACTCGTCAGCAGCAGGGAGAGGAAGTACTCGTTCCAGGCGAAGATGAAGCTGATCAGCGCCGCTGCCGCGATGCCGGGCAGGACGAGCGGCAGGACGATTCGCACGATCTCGCGGTAGAGCCCGGCGCCGTCGACCCTGGCCGCCTCGATGATCTCGAAGGGCACCTCGAGGAAGAACGACCGCATCATCCACACGGTGACGGGAAGGTTCATCGCGCCGTAGACGATCGCCAGCATGTAGATGTTGTCGAGCATTCCGACGGTCTTGAGAATCATGAAGAGTGGGAGAACGATCGCCGCAAGCGGCATGAAGCGGGTCGAGATGAAGAAGGTCAGCGCCCCCTCGACGGCCTTGACCCTGCGGATGCTCAGTGCGTAGGCGGCCGGAATGGCGAGGCCGACCGAGATGATCATCGCCGTGATCGACGCCGTGATCGAGTTCTGCAGGTAGCCGGCCATCCCTCTGTCCATCGCGAGCTGGTAGCCGTCGGTCACGGGCGTGAAGAAGAGCTGAGGATTCACCGAGGACGCGATCGACTCCGGTTTGAAACCGTTGACGAACATCCAGAACACCGGGAAGAAGAAGATGAGCACGAGCGCCCAGGTGAGGACATTGACCAGGACATTCTTGAGTGGGGCGCTCATCGGCTGCCTCCCGCCATGAAGACCTTGAAGAGGGTTTTGAGCGCGATCGTCGCCACGATGATCGTGAGGATGACCGTGACGACGCCGTAGGCCGCCGCCTGCCCGACGTCGAGCCCGATGAAGGCACGCTCGTAGAGCAGGTAGGCGAGCGTCTTCGTGCCGCCAGTGCCCTTGGTGAGGATCGCGATGGGGTCGAAGACCTGCAGGATGATCACCGTGCCGAGCAGGACGCCGATCTCGATGTACATGCGCAGGTGCGGCAGTGTGATCCAGGTGAAGGTCCGCCACGGGCCGGCCCCGTCGACCTGGGCGGCCTCCAGGGTCTCCTTGGCCTGCCCCTGCAGGCCCGCCAGCAGGATCAGCATCATGAACGGGGTGAACTGCCAGGTGAGCACGATGACCACCGTCGCCAGCGGATAGTTGGTGCTCCAGGACACCGTGTCCAGGCCGAGTCCGCGCAGGAGCCAGTTGATCATCCCGATGTTCGTGTCGAACATCGAGAACTTCCAGATCAGCGCTGCGGCTGCGGGCATGACGAGGAACGGCGTGATCATCAGGGTCCGTGCGAGTGCTCGCCCTGGCAGCTTCCGATCGAGGAGGACCGCGAAGAGGAGGCCGAGGAGCACGGAAAGTACCACTGAGAGCGCGGTGATGAGGACCGTCGCGACGATGGAGGGCCAGAGCTCACCGGACGTCAGGGCGGTCCTGAAGTTGTCGAGCCCGCTGAAGCCGCGGTCGTCCGGGTAGAGCAGGTTCCACTCCATCGTCGAGAAGACGATCGTGACGATGAACGGGATCTGCGTGAGCAGGATGAGGAAGATGACCGCCGGGAGGAGCAGGCTGCGGTTCGTCCACAGCTGCTTGCGCTGCACGCGGCGACCTTCTGTCGCAGTGTCCGCCTCGACCTCGTCGAGGTTGACGGGCTTCTTCGTGGTGGTGGTCAGGCTCATGGCGACACTTCCTTGTGCGACCGAGTAGAAGACCGGGTGGGAGAACGGAGGGTGGTGCCGGCCCGGCCCTTCGCCGGGCCGGCACCACCGTCACGACGCAGGACTCACTTGTGCTTCTCGCCGGCCGCCTGGGCGTCGGTCTGACACCTGCCCAGTGCGTCGTCGACAGCGGAGCGGCCTGCCAGGTAGTCCGCGATGTACTGCGCGCACTTGTTCCCGACATCCTGGAACTCGGGGATGGAGACGTACTGGATCCCCACCCACGGCTGAGCGTTGACGCCCGGCTGCTTCGGGTCGACCGCACTCATCACCTCGAGGGTGATCGGTGCGTAGGCCTTGGCCGCTTCCTTGTACTCCGGGATCTCGTAGGTCGACGTGCGGGCGCCTGGCGGGACGTTGGACCAGCCGATCTTCTCGCCGACGAGCTGGTGGTACTCCTTGCTCGTCGCCCACTTGACGAACGAGACTGCGGCGTCCTTGTTCTTCGTCGTCGCGGGGACGGCGAGGTTCCAGCTCCACAGCCAGCCGGACTCCTCGGTCTTGTTGACCGGCATGTGGGCGTACCCCATCTTGCCCTTCACGGGCGAGTCGTCAGCCTCGAGCATCGATGCGGCGACGGACGCGTCGGCCCACATTGCTGCCTTGCCCTCCTTGAGGGCGGTCAGGCACTCGTTGAAGCTGTAGGAGACCGGGTCCTTCTCACCTGACTCGTCGAGCATCGTCTTGTAGAAGGTCACGGCCTCCTTCCACTCCGGCGTGTCGACCGTGGCGTCCCACTGCTCGTTGTACCAGTTGCCCCCGAACGTCTGGACGACCGTGGTGAGCGGCGCGAAGAGGTCGCCCCAGCCGGGCTTGCCGCGCATGCAGATGCCGGCCATGTCCGCGCTGTTGACCTTCTTGGCGGCGTCGGCGACCTCCTGCCACGTCGGACTGTTGCCGATGGTGACTCCGGCCCCGTCGAGGATCTCCTTGTTGTACATGAGGATCGAGGACTCGCCGTAGAACGGGACGGCGTAGAGCTTGCCCTCCAGCGACAGCGCGTCGCGCACTGGCGGCAGCAGGTCGTCCACGTCGTAGGCCGAGTCGGCCTCGAGCTCCGGCGTGAGGTCCAGGAGCCAGCCGTTGGCGCCCCACTGTGGCGTCTCGTAGGCACCGATGGTCACGATGTCGTACTGTCCCGCCCCGCTCGCGACGTCGGCCGTGACGGCGCTGCGCAGGTCGCCCTCCTCCATGACCTGGAAGTTGACCGTGACGCCAGGGTTGGCGGACTCGTACTCGGTCTTGAGCTGCTCCATGTCCTTCATCTGGCCGTTGTTGACGGTGGCCAGGTTCAGGGTGACCGACCCGCCTGCGCCACCAGCCGTGTCGCTGCCCGAAGAGACGGCGCCCGAGGAGCACGCGGCCAACGCCATCGTCAGCGCCACGAGACCCCCTCCGAATGTCAGCGTGCGATTCTTCGCAAGCATTCCTAACTCCTTTGGTAGGCAGTTCCGCTCGGCGCGTCCGGCCCGTTGCGACAGGCGGCCCCGCAGGGCCTGCGTGCCCGGACGAGACGTCCGTCGTGCTTGTTCACTGGAACTTCCCGGAACGCTATTGACGGCGCGTGAGCGGCAACAAGGACCATCGCCTACCCGTTGTTGATACTATTTTTCGCGCAGTGCGGCACAGGCTCGCCTCCGGGACCCGTTGTGACTGAGGCGGCTCCAGCAGCCGCGCCGAAGGAGACGACCCTCGTGAATCGGTCCGGCCCCGTCCACGGCCACAGGTCCGTCCAGCCGCGGACGACCAGCTCCGCCCGGGAGCTGCCGCCGAGCCTGTCGCTGAACCCGAACCTCCGACGGGAGGTCATCCCCCCACACCCGCAGGCGTCGGTGCGCGTCCTGACCCATGACTTCCCCAGTGAGATCTGCGGGTGGGGCTACCACCCGGAATACGAGATCCACCTGATCACCAAGACTCGGGGCAGCTTCATCGCCGGCGACCACATCGGCACCTTCGCCCCCGGCCACGTGAGCCTGATGGGACCCAATCTGCCGCACGACTGGGTCAGTGACCTCGCCGAAGGCCAGGTGGCGGTCGACCGCGACGCCGTCATCCAGTTCAGCGACGATTGGATCCGTGGGGCCACGGACCACCTGCCCGAGCTCGCCGAGGTGTCCGACATGCTGCAGCGCTCGACGCGGGGGCTGGTCTTCTCCGGGGCCACGGCGTGGCGGGCCGCCGAGACGATCCTCGCGTGCGTGCACAGCCATGGCGTCGAGCAGCTGGGCCACCTGTTCCGGGTGCTTGCCCTCTTCGCCCACGCCCCGCGCGACGAGTACGAGATGGTGGCGAGCGAATGGCTGGGCCGGCCCACGGACGCTGCCTCCCGTGACGCGGCGGAAGCCGGCCTGAGCTACATCTTCGAGAACCTCACGGGCGACATCCGTCTCTCGACGGCTGCTCGACTGGCCTACATGTCCGAGCCGACGTTCTCGAAGTACTTCAAGGCCGGGAGCGGCATGACGTTCTCGAGCATGGTGCGCAAGCTGCGGATCGCCTACGCCCGCAGGCTCCTCGACACGACGGAGCATGCCGTGGCCCAGGTCGCCGCGATGAGTGGCTACCACAACATCGCGAACTTCAACCGGCAGTTCCTCGCCGAGGTCGGCATCACGCCCACCGCCTACCGGCGCCTCGAGACGGCCGAGAAGCCGCCGCCAGAGCTGTTCAGCCTGAACCGAAAAGCGCCGACGGACTGACCCCGCTGCCGTGATCGGAAGTCCACTGCTGTGTTCGATTGGTCTCGACCAGGTGGCAAACCGAGCCGCGGGCCCGGATGCGGTGGAGGATGGGGGTGCGCCGGCATGCCCATCCGGCGAGCCGGCGCGTCCCGTGTCGACAACCCTGCTCACCAAGGAGGCAGCATGTCCACCGACGCCCTCGTCATCCTGCGCGACGACCATCGCGAGGTGCGGGCCCTCTTCCGCGAGTTCCAGAAGAGCTCCACCACGGACGCGCGCCGCGGCCAGATCGTGAGCAAGGTGATCGAGCTCCTCACCGTGCACACCTACATCGAGAACGAAGTGCTCTACCCCGAGGTGCGGGCCCTCCTGCCCGAGCTCGAGGATGACATCCTCGAGTCCTACGAGGAGCACCACGTCGCCGACGTCCTGACGATGGAGCTCTACGCCATGGGCGCCCATGAGGAGCGCTTCAAGGCGAAGACGATGGTCCTCATCGAGAGCGTCACGCACCACATGGACGAGGAGGAGAAGGAGTGGTTCCCCAAGGTGCGTGAGCAGCTGGGGCGCAAGCAGCTCCAGGAGATCGGTGAGCGGCTGCTCGAGGCGAAGAAGCGGGCACCGCGCTCTCCCGCGCAGCCCAGCGCGCTCAAGAAGACGATCGACGCCGTCATCTCCTGACGTGCACGACGCCAGCTGACCCCACCTCACCAGCACAGCGGCATACGGCTGTCGTATGCCGCTGGGCCGGCTCCCAGCACCTGGGCAGCAGGGCAGCACGGCAGCACCCGCCAGCGAACCACCGACGTAAGGACTACCCGTGATCACGTCTCGCCACCATGTCGCCCACGTCCCATCTGGCACGGAGGTTGCCCGATGAGCCGCCGCGGGTCCCGCAGCAAGAAGGCCACCGGTCTGCCGAGCCTTCCCTCGGGCGGGCTGCGCGTGGTCCCGCTCGGGGGCCTCGGCGAGATCGGCCGCAACATGACCGTCTTCGAGCATGCCGGGCGGCTGCTCGTCGTCGACTGCGGGGTCCTGTTCCCCGAGGAGCACCAGCCGGGCGTCGACGTGATCCTGCCCGACTTCACGTGGATCCGCGACCGGCTCGAAAAGATCGACGCGATCGTGCTGACCCACGGCCACGAGGACCACATCGGCGGCGTGCCCTACCTGCTGCGCGAGCGTCCTGACATCCCCGTCGTCGGCTCGCGCCTGACCCTCGCGTTCCTCGCCGCGAAGCTCAAGGAGCACCGCATCAAGCCGGTCGCCGTCGAGGTGCGCGAAGGGGTCAGGCGCCGGCTCGGACCGTTCGACTGCGAGTTCATCGCGGTGAACCACTCCATCCCCGACGGCCTCGCCGTCGCGATCCGCACGGCTGCCGGGCTGGTCCTGCACACCGGCGACTTCAAGATGGACCAGTTCCCCCTCGACGGACGGGTGACCGACCTGCGGGCCTTCGCCCGGCTCGGCGAGGAGGGGGTCGACCTGTTCCTCGTCGACTCGACCAACGCCGAAGTCCCCGGCTTCACCATCTCGGAGGGCGAGCTCGCGCCCGCGATCGAGGCCGTCTTCCGCACCACTCCCGGGCGCGTCATCGTGTCCAGCTTCGCCAGCCACGTCCACCGCATCCAGCAGATTCTCGACACCGCGCAGCAGCACGGGCGCAAGGTCGCCTTCGTCGGCCGCTCGATGGTCCGCAACATGGGCATCGCCCGCGACCTCGGCTACCTCACCATTCCCGACGGGCTCGTCGTCGACGACCTCAAGAAGCTCGAGCGGCTCCCGGACAACCAGATGGCCATCATCGCCACTGGTTCACAGGGCGAGCCGCTGGCCGCGCTGGCTCGCATGGCCAACCGGGACCACCCGGTCCGCGTCACCGAGGGCGACACCGTGCTCATGGCGAGCTCGCTGATTCCCGGCAACGAGAACGCCATCTACCGGGTCATCAACGAGCTCACCCGGTGGGGAGCCAACGTCGTGCACAAGGGCAACGCCAAGGTCCACGTCTCCGGGCACGCCAGCGCGGGCGAGCTCGCCTACTGCTACAACGTCATCCGACCCTCCAACGTCCTACCCGTCCACGGCGAGTGGCGCCACCTGCGAGCCAACGCCGACATCGCCATCCGCACCGGGGTCGACGCCCAGCGCGTTCTCATCGCGCAGGACGGGTCGGTCATCGACCTCGTCGACGGTCGCGCGACGATCACCGGCACCGTGCCCGCCGGGATGGTCTACGTCGACGGCATGACCGTCGGCGGCGCCACCGAGGAGCACCTGCACGTCCGGCGCACCCTCGCGGAGGAAGGCGTGCTCACCATCATCTGCATCGTCGACCCCGACACCGGCAGGCTCGCCGAGGACCCGGACTACCTCGCGCACGGCTTCGAACAAGACGCCATGGACTTCGAGACCGCCACCCCGGCCATCCAGACGGCCCTGACCAAGGCTTCCCGCGAAGGCATCGAGGACATCGAGCAGGTCGAGGAGCTCGTGCGCGCCGCTGCATCGACGTGGGCCCACCGCAAGCACCGCCGCAGCCCGCTGATCATCCCGGTCATCATCGACGCCTGACCGCAGGGGCAAGAGGGTACGGTTCGGGGCCGGACGCGCCGGGACGAGCTCAGTCCTGCGGGCGACCTGCCCAGGTCGAGCGGATGTGTCCGAGGTGCTGGGTCATGAGCCGGCGCATGCCTTCCTCGTCGCGCCGCAGCGCGGCATCGACCATCTCCTCGTGCTCGAGCGACAGCTGCGCGAGCAGTCCCGCCTCCGCGAGACCCTCCAGGCCGTAGAGCCGCGCGCGGTGCCGCATCTCACGCGCGACGTCGACGACGACCTGGTTGCCGTGCAGGGCCAGGAAGCGCGTGTGGAACTCGATGTCCGCCTCGGTGTAGGTGACGAGGTCACCGGCCGCCGCCGCGTCGGTGATTCGACGTGCCAGTGGACGCAGCCCTTCCACCTCCGCCGCCACGGAGCCCTCACAGCTCGCGGCAACGAGCCCCATGACCGGGACCTCGATCAGGGAGCGCAGCTCCGACATGGCGTCGAGGTCGCGGTCCTCGAGCTCGGTGACCCGGAAGCCCTTGTTGCGGACGACCTCCACGAGCCCCTCGCTCACGAGGTCGAGCATGGCCTCCCGGACGGGCGTCGCCGAGACTCTGAAGCGAGCCGCGAGCTTGGGCGCAGAGTAGACGTGCCCGGGCCTCATCTGACCCGTGATGACCAGCGCCCGCAGGGCGTCCCCGACCTGTTGGCGCAGGTTCGCCTGGTTGTCGAAGCTCGGCAGCACGAACGGCAGGCTCTCCTGCGCCTCGTCAGCTCTCATGTCCTCGCCCCCAGCATCGCTGACCCGACCTATCGCAGCACGAAGCCCGGGACGAGCTCGTCCCGGGGATCGACGGTGAACGTGCTCGACCCGACGCGGTGGGCCGTACCGGTGACCTCGGGCACGACCGCATCATGGCCCTCGGCTCTCACGCGCGCTGCGACGCGAGCACGGAACCTGCTCCCGACGATGGAATCGTGCACGAGGACGTCGCCATCCCCGAGGATCCCGTCGCTGGCGAGCAGGGCGACCCGCGCGGCCGTGCCGCTGCCGCACGGTGACCGGTCGACCTCGCCGTCGGAGAAGACCACGACGTTGCGCTGGTGCACGCCTCCCTCCGCGCTCAGGCCCTCGAAGGGGCGCCGCGCCAGCTCGTCGTCGGGTGCGACGTCCTCGACGAAGATCGTCCCGTAGACACCCGAGAG
>NZ_JAJJPG010000053.1:20545-22756 GCF_032907665.1 Intrasporangium sp.
GGCTCCGAGCACAGCAGCGAGCGGACGAACTGCACCTCCGGATCGGACATCGCCTGCACCCGGCGTTCCGCAACCGTGTCACCCACGAGCGGCACGACGCCGGGGCTGACGATGCGGAACGGCTCGCCGCCGGTGTGGTAGTCCACGGTGACGAACTCCCGCGCGCCGAGCTCACTTGCCAAGGTAGGCCTCCACGACTCGCGGGTCCCGGCTCAGCTGTTCGGCACTTCCCTCGATCGACACGGCGCCCGAGTCGAGGACGTAGCCTCGCCGGGCCACCTTGAGGGCCGACCGGGCGTTCTGCTCGATGAGCAGCACCGCGGTGCCGCGCTCGTTGATCGAACGCACGACGTCCATGACCTGAGCGACCATGAGCGGGGCCAGGCCCATCGACGGCTCGTCGAGCATGAGCAGCTGGGGACCGCCGATCATCGCCCGACCGATGGCGAGCATCTGCTGCTCGCCACCCGAGAGGGTTCCCCCGTGCTGGCTGCGACGCTCGGCGAGGCGGGGCAGCAGCTCGTAGACCTCGCTGATGCGCGCGTCGATCTCCTTGGTCTCCCGGACGGTGTAGCCGCCGATCTGGAGGTTCTCGTGAACGGTGAGTCTCGAGAAGATCCGTCGGCCCTCGGGGACCTGGACGATCCCACGCTCCACGAGGTCCCACGGCTTGGCGTGGGTGATGTCCTCGCCGAAGGCCGAGATCCGTCCGGAGGCGGCCCGGACGACGCCGCTGATCGTGGCGACGGTGGTCGACTTGCCCGCCCCGTTGTTGCCGAGCAGGGAGACCGTCTCCCCCTCACCCACAGTGAGGCTCAGGCCCTTGAGTGCCTCGACCTTGCCGTAGTTGACGTAGAGGTCCTCGACCTCGAGCACGTTGGTCACGACCGGCCCTCCTCCCGCTCGCCGAAGATCTCGTCGTCGCTCAGGTGGGCGACATGCTCCGCCTCCGCGTGGGCCTCGGCGTCGTCGGAGCCGAGATACGCCTCGATGACCTCCGGGTTCGTGCGGATCTCGCGGGGTGTCCCGTCCGCGATCTCCTTGCCGTAGTTGAGCACGACGATCCGCTCGGACACGTCCATGACGAGGCCCATGTCGTGCTCGATGAGGACGACCGTCGTGCCGAGGTCGCTGATCCGGCGCAGAAGAGCAAGTAGCTGGTCCTTCTCGCCGTGGTTGAGCCCTGCCGCCGGCTCGTCGAGCAGCAGCATCTTCGGCTCCCGGGCGAGCGCCCGGGCGATCTCGACGCGGCGCTGCTCTCCGTAGGGCAGGTTGCGCACGGCTGCGGCTCGGTCGCCGGTGGACCGGACGAAGTCGAGCCAGCGATGCGCCTCGTCCGTCGCGTGCTGCTCACTGCGGTGGTACCGCGGCGTGTGCAGGACCGCGTCGAGGGCGTTCTGCCGCAGCCGGACATGCATCCCCGCCCTGACGTTGTCGAGCACCGTGAGCTCGCCGAAAAGTCGGAGGTTCTGGAAGGTCCGCGCGATGCCCCGCCCCGCGATGATGGCTGGGCGCTTGCCCGTGATGTCCCGTCCGTCGAAGAGGACCCGGCCGGCCGACGGCTTGTAGAAGCCGGTGATGCAGTTGAAGGCACTCGTCTTGCCGGCGCCGTTGGGGCCGATGACCGAGAGGACCTCGCCCTGGTGGGCGTCGAAGCTGAGCCCGTTGACGGCGGTGACGCCCCCGAAGGCCACGGTCATGTCCCGAACCTCGAGCAGGGCCGGGCTGCCGGGACCGGTGCGGGGGGCCGTGGCCGAGACGGCGCCCGGCGCGGTCTGCGCGCTCATGCCGACGCCCCCTTCGCCTGCTCGCGGGCCCGTCGCTTCTCGATCTTCGACGGCTTCTCCGACACTCGGTGCGGCCAGATGCCTTGGGGACGGAAGATCATGACGACGATGAGCAGGACACCGAAGATGAGATAGCGCCAGTTCTCCGCGCCCCGGAGGAACTCTGGGAGCAGGGAGATGACGAGCGCGCCGATGACGACCCCGGGGGTGGAGCCCATCCCGCCGAGGACGACGGCCATGAGGATGAGCGCCGACCAGAGGAAGTTGAAGCTCATCGGCGAGATCGCGGTCTGGTGGACGGCGAAGAGCACCCCGGCGAGTCCGCCGAAGATCGCGCCGGTGATGTAGGCCGCGAACTTGATCCTGTAGGTGTGGATGCCCATCGCCTCGGCGGCGTCCTCGTCCTCGCGGACGAACCGCCAGG
>NZ_JAJJPG010000054.1:0-12257 GCF_032907665.1 Intrasporangium sp.
GTCGCGCCACTGGTCGGCGAGCGTCGTCAGCGGCACGCGCACGAGGTGGCTGCCGTCTGCCGTGTGCAGCCGGGCGTAGTCGCCCTGGGCCTCGACGTAGAGGACCTCGGCGCGTGGGACGAGGCGGCTCACGCCGGCGAGCTCGACGAGGATGCTGTCGTCCTGGGGGGTGGGCGCCGTCTCACGGCCCTCGATCCGGCCGACGACGCGCCGCACCGCTTCGGCGAGCCGCTCGTCGCGCACGGGCTTGAGCACGTAGTCGACGACGTTGAGCTCGAAGGCGTCGACGGCATGTTGCTCGTGCGCGGTGACGAAGACGACGGGCGGCTTGGTCGTGAAGCGCGAAAGGACGCGAGCGAGGTCCAGGCCGGTCAGGCCCGGCATCTGGACGTCCATGAAGATCGCGTCGACGGGCCGCTCGTGGAGGATCCGGAGCGCCTCGGCCGCGGAGTCCGAGGCGATGACCTCGCCGATCCGGTCCTCCTGACCGAGCAGCCAGACCAGCTCGTCGAGGGCGGGGCGCTCGTCGTCGACGGCGAGCACCCGGAGGCGGTCGGGTGCCGCACCCGACGCGGTCTGGCTGGGACTGGTCACCGTGACTCCCCCGCGCATGCCTTCCGGTCAGCAGCCCTCGGGGTGGCGTGCGGTCGCGTCATACATGCACTCCCGGACGGAACTTGGGCAGGCGGACGATGACCTTCGTGCCGGCTCCCTCGGCTGTCTCGACGACGATGCCGTAGTCGTCGCCGAAGGCAGCGCGCAGTCGCTCGTCGACGTTGGCCAGGCCGACGGAGTCGGTCGCGCCGTCGCCGGCGAGGGCGCGACGCACCTTCTCGGGGTCCTCCCCCACCCCGTTGTCCTCGATCGTCACGAGGCACTCGTGGTCGGCGTCCTGCGCGAGGATCGTGATCTCCCCATCGCCGACCTTGCCCTCGAGGCCGTGCTGGACGGCGTTCTCGACGAGGGGCTGGAGGCAGAGGAAGGGGACGACGACGGGAAGCACCTCCGGCGCGACCCGGAGGGTGACGCGCAGACGGTCACCGAAGCGGGCCTTCTCGATGACGAGGTAGGCCTCGATCGAGCGCAGCTCCTCGGCGAGCGTCGTGAACTCGCCGTGCCGCCGGAAGGAGTACCGCGTGAACTCCGCGAGGTCGAGGAGGAGCTCGCGGGCCCGGTCGGGGTCGGTGCGGGTGAACGAGGCGATGGCCGTGAGGGAGTTGTAGATGAAGTGGGGGCTGATCTGGGCACGGAGGGCGCGGACCTCGGCCTCCATGAGCCGGGTTCGCGAGGCATCGAGCTCGGCGAGCTCGAGCTGGCCCGAGACCCAGCTGGCGACCTCGTTGGTGGCCCGGACCAGGCCCGCCGAGGCGAACCCGGTGAAGACCTGGAGGGTGCCGACGACCTTCTCCTCGACCTCGAGGGGGGCGACGATCGCCTGCCGCACGAGACAGGACGGCTCCCCGCACGCGATGTCGGCCCCGTCGACGACGACAGT
The DNA here is from genome assembly GCF_032907665.1 of Intrasporangium sp. GTDB lineage: Bacteria > Actinomycetota > Actinomycetes > Actinomycetales > Dermatophilaceae > Intrasporangium. The sequence goes on from NZ_JAJJPG010000054.1 coordinate 1,496, forward strand.
GCGACCGTTGTCGAGAGTGCCGGCCGCGAGGACCGTCGGCTGCTTCGAGTGGTGGTTGTGGCTCCCGTCCCACGCGAGCAGGTCACTCGTGTCGGTCATCGCCACGGCCGGGGCGCCGAGCAGCGCGCGCAGGTACTTGAGGGATCGCTCGGCCGAGGTCGCGTTGAGGCCGGTCCGGAGCGGCGGGGAGGCGAGGGACGCCGTGTGCAGGGTGCGGAAGGTCGCCCGGTCGGCCTCGGTGCCGAGGTGACCGCGACGCAGCAGCGCGCCCCAGGAGTTCATGGGGTCACCCTAGGACACGCCCGCGTCAGGCGTCGTCGTCCTCGTCGGGCAGGTGCCAGAGCCCGGAACGTCGTTCGGTGTCGAGCTCCTCCTGGGTGGCCGCCCGGGCGGAGTAGCGGTCCTTCATCGCCTCGCGCTTCTCCTCGCGCGTGGGTCGGGACGCCTCCTCGAGGCGGAGGTCGGTGCCCCGCGCGCCGAGCAGCTCCGCCCCGGACTGGAGGGTGGGCTCCCAGTCGAAGACGACGGCATCGTCGGTGGACCCGATGACGACGGTGTCACCGGCGACTGCGCCGACCTTGTAGAGCTCCTCCTCGACGCCGAGCCGGGCGAGCCGGTCGGCGAGGTAGCCGACGGCCTCGTCGTTGCTGAAGTCGGTCTGCCGCACCCACCGGGTCGGCCGCTCGCCGGTGACGCGGAAGAAGGGCCCGTCCGGGCCGGTCTCCCGGGTGACGGTGAAGCCCTGGTCGTCGACCGACCGGGGCCGCAGCACGACGCGTGGGGGCACGACGGCCTCGACCTCGGCGCGGGCCGCCTCGACGTGGCGGGCCAACGCGTAGGTCAGCTCAGCGAGCCCGATGTGCGCGACCGCCGAGACGATGTGGACCTCGTAGCCGCGCTCCTCGAGGTCGGGCTTGACCATCTCGGCGAGCTCACGCGCCTCCGGGACGTCGGCCTTGTTGAGCACGATGACGCGGGTCCGCTCCGAGAGGGGCCGACCCCCGAGATCGGCATCGGGGACGTAGAGGGCCAGCTCGCGCTCGATGACCTCGAGGTCCGTGAGCGGGTCCCGACCCGGCTCGAGCGTGGCGCAGTCGATGACGTGAGCGAGCACGGAGCACCGCTCGACGTGCCGCAGGAACTCGAGGCCGAGCCCCTTGCCCTCGTGGGCGCCGGGGATGAGTCCGGGCACGTCGGCGACGGTGAACCGGCTCGAACCGGCCGTGACGACGCCGAGGTTGGGCACCAGCGTGGTGAAGGGGTAGTCGGCGATCTTCGGCCGGGCGGCCGACAGGACCGATACGAGGGACGACTTGCCGGCGCTCGGGAAGCCGATGAGGGCGACGTCGGCGAGCGTCTTGAGCTCGAGGACGACGTCGACCTCCTCCCCCGGCTCGCCGAGGAGCGCGAAACCCGGGGCCTTGCGGCGCGGCGAGGCGAGGGCCTTGTTGCCGAGGCCACCGCGCCCACCACGGGCGATGACGTGCTCGGTGCCCATGCCCACGAGGTCGACGATGATCCGACCGTCCGCATCCTTGACGACCGTTCCCTCGGGGACGGGCAGCACGAGGTCCGCGCCGTCGGCCCCGTTGCGCTCGTCGCCTCCGCCCGGCTTGCCGTTCTCGGCCTTGCGGTGCGGGTGGCGATGGTAGTCGAGCAGGGTCGTCGCCTGCGGGTCCACGCGGAGGATGACCGAGCCGCCGTGGCCGCCGTTGCCGCCGTCGGGACCCCCGAGCGGCTTGAACTTCTCCCGGCGCACCGAGGCCACCCCGTGCCCGCCGCTGCCGGCGGTCAGGTGCAGGACTGCCCGATCGACGAAGTTCACTGCCATGGGTGTCCACTCTTTCAGAAGAAGCCGGCCCGGCGGCATACCCACGTGGCCGTATGCCGCTGGGCCGGCTGACATGCGAAAGGGCGGGCCACGCGGGCCCGCCCTGTCGTGAGGCTTTGAGGCTCAGCCGGTGATCGGGTGATCACTCGGCAGCGGCGGCCTCGACGCTGTCGATGTTGACCGTCTTGCGGCCGCGCTTCGTGCCGAAGCGGACAGCCCCGGAGACGAGCGCGAAGAGCGTGTCGTCGCCACCACGGCCGACCCCGTCGCCCGGGTGGAAGTGCGTGCCGCGCTGCCGGACGAGGATCTCGCCGGCGTTGACCTGCTGACCGCCGAAGCGCTTGACGCCGAGTCGCTGGGCGTTCGAGTCGCGACCGTTGCGAGTCGAGGACGCACCCTTCTTGTGTGCCATCTCAGTTGCTCCTTGTGAGTCCGTGTAGCCGTCGACGCGCAGCGTCGGTCAGGCGTTGATTTCCGTGATCTTGACCTGGGTCAGCGGCTGACGGTGACCCTGACGCTTCTTGTAGCCGGTCTTGTTCTTGAACTTCATGATCGTGATCTTCGGGCCCTTGGCCGCCTTGACGACCTCGGCCTTCACGGAGGCCTTCGACAGCTTGTCGGCATCGGACGTCACCGTGGCGCCGTCGACGAGGAGGAGCGGCTTGAGCTCCACGGCCTCGCCGGGCTGACCCGTCACCTTGTCGATGAGCAGGACGTCGCCCACCGAGACCTTCTCCTGGCGACCGCCAGCGCGAACAATCGCGTACACAGTGAACTCACTCTCTTGACTCAGGACTGGGGCGCCGCTTTCGGCACCGGCCCGTCAACACGGGCCCGGTGGGCGCACCGAAGATCCAGATTACCGGCTCGGGGGGCTCCGAACCAAACCGACCTCAGGCCCCCGTCGATGACGTCCGGGGCGGACCGGCGGGTGCGACGACCCGGCCACGGCGACGGCGTCCACGCGGCGCCGCCGGCTGCTCGGGCTGCTCGGGCTGCTCGGCAGGAGCTCGGGCCTCCTCGACGAACGGGGTGGCGTCCGGCTCCCCGGCCGCCTCCCGGCTCGTGTCGGGCTGGCCCGTGTCCTGGATCGGCTCGGTCTGCCCTGCCGGGACATCCACGTTCGACTCGAGCTCGGCACCCTCGGTCCCGGTGGCCGAGGGCTCCCCGGCCGGGTGCTCGTCCTGGCCCTGCCAGGGCCCGGCGTCCTCGGGGAAGCTCTGCGGTGTCGCCCCCTCCGCCGTCTGCTCACCGTCGGACTCCACCCCCGAGGTCCCGGCAGCGCTCTTCAACGCCGCTGCATGCGCCGCGGCTGCGATCTGCGCCGCCGTCGGCCCGGACGGCTTGGTCGGCTCGGGCTGGGCCTGCGGCCCGTTGCCGCCGTTCGTGCCCCCGGCGGTGCCCCTGCGGCCACGCCGGCCCGCCCGGGTGCCGCCCTGGTCGGGCTCGGTGCTACCCGCGCCCTTGTCCACCGGATCGGAGTGGATGATGAACCCGCGGCCGTTGCAGTGCTCGCAGGTCTCGGAGAAGACCTCGATGAGACCCGACCCGACCCGCTTGCGCGTCATCTGGACCAGCCCGAGGGAGGTCACCTCGGCGACCTGATGCTTGGTGCGGTCACGGCCGAGGCACTCGAGCAGCCGCCGCACGACGAGGTCCCGGTTGCTCTCGAGGACCATGTCGATGAAGTCGATGACGATGATGCCGCCGATGTCGCGCAGCCGGAGCTGGCGGACGATCTCCTCGGCGGCCTCGAGGTTGTTCTTCGTGACGGTCTCCTCGAGGTTGCCGCCGGAGCCGACGAACTTGCCCGTGTTGACGTCGACGACGGTCATCGCCTCGGTGCGGTCGATGACGAGGGAGCCGCCGGAGGGCAGCCAGACCTTGCGGTCCATCGCCTTGGCGAGCTGCTCGTCGACCCGGTGGTGGACGAAGAGGTCTTCCTCGGAGGTCCACTTCGTGACCCGGTCCTCGAGGTCCGGTGCGACCGAGCTGATGTACGGGTGGATCTCGTTCCAGGCCTGCTCGCCGGAGACGACGAGCTGCTTGAAGTCCTCGTTGAAGACGTCGCGGATCACGCGGACGGTGAGGTCCGGCTCGCCGTGGAGGAGCATCGGCGCCGATCCGGTCGTGCTCGACCCGCTCCCGCCGTTCTTCTTCTTGCCCTTGGACTTGCCGGCCTTGGCCGTCGAGGCGGCCTCGGCCCGCGCCTGGATGTCCTCCCACGTCTTGCTGAGGCGCTCGACGTCGGCGCGCAGCTCCTCCTCGGTCGCACCCTCGGCCGCGGTGCGCACGATGACGCCAGCGGACTCGGGGACGACGTCGCGGAGGATCTTCTTGAGGCGGGCCCGCTCGGTGTCGGGCAGCTTGCGGCTGATCCCGGTCATCGACGAGTTCGGGACGTAGACGAGGTAGCGGCCCGGCAGCGAGATCTGGGAGGTCAGCCGGGCTCCCTTGTGCCCGATGGGGTCCTTGGTGACCTGGACGAGCACGGTCTGGCCGGATGTCAGGGCGTTCTCGATGCGCTTGGGCTGGTTGGTGTCGAGGCCGGCGACGTCCCAGTTGACCTCGCCCGCGTACAGGACGGCATTGCGCCCCTTGCCGATGTCGACGAACGCCGCCTCCATCGAGGGCAGCACGTTCTGGACCCGCCCGAGGTAGATGTTGCCGGCCATCGAGACGTGGGTGGCCTGGTCGATGTAGTGCTCGACGAGGACCCCGTCCTCGAGGACGCCCATCTGGGTGCGGCCCTCCTTGTTGCGCACGACCATGACCCGGTCCACCGCCTCGCGGCGGGCGAGGAACTCCGCCTCGGTGATGATCGTGCGGCGCCGACCGGCCTCCCGGCCCTCGCGCCGACGCTGTTTCTTGGCCTCGAGCCGCGTCGAGCCCTTGACGCCCAGCGGCTCGTCGCTCTGCGCCCGGGGCTGCCGGACGCGGGTGGAGACGTTGGGGGCCTCCTCGCCTGCGTCGCCGTCAGCTGCTCCGGCGCGGCGGCGACGACGACGGCGGCGGGTCGACACGCCTTCGTCGTCGCCGGCGCCCTCCTCGGCACCTGTCGTCTCGGGCTCCTCGGCCTTCGCGGCCTCGCTGGGCTGCGCCGTCGGCTCGCCCTCGCCGTCGGAGGACTCGGACTCCGACTCGTCCCCGTCGGCTCCGCCGCGTCCGCGCCGGCCCTTCCCGCCCCGGCGTCGCCGGGACCGGCGTGGGGTCGCGTCGTCGTCGCCCGGCTCGCCGCCTTCGGCCTCAGCAGCCTCGGCGCTCCCGGTGGTCTGGTCCTCCGGCGCGTCGGCCTCCGGCGCCACCTCCGTGTCGGGTGCCTGCGCCCGCCGGCGACGCCGGCTGGGGGTCGCGAGCGCGGCCTCGGGGTCGGGCGCCTGGAACAGGACGTCGAATGTCGGGATCGCTGGTGCGGCGGCGGCCCCTGCCCCACTGGCAGCGGCGTCGGCCTCGTCGGCGGCGGCCTCGTCCTCGGCCTCCTCGGCAGGGGCCTCGGTGAGGTCCTCGGCGAGGCCCCTCACACCAGGCTCGGACTGCTCGACCGGGGCCTGCGTGGCCGACGTCTCTTCCGGAGCTGCCTTCCGGGACCTGCGCCCGCGCCGCGTCGCGCGCCCACTCTCGCTCCCGGTCTCGGTCCCGGTCTCGGTCCCGGTCTCGGTCCCTGTCTCAGGCCCCGTCTCGGGCTCGGCGCCGGCCCCCGCCTCGGTGACCGCGACGGACTCGATGACGTCGAGGGTCTCGACGACGGCCTTCTTCGGTGCGCGCGTGCGGGGCGCGGCGGTCTTGCGCGCGGCCCGCTTGCGCGCGGGTGCGGGCGCGGCCTCCGCGGTCGCATCGGAGTCGGAAGCCGAGTCCGGGTCAGCGCCTGCGTCGGCGGCCGCGGCACTCTCGGGGGCCGGTGCGGCCTTCTTCGCCGTGCGCCGGGTCGCACGTTTCCGGGGAGCCGGCGCGGCGCCGTCTGCGGGGCCGTCCGGAAGGCCCTCAGCGGCATACGGCGTGGTGTCCTTGTCCCCGCGCGTGGTGCCTTCGTCTGTGGTGTCGGTGGGTGTGGTGTCGTTGGGTGCCATCAGGCAACCTCCCGTCGGGTGCGGGGTGACCCACACCCTTGGCCGGAGCCTTCACCACCGCACACACGCGTGCTGGTCGATTCGGTCGTCGCGCCACGAGTGACGGACGGAAGTCGTCTTGTTACACCTGAAAATGGTTCGCGCGGGGGCGCGGCCCCATGATCTGATGCCGTCGGCCTTCTTGTCGGCAGCCGGTTCGCTGATCGGACGGTGGTCAGGCCAGCGGGTCGGTCACCCTCGCGGTTGCGGTGTCGAGCGGTCCCTGGGCCAGTCGCGTCACCAGTGGCGGACGCGGTGGCGCCAGGTCGGCAGTCTCACGCAGCGCGGTCAGAATGTCGTCGGGGCGGACGGCGGGTGTGGTGTGCCGTACGACCATGCGCAGTATCGCACAGTCGGGCCGGATCCCGTCATTCGCCGCGGCCTCGCGAGCCGCATCCTGAGGCGACTGGACCTGCGCGGCGACCACCGCGCCACGGACGTCGAAGGTCCGCGGACCGGACTTCGTCATCCGGGTCACCTCGGCGGTCTCGAGCCCGAGCAGGTGATCGACGGCCCGGCGCAGCGTCTCGACCGGCACGCCCGCGAGCTCCACCCGCCAGTCGCTCGCCTCGAGGCGGTCGGCGAGCGCCCCCGGGCCCGCCTCGACCACCTGGACGATGTCGATCCCGTCGGGGAGCGCCTCGTCGAGGGCGGCCCGCACGGACTCCGGTTCCACCCGCTCCGTGACGTGCAGCTCGAAGTACTCCGCCTCGCTCGCCGTCCCCGTTGACGCGGCGTTCGCATAGCTGATCTTCGGGTGCGGGTGGAAGCCTGCCGAGAACGCCATCGGCACGTCAGCCCGGCGCAGGGCTCGCTCGAGCGCTCGCTGGAAGTCCCGGCTCGAGGTGAACCGGAGGCGGCCCCGCTTGGCATAGCGGACGCGCAGCCTCTGCACGGCCGGCTCGGGCGCCGGCCCCTCGGGGACACGCTGACGGGGTGGGGCCATGCGCGGCAGGGTAGCCGACCCCGTGCCGTATGCCGCTGGGCCGGCTGCGCGCTGCCTGGCCGGGCGCCCGAGCGGCGCGGTCAGTGCCCGCTGTCAGTGCCCCTCCTCCGCTCGGCGCTCGTCCGCCCGCCGCCGCCGCTCCTCCGCCTCGGCGTCGTCGAGCCGGGTGGCCTCGGCGAGGGTCGGCGCGGTTCCGCCCATCGACGCGGGAAGGAACTTCAGGTCCGCACCGGTGAGGGGCTCGTACGTCGCGCGCAGCACGTCGAGCATGTCCTGCATGACGGCCTTGTATCCCGCCGTGACCTGCTCCGGGTCGGCGTCTGCCGGGACCGGGATCGGCTCCCCGACGGAGACGGAGATCGGCGTGTTCGTGCGGCCGAGCCGCTTCGGGTGGCCCTTGGTCCACACTCGCTGGGAGCCCCAGATGACGACCGGGAGGATGGGAACACCGGCCTCGGCCGCCATGCGGGCGGCCCCCGTCTTGAACCCCTTGAGCTCGAAGGAGCGGCTGATCGTCGCCTCCGGGAAGACGCCGACGATCTCCCCGCCGCGCAGGGCCTCGACGGCGGCCCGGTAGGAGGCCGCGCCCGCGGTGCGGTCGACGGGGATGTGGTGCATGCCCCGCATGAGCGGTCCGCTGACCGGGTGTGTGAAGACGGACTCCTTGGCCATGAAGCGAACGAGCCGGCCGGACTTCAGCGCGGCGAGGCCGGCGTAGGTGAAGTCCATGTAGCCGATGTGGTTGATCGCCATGACCGCGCCCCCGGACCTGGGGACGTTGTCCTCCCCGAGCATCGTGAACCTCAGGCCCTGGAGCGCGAAGACGCCCCGGGCGAAGGTGATGACCGGTGTGTAGACAGGCTCCATGGGGACACTCTGCCCTGCCGGGAAACGGACCGTCATCCTCCACGGGCCCGGATCGCGCGTTTGCTCCGTGACCATCCCCACACCGCGGACGCCTCTGGGGCGAGCCCAGCGGCATACGGGCGCAGCGATGCACCGACATACACGGTCGAGGGCACGTGGATCCGCATGGAAGGATTGGGCGCATGACTGACACATCTGCACCGACGACCTCGCGGATCCCCGAGCGTCCCACGCTCGACGGACTCGAGGAGAAGTGGATGCAGGTATGGAGGGCCGAGCGGACCTACGCCTTCGACCGCGAGCGGGCCCTCTCCCTCCCCCGGGACCAGGTCTTCGCCATCGACACCCCGCCACCGACCGCGTCGGGCTCGCTCCACGTCGGCCACGTGTTCTCGTACACCCACACGGACTGCATGGCGCGGTACAAGCGGATGCAGGGGCTCGAGGTCTTCTACCCCATCGGCTGGGACGACAACGGTCTGCCGACGGAGAAGCGTGTGCAGAACTACTACGGCGTGCGCGGCGACGCGACCCTGCCCTACGACCCCGACTTCCAGCCGCCGTCCGAGGGCACCGCCAGGTCCGGCAAGGCCGCCGACGAGAAGCCGGTGAGCCGTCAGAACTTCATCGAGCTGTGCGACGTGCTCACGGTCAAGGACGAGGAGGCCTTCGAGTCGCTCTTCCGGCGCCTCGGCTTCTCCCTCGACTGGGACATCTCGTACCGCACCATCGACGACCGCTCCCGCGCGACGGCCCAGCAGGCGTTCCTGCGCAACCTCGCCCGCGGCGAGGCCTACCAGGCCGAGGCCCCCGGCCTCTGGGACGTCACCTTCCAGACCGCGGTCGCCCAGGCCGAGCTCGAGGCCCGCGACTACCCGGGCGCGTACCACCGGGTCGCCTTCCACGTCGCCGGTGCGCCGGGCAGCGTCGTCCACATCGAGACGACGCGCCCCGAGCTCATCCCCTCGGTCGTGGCGCTCGTCGCCCACCCCGACGACGAGCGCTACCAGCCGCTCTTCGGCACCACGGTGACCTCGCCCCTCTTCGGTGTCGAGGTCCCCGTGCTCGCCCACGAGGCCGCCGAGATGGACAAGGGCGCCGGGATCGCCATGTGCTGCACCTTCGGCGACCTCACCGACGTGATGTGGTGGCGGGAGCTGCGCCTGCCGACCCGCTCGGTCATCACCCGCAACGGTCGGCTCCAGGCCGAGACGCCGGAGTGGATCGCCGGCGGGCCCGGCGAGGCGCTCTATGCCGCCGAGCTCGCCACCAAGACGACCTTCAGCGCGCGCGAGGCCGTCGTCCGCGCCCTGCGCGAGTCCGGCGACCTCGACGGTGAGCCGCAGAAGACGAACCGCAAGGCCAACTTCTACGAACGCGGCGAGAAGCCCCTCGAGATCGTCACCTCCCGGCAGTGGTACATCCGCAACGGCGGCCGCGACGCCGACCTCAACGCCGCCCTCATCGAGCGGGGCCGGGAGATCGCCTTCCACCCGACGTTCATGCGATCGCGCTACGAGAACTGGGTCTCGGGACTCAACGGCGACTGGCTCATCAGCCGACAGCGCTTCTTCGGTGTGCCCATCCCGGTCTGGTACGCCGTCGACGAGCACGGAGAGGTCGACCACGACCGGGTCCTGGTGCCGAGCGAGAACGACCTCCCCATCGACCCGGCAGCCCAGGCCCCGCCCGGCTACACCGAGGACCAGCGCGGCAAGCCCGGTGGTTTCGTCGGCGACCCCGACATCATGGACACGTGGGCGACGTCGTCGCTGTCGCCGCAGATCGCCGCGGGGTGGCCGATCGGCGACGGCACCTCCCACGGCAGCGACGCCGACCTGTTCGGCAAGCTCTTCCCGATGGACATGCGGCCGCAGGCCCACGACATCATCCGGACCTGGCTCTTCGCGACGGTCGTGCGAGCCCACCACGAGCACGGGACCGTGCCGTGGACCAACGCCGCCATCAGCGGCTGGATCCTCGACCCGGACCGCAAGAAGATGAGCAAGTCGAAGGGCAACGTCGTCACGCCCGAGGACGTCGTCAAGGAGAACAGCGCCGACGCGGTGCGCTACTGGGCCGCCTCGGGGCGTCTGGGCACCGACGCCGCCTACGACACCGGCCAGATGAAGGTCGGCCGTCGCCTCGCGATCAAGGTGCTCAACGCCTCGAAGTTCGCCCTCGGCTTCGGCGAGGTCTCCGGAGACCGCTCGGCCGGGACAACGCCCGAGGCGTTGCGGGACGCCGTGACCAACCCGCTGGACCGGTCGATGCTCGCGACCCTCGCCGAGGTCGTCGACAAGGCGACGCACGGCTTCGAGTCGTGGGACTACACCCGCTCGCTCGAGGTGACCGAGTCCTTCTTCTGGACCTTCTGCGACGACTACCTCGAGCTCGTCAAGGACCGGGCCTACGGCGGCCGCGGCGAGGCCGAGGCGGCGAGCGCCCGAGCGGCCCTGCGGATCGCCCTCGACACGCTCCTGCGGCTCTTCGCCCCCTTCCTGCCGTATGCGACGGAGGAGGTGTGGTCGTGGTTCGAGTCGGGCTCGGTGCACCGCCAGTCCTGGCCGTCCCGGGACGAGCTCCCCGCTGGGGGCGACCCCGCCGTGCTCGCCTCCGTGAGCGAGGCCCTCGCCGGCGTCCGCAAGGTCAAGTCCGAGGCCAAGCTGGGAATGCGGGCGGAGGTGCGGACGATGACGCTCGTCGGCCCGGCAGTGCAGCTCGACCACGTGCGCCTCGCGGAGGGAGACCTCAGGGCCACCGGCCGGATCGGGGACCTCGCCTACGGTGACGGCGACGGGATCGAGGTCCGCGAGGCCGAGCTCATCCCCGTCGACAAGCGGCCATCGCACTCGGCCTGACGGCCGGCACCGAAGCACGCGGGCGTTCGGGGCCACTCGACCGGGCTGGCGCGCCACAGGGGCCACAGGGGCCACACGGGCCACGGCGTTCGGGGCCACTCGACTGGACCTCGTCGAGTGGCCTCGACTGGACCTCGTCGAGTGGCCTCGA
>NZ_JAJJPG010000054.1:12357-22708 GCF_032907665.1 Intrasporangium sp.
CACTCGACTGGACCTCGTCGAGTGGCCTCGACTGGACCTCGTCGAGTGGCCTCGACTGGACCTCGTCGAGTGGCCTCGAATGCCGCGGCTGCAGGGTCCTCGAGATTGGGAACCGATCGTGACCTCCGGGAGGTTCCCGTCGTCTCGGCGATGACTAGGGTTGCTCCATGTCTCGCAGGGGGCGGACCGCGGTCGTCGGCGGGTCCATCGGCGCCGTCGTCGTCATGGCTGCCCTCGTCGTCGCGGCCTCGGGCCGGTCCCCCGACCTCATGAGCCGGCCCCGGACGGCGGTCGACCCGCGGGCACCCACGTGGACGCTCGGCCCCGAGCTCACCGCGCTGCCCCAGGAGTCCCGCACACCCGAGGGCGGCTCAGGGTGGGATCCCTCGGGGTTGTTGGCCGTGATCGTCCAGCTGCTCGTCGTGAGCGTCGTCGTCGCCCTGCTGGCCCTCCTCGTCCTCGCCCTGCGTGACCTGCTGCGGCGGATCAGGCCACAGGTCACGAGCCATGCCGAGCCCGGCTTCGCGGTTCCCGAGGTGCCCACCGAGATCCTCCAGGGCGCGGACTCCGGCCTCGAGAACCTGGGGCAAGGCGCGCCGCGCAACGCCATCGTCGCTGCGTGGGTCGCCCTCGAGGCCGCCGCCGGCGCGGCCGGCCTGCCTCGGCATCCCGCGGAGACCTCGACCGAATACGTCGCCCGCGTGCTCGCGACCTGGGAGGTCGATCCTCGCAGTCTCCGCGAGCTGTCGGCCCTCTACCGCGAGGCCCGCTTCTCGACCCATCCACTGACCGAGACGCACCGACGGCGCGCCATCACCGCTCTCAGCGCGATCCGCAGCGACCTGGAGCGGGCACCCCGCGCCAGCGCAACGACGCTCACCGACGCGGAAGGGCGCTGACGATGAGCAGCCAGCCCAGCGGCATACGGCCCCTCGTCACCGCCCTTCGGGCCTGGCGCCGCCGCATCGCCGGACTCGTCATCGCCTGGGCGGTCGTCGCCCTCTTCGCCGGCCTGATCGGCCTGAGGCCGGACGTCCCGCGGCTCGGCGTCGTGCTCGTCGCCGTCGCCGCCCTCGCGTGGTATGCCGTCGACCACGTCAGCAGCCAGCAGCAGACCGTGTGGCCGTTGACCGACGGCCGTCTCACCGCCGGGAACCGGGGCAACGACTACCGCGTCACCAACCTCGCCGCGCGGCTCGAAGCCGCGAACGCGCGGCCGGAAGGCCGGGCCGAGCTCGTCCACGACCTGCACAACAGGCTCAGCGAGATCATTCGCGAGCGCCTCTACGCCAAGCACGGGATCGTCATCGAGGAGGAACCCAGGTGGGCGGAGGGAGTCATGCCCCCCGAGCTGTGGGAGTTCCTCGTGACCCTGCCGCCGCCCGACCTCTACCGCCCCGAGCGCCTTGACCAGACCCTCCGACGAATCGAGCAGTGGTGACCCGATGAGCAACCTGACCGACCCGGCGGCCACCGGCATGGACCTCCGTCGCGTGAGCGACCTCAGCAACGCCGTCCTCACGGAGGTCGAGCGCGCCGTCGTGGGCAAGCGTGAGCCCCTGCGCCTCGTCCTCGCCGGCGTCCTCGCCGGAGGGCACGTCCTCATGGAGGACTTCCCGGGCCTCGGCAAGACCCTCGCCGCCCGGAGCTTCGCCCAGACCCTCGGGCTGACGTTCAAGCGGGCCCAGTTCACCCCCGACCTGCTCCCTGGCGACATCACCGGCTCCTTCGTCTTCGACCAACGCTCGGGCGACTTCGAGTTCCGGCCGGGACCGATCTTCACCGGCCTGCTCCTCGCCGACGAGATCAACCGCACGCCCCCCAAGACGCAGGCCGCCCTGCTCGAGGCCATGCAGGAGCGACAGGTGACCGTCGAGGGGCGCACCTTCCCGCTCCCGCGGCCGTTCCACGTCCTCGCGACCGCCAATCCCGTCGAGTACGAAGGGACCTACCCCCTCCCGGAGGCGCAGCTCGACCGCTTCCTCATGCGGGTGTCCTTCGGCTACCCCTCCGTCGACGAGGAGTGGCAGATCCTCGCCAACCGGATGGCACGCCAACAGGAGGAGCAGACCCTCGAGCCCATCGTCACACCCGACGAGCTGCTTGCCATGCAGGCCGCGGTGGAGCGCGTGGTCGTCGACGAGTCCGTCGGGCGCTACTGCGTCGCCCTCGCCGCTGCCACGCGCGCCCACGGGGACGTCCTCATGGGCGCCTCTCCCCGCGGCGCCCTCGGCCTGCTGCTGTGCTCCCGGGCCTATGCGGTCATCGGCGGTCGCGACTACGTCACGCCCGAGGACGTCAAGGCCGTGGCGAAGCCCGTCCTCGCCCACCGCGTCACGGTGAAGCCGGAGCTGTGGATGAGCGACGTCAGCGGGAGCAACGTCGTGACGCGCCTGCTCCGGTCGGTGCCGACGCCGGCGCCGCGCGAGCCGGGGAGCGGGACCGGCCCTGCCGGCTGGTCGACGCCGACAGGTGAGCCGAGCGGGTCGAGCGGGTCTGCGCTGTCGCCCGGTCACTCCGAGGCCTGACGTGCGGCCCCTCCTGCCCCGGACGACGTCGTCCCGCCCGCTCGGCGGGTGGACTGCGACAGCGGCCCACGCCCGAGCCGTGCTCCTCGCCGCGGCTGCCTCCGTTGCCGCGGTCGTCGGGCGGAGGCCGGACCTGCTCGTCCTCGCCGCGCCGCTCGTCGTGGCGGCGATCTGGGGACAGCTGGCCCGACCGCGCGGGGGCGCCGTCGCCGAGGTGACCATGAGCACCGGGACGCTCCGCGAGGGAGACGTCACCACCATCGCGGTCGACGTCCACCCGAGGCCCCGCGCCGACGGTGTCATCACGCTGGCCTCGACCCCGTGGGTGGAGCGCCGGCCGGGAAACGGGATCGCACACCTCGAGGACGGGGTCGGGTCCATCGCCCTGCGGACGACCCGGTGGGGCCGCCGCCAGGTCGGCACCCTGAGCGTGGCCCTCTCGAGTCCCTGGGGCGCCTACCGTGTCGGCCCGACGGACGTCCCTGACCTCGCCACCGCCACCCTCCCGGTGCCAGCCCGCTTCGACGCCTCGGCGCCGACGCCGCACCCGCGAGGCCTCGTCGGCCTCAACCGCTCGGCCCGACCCGGCTCGGGCAGCGAGTTCAACACGATCCGCCAGTTCCATCCCGGCGACCGACTCCGGCGGATCCACTGGCCGGTGTCCCTGCGGACCGGCGAGCTCCACGTCACCTCGACCTATGCGGACGAGGACGCGCACGTCTTCCTCCTCGTCGACGCCTTCAGCGACCTCGGACCACGCGAAGGCATCGACGGACGGCCGACGAGTCTCGACGTCACCGTCCGGGCCGCGGGGGCGATGAGCGAGCACTTCCTCAGGAGCAACGACCGCCTCACCCTGCGGACCGTCGGGGCCGCCAACATCCCCCGACTGGGTGTCGGCTCGGGCACGAGGCACCTGCGGCGCGTCCTCGAGACCTTGGCCTCGATCGCGCCCGCCAGCGAGCGTCGGGACGACGGGGAGCACGCCATTCGCGGCGTCGACCCCATGGCCCTGTGCCTCGTCCTCAGCCCGCTCATCGACCAGACGATGGTCGGGCTCGCCCACACCCTGGCCGCCCGGGGGATGACGACCGTCGTCGTCGACACTTTTCCGGAGCATCTCGCCGACAACCCGGGCAGTGTCCACGAAGCACTCGCCTGGCGGATCCGGCTGCTCTCGCGGCAGGCGCAGGTCCACTCCCTCGTGACCCGAGGCGTCCCGGTCGTGCCATGGCGCGGGCCGGGGTCCCTCGACCATGTCCTCCGTGACATCGCGAGGCGCGCCTCGGCTCCGCGGATGGGCAGGCGGCGATGACTGCCCACACCCAGCGCCGCACGGGCCCAGCCACGGCAGGCAGCACCTGGCGCACGATCAGCTTTGGTCGCGGCATCCAATGGTCGCTCCCCCAGCTCGGCCTGGCGATGATCGGGGTGGCCGCCGCAGCCGTCTACCTCCAGGCCCTGTGGCTGGCCGCCGGCGGGTTCGACCCCATCTGGTGGGTCCTCGTCGTCGTACCGCTGGCAACCCTGGCCTACGCCGGCTCCGGGGTGCCGCTCGCCTACTGGGGCCTCATGATCGTGGGGTGGTTCATCCTCACCCCGTCCGGAAGCTTCTCCCTGTGGTCGATCCCGGGAGCTGTCGCGGTGCTCATCGGTCACGCGGCAGCCGCGCTCTCGGCGACCACGCCGCCGGCTGGTGGGTTCTCGACGCGGACGACCCGCGCGTGGCTGCGTGCCGTCATCCTCGCGGCGCTCGCGGCGCCGGCGGTGGCCCTGCTCACCGGTGCGCTCCGGGGCGGTGGACTGGATCCCGGCCCAGCGGCATACGTCATCGGACTCGGCGGCCTCGCAATCGGCGTCTTCGCGCTCCGCAGCGAACCGCCACTCCAGAGCGACTAGCGTCGCGTCACTGTCGTGCGTCGTCCCAGACGGCGCCCCATGGCACATCCCAGCCGGCCATCCGCATCTGCCGCTCGACGAAGGCCCGCCGCGGCAGGTCGAGCACGCGGCCGACCGACGGTTCGTAGACGTCGAGCTCCTGGCCCCGCGTCGCGGGCATGACGAGCACGACATGGCGGGGAAGCCAGGCGTTGCCGATGTAGAGGAGCGCGGGACGGCCGGCGCGCACCCGTTGCTGGAGCGAGGTGTAGGCCCGGTCGAGCGTCGCTGGCCGCACGAAACGGAACCACTCGAGGTCGTAGTCCGCCCACGGCACGGCAGCGCCGTACTCGAGCTCGCCGATCGCGCCCCACGGTGGGGTGCCCAATGCCCGCGGCCACGGCGCCTGGATGCGGCCCCCCGCGCCGACCATGGCGTTGGTCCGCCGTGCGACCACCTGCTCGTGGGCGGCGAAGCGCTCCTCGACCGAGCGCCCGTCGGAGGCGGCCTCGTCCTTGGCGTCGTCCTCGAGGCCGAACCGGATCCACCGGGCGAAGGCCGGGTTCACGAGCATGCGCGCCACCGTCAGGCAGGCAGAGCCACACGTCGTCGTCGACTGCTGGACGGGAACGCGGTCGCCGGCCTGGAGTCGGAACGGTGCGATCATGCCTACCCCCTGGTGCTGCCCCCGTGACCGGTCAGGCGGACCTGCCGTCCCTGCCGCATGAGCCGCACCGACGCTCGTCCCTCATTCGGGTCCTCACGCCTTGGCTCATGCGGAATCCCTGCCGCATGAGCCGAACCGGCGCTCCGGGCCTCGCTCGGGTCCTCACCCCTTGGCTCATGCGGATTCCTTGCGTTGGCGCTTGGGCCGCGGCTCCGCCTCACGACGCACGATCGTCGGGTTGACGTTGTCGAGCACGACCTCGCGGGTCACCACGACCCGCGCGATGCCGTCGTCGCTCGGCACGTCGAACATGACCGGCAGGAGGACCTCCTCCATGATCGCGCGCAGGCCCCGGGCCCCGGTGCCGCGCAGCAGTGCCTGGTCGGCGACGGACTCCAGGGCGTCGTGGGTGAACTCGAGCTCGACGCCGTCGATCTCGAACATCTTCTGGTACTGCTTGACGAGCGCGTTCCGCGGCTCCGTCAGGATGTTGACCAGCGCCTGCTGGTCGAGCGGGGTCAGCGTCGTCAGGACGGGCAGTCGCCCGATGAACTCGGGGATGAGACCGAACTTGAGCAGGTCCTCCGGCATGACGTCGGCGAAGCTGTCGGCGAGGTCCTTGGGCGTGTGCAACGGCTGGCCGAAGCCGAGCCCCTTGCGGCCGGCGCGGCTCTCGATGATCTTCTCGAGCCCGGCGAAGGCGCCACCGACGATGAACAGGACGTTCGTCGTGTCGATCTGGATGAACTCCTGGTGCGGGTGCTTGCGTCCGCCCTGGGGCGGCACGGATGCCGTGGTGCCCTCGAGGATCTTCAGCAGCGCCTGCTGGACCCCCTCGCCGGAGACGTCACGGGTGATCGACGGGTTCTCCGACTTGCGGGCGATCTTGTCGACCTCGTCGATGTAGATGATCCCGGTCTCGGCCTTCTTCACGTCGTAGTCGGCGGCCTGGATGAGCTTGAGCAGGATGTTCTCGACGTCCTCGCCGACGTAGCCGGCCTCGGTCAACGCGGTGGCGTCGGCGATGGCGAAGGGGACGTTGAGCATCTTCGCGAGGGTCTGCGCGAGGTAGGTCTTGCCCGATCCGGTCGGGCCGATGAGCAGGATGTTGGACTTGGCGATGTCGACGTGGTCGTCGTCGCGCTTGGGTCCCTCCCCCGCCTGGATCCGCTTGTAGTGGTTGTAGACGGCGACGGCGAGGGACTTCTTGGCCGTGTCCTGCCCGACGACGTAGTGCTCGAGGAAGTCGAAGATCTCCTTGGGCTTGGGCAAGTGGTCCAGCCCCAGCTCACTGGACTCGGCGAGCTCCTCCTCGATGATCTCGTTGCACAGGTCGATGCACTCGTCGCAGATGTAGACACCGGGGCCCGCGATGAGCTTCTTGACCTGCTTCTGACTCTTCCCGCAGAACGAGCACTTGAGGAGGTCTCCGCCTTCTCCGATGCGTGCCACCGATTGCTCCTACCCTCGACTACAGCGGTCGACAACGTCCCCCAATCTAGGGGGTCGACTCCTATTAGACGACGGAGCGACCCACCCTCGCTCGTGCAACGCCGTTTGTCCGCTGACGGCTGACAAGCCACGAACGCCCCACGTCCGCACGTGTCAGGACCGTTCATGCCGTATGCCGCTGAACGGGCTCCCGCACCCACCGCCCCTCCCGGCACGGCCAGGTCGACACCTCCGGCGCCGCGTCGGTCCGCGGTCAGGCCGGTTCGGCGACGTCGTCGGCTCGTGACGGGAAGTGCTGGCGCCACTCGTCCGAGAGGGTCGGCACGGGCATCCCCTGGTCGCGCATCGCGCCGATGACGCGCTGGAGCGTGTGTGCCGGCGTGGTGTAGATCCCCGTGGCCCGGACCACGATGAGCCGCCACTTCCCGCCGTCCATCCACTCCCGGCGATCCAGGTCGATCCCCCACTGGTCATCGGACTCGGCGTGCTGGCGACCGTCGTACTCGATGACGAGTCGGTACTCGGGATAGCTCAGGTCGAACCGGAACCGGACCCTGCCACCCGGCCAGTGGATCTTGTGGTTGATGACCGGCTCCGGGAGGCCAGCGAGGACGAGCAGGAGCCGCAACCGGGTCTCCATCGGTGAGTCGACCTCGGCCCGCACCAGACCGGCCGCCCGTCGCGCCCTACGCCGCGAGCGGCCGCGAAAGGCCGCTGCGGCCTCGACGAGCTGGGCGGGAGTCACTCGCTCGGCCTTGACGAGCGAGTCGCCGAGCACGACGAGGTCGACCAGGCCGAGGTCCGCCGCCAGGTCGAGAAAGGTCTGCGCGGGCGTGGTGACCCGGAGCCCGCGGAACGTGACGTACTTCTGCCCACCCCTGCTCACTCGATGCGCGGCGAGGCCCCGGACCTGTGGCCGCCTCCCGACGCAGGACAGGTGAGCCAGGCCGTCGTCCGGCACCACCGCACCCCAGATCCGCGCGGCCGACTGGTGCGAGACCACCGAGCGCGGGTCCACGAGCAGGAGGGCCGCCCGGGCCAGGAGCAACGGCGTCACGGTCACCTTCCTGCCGACGTAGACGCCCTTGAAGAGCCGTCGGTACCGCCCCGACCTCAGGTCCCACTCGGTCACCCCGGCGGGCAGGACTCGTGTGCCCCGGTCATCCTTGTCGACGCGAAACGGTTCCGCTCCCGGTCTGGTCATGGACCGATGGTGGCCGTCCTGCCGCCTGACCGTCGAGGCTCGTCCACAGGGGCGATCCGGGTGGGCCTACCCGATCCATCCGTGGCGGATTCTGGTAGGCGATCGTGCCGAAGTCTCCTACCGGATCCACCCACGGCCGGATCTCGTAGGCAGAGAGCAGATCAGAGGCCCGGTCAGAGGCCGCAAGGGAGCAGGGGCGGTGAGTGCCGATCAGGCGGTCAGGGGGCGGTGAGGTCCTGCACGATCGCGATGTACTGCGCCTCGGCGTCCGCGGCCGACGTCCCCTTGAGGTCGGCCCACGCGTCGTACTTCGCTCGTCCGACGAAGTCGGTGAAGCCCGGCCGCTTGCCCGACACGTCACCCTCGGTCACCTGCTTGTAGAGGGCGTAGAGCTTCAGCTTGACGTCATTGCCGGGGTCCTCGGTCAGGCCCTTGACGGCCGCGACGGCCGACTCGAACTCAGTACTCGCCATGGCCCCAACATAGACCCCGCACAGCGGTATGCCGCCCAGCCCGGCGCCAGCGGAAGGTCACCTTCCGCGCGGAGCCCGCTGAGCGGCATACGCGCTCGTGATGAACGTCACTCCTCGAGGGAGGCCTTGCGCGAGGCGAGGACCTCGTCGATGAGGCCGTACTCCTTGGCGTCGTCGGCGGAGAGGATCTTGTCACGCTCGATGTCGTCACGGACCGTCTCGGACGTGCGCCCCGTGTGCCGGGCCAGGGTGTCCTCGAGCCAGGTACGCATACGGAGCACCTCGTTGGCCTGGATCTCGATGTCCGACGCCTGGCCGAACTCGCCCCCCGCCAGCGCCGGCTGGTGGATGAGGATGCGGGAGTTCGGCAGGGCGAAGCGCTTGCCGGCGGCTCCCGCGCCGAGCAGGACTGCGGCGGCGGACGCGGCCTGACCGATGACGAACGTCTGGATGTCGGGTCGGACGAACTGCATCGTGTCGTAGATCGCCGTCATCGCGGTGAACGAGCCGCCTGGGCTGTTGATGTACATGAGGATGTCGCGGTCCGGGTCCAGCGACTCGAGGACGAGCAGCTGGGCGATGATGTCGTCGGCGGAGGCATCGTCGACCTGCACGCCGAGGAAGATGATGCGGTCCTCGAAGAGCTTGTTGTAGGGGTCGGACCGCTTCATGCCGTAGGACGTGCGCTCCTCGAACTGCGGCAGGATGTAGCGGCTCTGCGGGGCCGGGGCGGCCAGACGGTTCGTCGGGTTGATCATCATCGGGTCTCTCACTTCTCGTCGCTCGTGGCGTCGGTCTTGGCGTCGGCCTGCCCCACGCCCTCGCCCTCGACCGCCTGGCCGGAGCTGGAGAACACGTGGTCGACGAAGCCGTACTCCTTCGCCTCCTCGGCGCTGAACCAGCGGTCACGGTCGGAGTCCTTGACGATCTGGTCCACCGACTGCCCGGTGTGCTGCGCGATGAGCTCCGCCATCTGGTTCTTGATGTAGAGCATCTGCTCGGCCTGGATCTTGATGTCCGTCGCCGTGCCACCGATGCCGCCGGACGGCTGGTGCATCATGACGCGGGCGTGCGGCGTGGCGTAGCGCTTGCCCTTCGTGCCGGCCGAGAGGAGGAACTGCCCCATGGAGGCGGCCATGCCCATCGCGACGGTGGCGACGTCGTTGGGGATCCAGTTCATCGTGTCGTAGATCGCCATGCCGGCCGAGATCGAGCCGCCCGGGCTGTTGATGTAGAGCCAGATGTCCTTCTCGGGGTCCTCGGCCGAGAGCAGCAGCAGCTGCGCGCAGATGGCGTTCGCGTTCTCGTCGCGGACGTCGGAGCCGAGGAAGATGATGCGCTCCTTGAGGAGCCGGTTGTAGATGTGGTCGTCGAGACCGCCCGGCAGGCCGGTGCCGTTGGCGGAGATGTCCGAAGTCACCTTGTCTCCATCGTCGAAGTTGTCCCGCCCGACCGGTGGGTGCGCGGTCGGCTGGCTCGTCACTGACCCTAACGCCCCGGGGTGTGGCGGGATTTCCCGGACCACGCTGTGTTCGCCCTGAGCGCACAAACGGCGTCCCGCCCATGCCGTATGCCGCTGGGCGGGGCTCCGGTGCGCCATGGCCCGGACGCAGGCGGGCCGGCTCCCGGGGGCTGCGTGGTGCCCGGGAACCGGCCCAGATCGGGACGTGTTCAGCGGACCGAGGAGTCCTCCTGGTCATGGTGCGTCTCGGTGCCGACGACGTCACCGGCGTCGTCGAGCGACTCCTCGAGAGGGGCGTTCTCCCGGGGGCTGCCGTCGGCGCTCCCGCGCTCGATGTCGACGTCGTCCGGCTCGCCGGGCACCTGGTTGACGGAAGGGTCCGCAGCGCCGCGGCTGCGCTCCTGGTCGGGCAGTTCAGTGGGGGTGTGGTCGAACTCGGTCACTCGGTGCCTCCTCGCGTCCCGTGCCGGCCGGGCCTGCCCGCGGCGGCACACGGGGCCACTACCCATTGAGGCCCCGAGTGCACATCTCGGCGAGGACGGCGAAGGCCGGCACCCCCGAAAGGGCACCGGCCTGCAGCTGCGCGGATCAGGAGGTGGTCGTCTCCGCCGTCTCCTCAGCCTTCTGAACGCCGGCCTCATCGGCCTCATCGGCCTCGTCCGCCGAGTCCGCCGAGTCCGCGGAGTC